>DATIBA010000058.1:0-27827 GCA_035457765.1 Gaiellaceae bacterium
CGACGGGCGGTTCCGATCGCAACACGGTCGACGAAGGCAAGCCGTCTTCGGCATTCGTGTCGTCATCCGCGCTGCCTATTTCTCTCGACTGACCGAAACCGCTGCGGCCTGGCCGGTCGCGGCAACGATGTCAGGGTGAACGCCGCAGCGAGCACGGCGAGGACGATGAGTCGAGCATGCATGGTTTTCCGTTCCGTAGCGGCGCGCTCACACGGCTCGAACGCTCATCCGCAGGCGGAGCAGGTGACCTGGCCGTGGGGGAAGTACGGCTCGAACCAGATTGACGTTGGATTCAGGTTGTCGACAGGTTCAGCCAGCAGATACGCCAGTCTGACCTTGCCTTGGAATCCGGGGTCCGGATCGAGTCCGGAGAGAGCCTCCGCGACTTCGCGGGCCTCCTCGGTCGTCAGCTTGGAGCAGTATGTGATCGATCGGCCTATCACGACCATGTGCCCCGGCTCCTGATCGATGTTGGTGACCACGTCGTCCTCGGAGCTTGTCCGGCTCTTGTCGCGCAGCACATCCGCGGCCCGCGGCGGCAGTAACGAGAGGACGTGAGACGCATCCTTCGGCGGCGCGGTGTCGATGCACACCGCGTAGTGCGACGGCACGTAGGCCCTGATCTTCGGAACGGCCCACGCGCTCGTCGGCAGGACGGAAGCCGGATCGGTGAGCAGCGCGTCGATCCGCCGCAGATCCGAGACCTGCTCCGGCGTGGCGATCGTGCCCTCGAAGCGCTTGCGCATGTCGTCGAGGATCTCCTGGAACCTCTCACTTCCCTCAGCTGGGATGCCCCTCCACTGGAGGCGGACGAGCCTGTCGCCGTCGCGTGCTTGCAGGGACCCCCAGCGGACCCCCGAGAAGCCGTCATCGCCCGGAACGAAGAGAGCCAAGCCGCCGAACGGGCCTGGCAGCGGATCGTCGTCGGGCGAGACAGTCTCGAGGAGAGCACGACTGCGATCCAGGAGTCCGACGACCTCCGATTGCAGGAGCTCGACGCCGTCGGGCGTGAGACTTTGCTCGAGGTAGCCGGAGGTGAGCTCGTTCGCGCCCTCGGGAATGGGCCCGCTCCGGCTCGCGGTCTGGCTCCAGATGATTCGGCCGTCGGCATACACCCAGGCGCGGACGACGGGTGCTCCATCAAGGGTCGCGCTCCTTCCCTCCCACTGCAGGACGAGCTCGCCGCTCTCCGGTGCGCTGGGCGTCGCTCCCTGGGGTGGCAGGCCGATGAAACCCCGATCGAGGAAGAAGTCGCGCACACCGCCGATCGCGGAGGCCGTTCCGACCGCCACGACGAGCACCGCCGCAACGAGCGCGACCACGCGCCGGCGACCACCGCCCCGCCGCCTCTTCGGGGCCGGAATCGTCTGCTCCTGCTGGCGCGCGGCCGCCGCCAGAAGCTGTCGCTTCAGATCGCTAACGGGATCACTCATCAGGCTTCTCCGTTTCGAAGGTGGATTTGCAGTGCAGCCAGGCCACGGCTCACCCGCTTGCGAATGACGCTCTCCGAGCAGCGGAGTTCGGCGGCGATCTCGGCGTAAGCGCGCTCCTCGAGGTGGTGGGCCGTGATCGCATCACGCTGCTCGGGAGCGAGCGTCTCGAGCAGCTCGATCGCTGGTGCATGTGCCGTCGTCTCGAGGATCTCGATCGCCTCGTCATCCAACTGGATGGGCTGCATCGCGAGCGCACGCCGCGCCTCGTCCTGGATGCGACCCCTCCGCAGGGCCTCGCTCAGCTTGTGGCGCGCGATCGCGAACAACCACGCCCGCGGCGGCTCCGGTCCCGGCTCGAAGCGAGGCAACGAGGCAAGTGCCGCCGCGAAGGTCTCGGCGGTGAGATCGAACGCTTCCTCCGGGCCGGCCACTCGGCGGCGAAAGAAGGCAAGCACCGAAGCAACGTGCCGCTCGTAGAAGACCCCGAACGGCTCCGAGGACGTGCGCGCCGCCAGCAGGAGCTCGCTGTCGGAGCGTTGCTCCGCGCCACTCATGCCTCCTGTATGACAGTTCCACCCGATTTGTGACCGGCCCGGGAAACGAGCAGCCGTACGGACGCCGGCTACGACGATCACGTGCATCTGCCGGGAAGTCGTCGTTCTCCAGGGACGCTCAACCGGGACCGACGCAGATACGCTCGGTCGATGGTCGAGGAAGGCAAGCCGGCTCCGACGTTCACGCTCCCGAGCGACGCGGGCGAGAACGTCTCGCTCGAGTCACTCCGAGGGACGCCCGTCGTCCTCTACTTCTATCCCAAGGACGACACGCCGGGTTGCACCGAGCAGGCGTGCGGCATCCGCGACGTCTGGGGTGAGTTCGAGCGACGTGCGGCCGTCGTCCTCGGCGTGAGCCCGGACAGCCGGCGGAAGCACGTCAAGTTCAGGGAGAAGTACGACCTCCCGTTCACGCTCCTCGCCGACGAGGACCACGCGGTCGCCGAGCAGTACGGCGTGTGGGTCGAGAAAAGCATGGCGGGCAAGAAGTACATGGGCATCGAGCGCGCGACGTTCGTCATCGACGCCGAAGGACGAGTCGCGAAGGTCATGCGCAAGGTCAAGCCCGCGACCCACGCGGCTGATGTCCTCGCCGTGCTTCCTCCCTAGGCTTCAGCTCGAATTGGCCCGCGGCGACCAGACATACGGCGTCGTCGTCGTCACGGCAACGAAACCGAGACGCTCGAGGATCGGGCGGCTGTCGCTGGATGCGTCGACCTCGATGAAGCGGAAGCCGCGCTCGGCCGCCAGGTTTGCCCGGTACGCGACCATTGCTCGGTAGACCCCGCGCCCACGCCACGCCGGCACCGTCCCACCACCCCACAGCGTCACGAAGTCCGTTCCCTGCTCGAACCGCACCCAACCCGCACAGACGACCGTGCGGTCTACCTCCGCGACGACGACGGTGAGATACTTCGGATCCGCGCGCTTCTCCGCCTCGAGACTCGCCGCGAGCCAGGTGGGCTCCTCGTCCTCCTGCCAGATGGCCGGTTGCACCGCTGCGATCCGGTCGAGGTCGGATCGCTCGGTCACCTCGCGTACGGATACGCCCTCGGGGAGCCGGAGCGGGCTCGCGACCTCGTCCACCTGCGCGACCACCACCGTCTCCTCGTCTTCGGGAACGAAGCCCGCCGCACGCAGTCGCCTCGGGAGATCCGGCGGCCGGTCGTGGCCGTGCAGCTTCCACTCGAAGCGCTCCCCGCGCTCGGTGAACACGCGCACCTGGCGCGCAATCAGGTCGTCGAGAGCGGCTCCCTCGAGCCCGCCGAGATCCCGATAGACGACGAAGCCCCGTCCTCCCAGACGGAAGAGACGAAGCAGCGGTCCGTCCCGTTCGACGCTGGCTCCGCTCGGCAACGGGTCGTGCACGTGGTCGCGAAGCTGCGCGTCGTAGGCGGCCAGGAGCTCGGACGCGTCGGGCACGTCCGAACCGTATCCCTCAGGGCTCACCACCACCTCGATCTCTTCCTCGCACTGGGGTGTCGAGTCAACCCTCGCTCGTCACGCGCTCCTCGCCGCCGGCCCAGCCGCCGTCAAGCGGGCGCGCGCACGTTGCGCTCGAACTTGTGCCAGGCCTTGTCGCCGCGCAGGAAGCGCCACGAGCCCTTCAGCCGCGCCCACAGCATGATCGGCCGATAGAGGACGAGGTCGAGCGGCGCCAGGAGGAGCACCCGGACGAGGTCGCGCGTGCGGTACATCCGCGACTGGAGATCGTCGTACAGCACCGCGCAGACCGTGAGTGTCGCATTCGTGAACGCCATGGCCGCGACCGTGACCGCGAGAGTCCACGGCTCGAAGAGCCCAAGGGCGATCGCGAGCCCCAGCGAGAGAAGCGCGAGCAGCTCGAAGGCCGGGGCGATCACCTCACTGAGCAGGTAGAAAGGCGCACCCAAGAGGCCCACGGTCTTGTATCGGGGGTTGAACCACATCCGCCGGTAGTGCACGACCGTCTCGTCGATCACGCGCTGCCAGCGCTCGCGCTGCGCGACGAGGTTTCGAAGCGAGCTGGGGGCTTCCGTCGTGGCGACGTTGTCGGTCAGGCAAAGGATCTCGTAGTCGCGACCCTCGCGCAGGAACCGCTCGTGGATCCGGAACGTGACCTCGATGTCCTCGCACGTGAACGACGAGTCGTAGCCGCCGACCTCCTCGAGGACATCCCGTCGCCAGATCTGGAAGGCGCCCGGAGAGCAGAGCATGAACCGCAGCCGGGACCAGGCGATCCGGTTGTTGAAGAACGCCCGCACGAAGTCGAGATGCTGATACGCGACGAAGAGGTTGCGGTCGATCCTGCGCCGCCCCGGCGGTGCGGCAAAAGAGGCCTCCGGATCGCGGGATGTCGTCAGATGACTCGTCACACCGATGATCCGCGCCGGGTCCTGGACGACGAGCCGCATGCCCTTGAGGAGAGCCTGGGGATCGAAGCACGTGTCGGCGTCGACACCGCAGACGTACCTGAAGCGCGCGACGTTGAGCGCCGTGTTCCACGAGTCCGCCTTGCCCCCGTTCTCCTTGTCGACGACGACGAGATTGGGATGCACGCGGCTGCGATAGACCGCCCGAACCTCCGAGGTCGCGAATACGCGTCGGACGAAGACCTCGTAGGGCTCGAGCTCGAAGGCGGAGCGGAGAACGTCGATCGTCGCATCAGAGGACCCGTCGTTGACGACGATGACCTCGTGCTCCGGGTAGTCGAGCGCGAGGAGCGATCGCACCGTCGACTCGATCACGCGCTCCTCGTTGTATGCGGCGACGAAGACGCTCACAGGGATCGTGAACCTCGAGGTCGCGAGGGTCGCGAAGTCGTCGGATCGACTCTCGTGGCGCCGGACGGTGCTCTCGAAGGCGCCCACGACCACGAGAGTGGCGTAGAAGACGGTCGTCAGCAGAAGGTACGCGAGGCAACCCAGGACGACGACGCTCAGCACGGTCTCGATCATGCGACCCTCACCTCCCGCTCGTCCAGGTCCGCGATTCGCTGCTCGGTGGCGTCGCGCAGCCGCTCACCACCGGCCGCGTAGATCCGCTCCAGGAGCGGACTCGAGGGGTCGTCGAGCGCCAGGAAGTCGACGAACCCGATGTCCTGAAGGACCTCGGCAGCACCGTTGCGAGCGAAGGGATCCTCGTGGGTGAGCATGGCGAGAAGCGACGGCACCGCGTCGGTACTCAACCCGCGGAGCGCATCCTTCGCCGCCGTTCGCACCCACCACCGCTCCTCGGAGAGGTGCTGCGCGATCGTGGGCGCAGCCGCCGCGCCGAGGACCTGACCCGCCGCACGCGCGGCATGCACGCGAACGAACCATTCCGAGTCCCCGAGGCGCGCGAGCGTCGCGGCCCCGACGCCATCACCACTTCGGCTCCCGAGCGTCTCGACCGCAGCTGCCCGGACGTTGGGATCGGAGTCCCAGGTGAGCGCGATGAGGGTCGACTCGCCGAGATCCGGGTAGGGTCCGAGGAGAGTCGCACCCCAGAAGCGAACTGCGGGATTCCAGTCGCGGAGGAGCGGGAGCAGCTTCTCGCCGGGTGCAGGCGCGAGCCGCTCGAGCTCCGCCGCCACCCTCGAGCGCGGGCCGATGCCCTTGTGGAGGGCACGGATGAGAAGGTCGATCGCCCACTCGTCCCCGATGTCGCCGAGTGTCCGTATCGCGGAGGTCGCGATTCGCGGATCCGGATCCGCGAGCACGCTTCGAATGAGGCGTGGAACCGCCGGATGGTGCGCCTGCTCGAGTCGGGTGAGGGCCGCAATCCGGCGCCATCTCCCCCACTCGGTGCGCGGGCGCCGGCTCACCCGGCGGACGAGTCGCTCGGCTTCACGCGCGCGGATCTTTCTCGAGCTCGGCGCGGGCCGCCGACGCTCGTAGCGAACCCGGCCGACCAGGACGACCAGCGAGAGCAGGGTCCATGCGGAAAGCGACAGCGCGAGCACGACGACGCCAACGCGGAACACGAGCGCGTCCACCCTCACGTGGTCGTCGCTCACCTCGCCGGTGGCGTCCCTCGATCGAGGGATCCGCGCGACGTGCGGCAACATCGCCACAATGCTCGAGCGATGCGGATGAGAGGACTTGAACCTCCACGCCCTTACGGGCACACGGACCTGAACCGTGCGCGTCTACCAATTCCGCCACATCCGCGCGGCCATCCGATTCTAGCTCTGGGTCGTCTCAGTCCTCGATGACACGGGTCGCAGTCCTCGCGGGAGCCGCGCTCGCGCTGATCCTCACCGTATCCCCGGACCACGGGGTCGTGCTTGCGGACACCGATCGGACGGAGGTCGTCGTTCTCCTCGACTCGCCCCCGCTCTCGACCGCGCCCCGACGCGCGGAGGCGATCGCCGTCGAGCAGCGGGCGTTTCGGCGTGAGCTCGCGCGACGAGTGCCCTCGGCGCTGATCGGCTGGCGCTATCGCCTCGTCGCCAACGGGTTCTCGGTCTCCGTCCCCAGCACACACGTGCCCCGGCTCGCGAGGCTGCGTGGCGTGCGGGACGTGCTGCCGTCCGCGACGTACGGCCCGCAGCTCGATCGAACACCGGGGCAGATCGGCGCACCGGTCGTCTGGGGGCCGACGCTCGACACCCAGGGCCAGGGAATGAAGATCGGGATCATCGATTCCGGCGTCGATCCGAGTCATCCGTTCTTCGACGCTGCGGGATACGCGATGCCGCCCGGCTTTCCGATGGGTCAGGAGCGGTTCACGTCCGCGAAGGTGATCGTGGCACGCGCGTTCCCCCCACGCGGTGCGACTTCCCCGAGTGCGAGGCTCGCATTCGATCGTTCCGACAACAGTCATGGAACCCACGTCGCCGGAATTGCCGCGGGGAACCCGCAGACGCCTGCCGGAGGCAGCCGCCTCGTCTCGGGCGTCGCGCCGCGCGCCTACATCGGAAACTACAAGGTCTTCGTCGAGACGGACTCGGGCATCAGCCCCAACGCGAACTCGCCCGCGATCGCCGCCGCTATCGAGGCAGCAGTTGCGGACGGGATGGACGTCATCAACTTCTCGGGCGGCGAGCCCGAGATCGAGCCCAGCCGGGACATCGTCGCCCTGGCGCTCGACGCCGCCGCTGCGGCCGGTGTCGTGCCGGTCGTCGCGGCTGGCAACGACTACCGCGACGTCGGCGCAGGCTCCGTTTCCTCGCCGGCCAACTCGGAGCGCGCGATCACCACGGGCGCGGTTGCGATCTCGGGCCCTGCGACTCGCGTCCATGCCGGGTTCTCGTCGGTGGGCCCGACGACGATCTCGCTCCGGCTCAAGCCGGACGTCGCCGCGCCCGGCGTCGACGTGCTCTCGTCCGTCCCCGGAGGCTGGGAGTCGTTCTCGGGGACGAGCATGGCCGCGCCGCACGTCGCCGGCGCGGCCGCTCTGCTGGCCCAGCGCCACCCCGACTGGACGGTCGCGCAAGTGAAGTCGGCGCTCGTGCAGACCGGAGCCGATGCGACGGGCGAGAGAAGCGAGCGCCTGACTCCTACATTCCAGGGCGGCGGTGTGGTTGCGTTGGCGCGCGCGGACCGCCCGCTTCTCTTCGCGGATCCGAGCTCACTGTCGTTCGGGCTCCTCAATGGCCGGGATCTTGTGGAGGAACAGCTCGTCCAACTTCACGACGCGGGTGGCGGCGCCGGTACCTGGACGGTGAACGTCGAGCAGTTGCGCCGCGCGCCGGGTGTCTCTCTCGATCTCGCGACCACGGAGGTCTCGGTACCCGGAGAGCTCGCGTTCGAGGTCCGCGCCGCCGGCGCGCCACGGGAAGGTGAGATCTCCGGCTACCTCGTGCTTCGCCGCGGCGACGACGTGCGGAGGATCCCGTATTGGGGCCGCAGGACCGCACAGAAGCTCGGCGGTCATCGCGTCGTCGCCCTCGGCCGACCGGGCATCTACCGCGGGACGACCCAGGCCCGGCCCGCGCTCGTCACGCGCTATCGCTACCCCGAGAACCCGCGTGGCGTGGGCGTCACGACCATCCTGCGAGGACCGGAGCTCGTCTACCGCTTCGTACTCGCACGACAGGTCGCGAACTTCGGCGTCGTCGTCACGAGCCAGGCAGCAGGTGTGCGCGTGGAGCCGCGCGCGGTCGCCGCACTCGACGAGAACCGACTGACCGGGTACGCGGGCCTGCCGGTCAACCACAACCCCTACCTCGAGGAGTTCCGCGCGCTCGTGCCCGCAGCCGGCGCGCTCTCGCCCCGGCCGGGCGAGTACGAGCTCGTCTTCGACAGTGCGCGGCGAGCCGACGCGGGACGCTTCTCGTTCCGCTTCTGGGTGAACGACGTCACTCCGCCGACTCTGCGCGTCGCGTCACACGTCGTCCGGGCCGGAGCCCCGTTCCGCGTGCTCGCGACCGATGCCGGCTCGGGCGTCTACCCGCCCTCGATCGTGGCGATCGTCGACGGCGCCCCCCGGGCGAGTTCGTTCCGGCGTGGCGTGATCTCGGTGTCGACGAGAGGTCTCGCACCCGGCACGCACCGCATCCGAGTTCGCGTCTCCGATTACCAGGAGACGAAGAACACGGAGAACGTCGCCCGCATCCTTCCGAACTCGCGCTGGCTTACCGCGACGTTCCGTATTCGCTAGAGCCGAACGGCGCGGGTCCGCACCGTGCTACGTCTTTCGGTCTCGCTCTTCGATCGTGGGGAGCGCGTCGAGGTCGCGCTGAACGGAGCGAATGAACTCGTCGCTCTCCTCGTCCGCCGTGACGACACGGAACTGCTTCTTGCGCCGCTCGCGCTCGCGGCCCCGCCGTGCGGTACCACCGAAGCGGCGCTCCAGGCGTGGTCGCTCGACCGCGACGACCAGTGCGGCCGCGAGGACGAGCAACACGAGCCACGGCCAGCTCACGACTCGGATTGTAGCCTCGCGGACGCCACCCTTCGTCATACGTCTGCGCGAAACACCTGCATCGGCAACGTCGACAGCGGCACGCCCCCGCCGGCCGTCACGAGCCAGGTGTCCTGCATGTAGAGACAGTCGTCCCCGCTCGGTGCGATCGCGTGAGGGTGCATGGAGAAGACCATGTTCTCCGCCAGCTCCGTCTCGACCCCCTCCCCGACCTTCGGAAACTCGATCATCGTCATTCCGATCGAGTGGCCAGTGACGTGCCCGAGGTGATACCCGCGCTCGACGAAGCCGGCGGAAACCGCCCGATGTACGTCGTGGCAGCTCGCCCCGGGACGCATCGCGCTCCGCGCGACCTCGAAGTACTCGAGGTACGCGTCGGCCATGCGCGCGGTGTCGTCCGAGAGCGTCGCGTCGCGCGACGCGATCGCCCTCGAGACCTCCACCCAGTGCATCCCCGGGCCCGCCACTTCGAGCGACGGGAGGAGAAAGGATCCCAGCACTTCCTCGCGGCGGGCGATCTTGAACTCAGGCCGCGCGAACGTATCGCTGCCGGTCAGAACCATGTTCATGGTCAGGCGTCCGCAGCCCTCGGCGACGAACCATTCCTCCGCCGCGGCCATGACCTCCGCGGCCGTCTTCCCGGGTGCATACGCATCGAAGAAGACCTCGAAGCCTCGCTCGTTGATCCGCACGGAGTCGCGAACCGACTCGAGCTCGGTCTCGCTCTTCACCGCTCGCGCGAGGTCGAATTCGACGTCGAAGGCCACGAGGTCGAGACTGTCGAGCGCGCGATAGTCCCGCACGGTCATGACGTAGTCGAGGCCGTACACGCCTACGCGCCTCCAGCTCGCGTCCCGCGCCCGCTCCGCGATGTACTCGCCCGGACGGTCGTGGAACACCTGCTCGAGCGCGGCGCTCCCATGCTCTCCGACGTAGCGAGCCTCCGTCGGGAAGACGATGAACGGTGCCGCGTCCGCGGGCACGACGACGTACGCATAGCGGTGGACGTTCTGGAACCCGGAGAGGTACGTGACGGAGCCCTCGAAGCCCGTGTACTCGCTGCCGGAAATGACGAGGGCGTCGAGATCGTGCGCGGCCATGGCGGCCCGCACGTTCGCGTATCGGCGCTCGAGCTCCGCGTTCATCTCGGTCTCCCGGGTCGTCGCTGGCCAAGGAGGCGAGGCCGAGGGCCCCAGGGCGGTACACCCCGTACGACCGAGGCCCGAGGCCGAAGCATCCTGCCGCCAGCGGCGGCAGGTGGCGCCGGAGGCCGGCTCCGCCGGCCGTCAGGCGTCACCGTCCAGGTGAGCGAGATGACCATGAGTCCTCCAGTGCTTTGACTAGCTGAGTGATTGCATCGTTCAGGGGAGTCGGGACGCCCAGCTCGCGCCCGTAGCGCCCGATCCCGCCGTTCAGGAAGTCGATCTCGGTGGGGCGACACGCCTCGACGTCCTGCAGCATGCTCGCCTTGTGGTCGTACGCAACCTCGGGGCGCGCGGCGTGGTCGATGAGTTCCTCCGGGTCGGCGTCGAGCGTGATGTCCTGCGCGGCGGCGACCGCCTTGCCCTCGGCGACGAGTGCGCTGACGAGCGCACGCAGCTCAGGACGCTCGCACACGCGACCGTGCGTGAGGCCGGTGAGCGCGCCGACGGGGTTCGTCGCAGCGTTGAAGACGACCTTCCGCCACTGTGCGGGCCGCGCGTCTGCGACCGCCGCCGTAGGCATTCCGCCGCGCGTGCAGGCGTTGGCCAGCTGCTCGATCTCCGCGGTGCCCGCGGGGCTCGGCTCGAACGGACCGAGTGTCGTGTCGCCCTTCACGTCCCAGTGCACGACACCCGGTTCGAGGATCCTCCCCGCGGGAAACGTCGTACCGCGGATCACCCGGGCGACGTGACGGGCGATGGCCTCCTCGTTGCCGACACCGTTCTGGACGGAGGCGACGGCGCCGTCCGCGAAAGCGTGCGCGGTCGCCGCGATCGCGTTCTCGGTGTGCATGGCCTTCGTCGCGACGATGCCGAACTCGCATGCCGGCACCGCCGCGGCGTCCGTCGTCGCTCGGACGTGCCCTACGACCTCGCCGGCACCGATGAGTCTGAGCCCGCTCGCAGTGATCGCGTCCACGTGTGCCTGCGAGAGGTCGTACGCCCAGACCTCGACGTCGTCGAGCTGCGCCAGGTTTGCCGCGAAGAGCGAGCCCACCGCCCCGCACCCGACCACGCAGATCCTCACGCCGCAGCACCCCGCTCGGCCGTCGGAGGCTCAGGCGGACGGGTGAGTCGGGGGGCCGAGAACTCGCGACCTCCCGTCAACCCACTCGGCCGTAGCACGAGTGTCAGCGCCATCAGGAGCCCGACGAGGATGAGACGGCTGCCCGAGGGCACGTCGAGCGTGCGGCCGCCGAGCTCGAGGCCGCTCTCCGCCTCGGCGAGGAACGAGTCCAGCGCGCTCACCGCGAGCGCACCGACGACGGCCCCCCAGAGACTGCCGACCCCGCCGATCACGAGCATCGCCAGGGTGATGAACGTGAGATTCAGGTACGCGTCCTCGGTCGAGATCGGAAGGAAGTGCACGAGCAACCCACCTCCCAAACCGGCGAGCGCGCCCGAGAGCGCGAAGGCCCACAGACGCTGGCGGACGATCGGGATCCCGACCGCGCGCGCAGCCGCGGCGTCCTCGCGGGTCGCGCGGAGTTGACGTCCGTACCGGCTCGTCTGATAGCCGAACGCGACGACGATCGCAATCGCCGCCCCCGCTGCCGCTTGCACGATGCCCGTCGTCTCGGGAACGGAGGAGAACGAGTTCGTGCCTGGCCCGATGCGATCCCAGTAGCGGAGCACGTTGTGTGTGATCTCGAGGACGGCGAACGTAGCGATGCCCGCGGCGAGCCCGGACAGCCGCATCAGGGGCATGCCGATGACGAGCGCGTACGCACCGCCGACAGCAGCCGCGACGCAGAGCGAGGCGACGTTCCCCACCGTGTGCTCGCCGAGGACGGGGAAGAGAGCCGGGAAGATTGCAGCCTTCTCGTCCACCGGCACTGAGAGCACCCCGGCGGCCCAGGCGCCGACGGCGACGAAGCTCGCGTGTCCGAACGAGAGGACGCCCGAGTTGCCGACGAACACATGGAGCGCGACCACGATCACGACTGAGATGAGCGCGCTGATGAAATAGATCTCCGTCTGCCGGGCGAAGAGGGCACCGACGAGACCGGTGACGACCACGAGTGCGACGGGCGCGACGATCTGACCGAGACGAGCCCGGGCGCTCACACGCGCTCCGCGACCGCAGCCCGTGCGAAGAGACCTCCGGGCCGGATGAGCAGGACGAGAATGACGAGGCCGAAGACGACCGACGGGAGGTACTGGCTCTGCGCGGTCGGCAACGCTCCACCGAGCAGGCCGGACACGAACCCGATGGAGAAGCCGCCCAGGGTCGCGGACAGCAGGCGGTTCATCCCCCCGACGACGACACCGGCGAGCACGACGATCGTCTGGTTGAGGCCGAACCCTGGCGTGACGAGCGGAGACTGCACGGTGAGAAGGACCGCGACGGCCGCCGCGAGGATCCCCGAGATCAGCACGGCGGTCCCGATCACGCGCTCGGCTCTCACCCCCAGAAGGCGGGCGGTCCCGAAGTCCATCGCCGCCGCTCGCATGTGCAGCCCGATCGTCGTGCGCTCGAGCAGCAGCACGAGTGCGACCAGGCAGATCGCAGCGACGATCACGGCCACGATCGTGATCTTCCGAATGTCGACGTCTCCGATCGTGACCGGTCGGTTGAGCGACGCCAGCGACGACGCCGGCTTGCCGAGCGGGCCGAACCAGATGAGCGCCACGCTCTGCAGGAAGAACGCGACTGCGAAGGTCGCGACGAGCATGACGGCCGGGGACTGCGAGCGCAGAGGCCGAAAGACGAGGACGTTCATCGCCATGGAGAGGACGACGACGACGACGAGGCAGAGGGCGATGCCCGCACCCGCCGGCCAGTCCCAGTCGGACGAGAGCGCGAGCGCGAACGCACCTGCCATCACGAGCTGGCCGTACGCGAAGTTGACCAGTCTGAGCACGCCGAACACGAGCCCGATGCCTACTGCCATCAAGGCGTAGATCGCGCCCAGGCCGACCGCGTCGACGACGGTCTGCACGTTGAGGGCCGCAAGAACGCCGGTCACGAGAGGTAGGCGGCCACCATCCGCGCTGTGTCGTCGGCGTCGGCGGGTGTCAGCTCCAACCGCAGCCGGCCGTTCGCCATCAGATACGTGCGATCGCAGAACGCGACCGTGCGTTGCGCGCGCTGCTCGACGAGAAGGATCGTGACCCCCTCGCTCCTGATCGAGGACAGCGCGTCGAAGACGACGTCGACGATCCGCGGAGCGAGGCCGAGCGACGGCTCGTCCAGGAGAAGCAGCCGCGGCTCGGCCGCGAGGGCTCGGGCGATCGCGAGCTGCTGCTGTTGTCCTCCCGAGAGCGCTCCCGCCGGTCGGCGGCGCATCTCCTGGACGACCGGGAACAGTGCGTACACACCCTCGAGGCTCGCCTTGGAGGACGTTCCGTCGCTCCGCCCCGCCAGCCCGAGCCGAAGGTTCTCCTCCACCGTGAGCTCCCCGTAGATCCTGCGTCCCTCGGGCACCAGGGCGATGCCCGAGCGGGCCACGTCCTCCGGTCGAGAGCCGCGGATGGAGCGACCGGCGAAGCGGACGTCCCCAGCGGCGGCCGGCACCGCGCCGACGATCGCATTGAGCGTCGACGACTTCCCCGCACCGTTCGGCCCGATCAAGCCGACGATCTCCCCGGGCTGCACGGCAAGCGACAGCTCGCGGACTGCTACCACCCCTCCGTAGCGAACGTCGAGCGCGTCGATCTCGAGCATCGCCGTCACGGCGTGTCCTCGTGGACCGCACTATCCCCGAGGTACGCCGCTGCGACATCCAGGTTCTCCCGTATCTCCTCGGGCGAGCCCTCGGCGAGCGTGCGCCCCTGGTCCAGCACCTGGATGCGGTCGGAGACGTCCATGATGAGCGCCATGTTGTGGTCGATGAGGAGCACCCCGGCGCCGTGCTCGTCGCGCACCGCCCGCACGACGGCCGCGAACTCCGGCACCTCCGCCTCGGTAAGACCGGCTGCCGGCTCGTCCATCAGCACGAAGCGCGGCTCCGTGGCGAGGGCGCGCCCCACGCCCAGCCGTCGCTCGTCACCGTGCGCCAGGGCAGCAGCCGGTATCCCGGCGTAGGCCGACAGGTGCAGGAGCTCGAGCAGTTCGTCAGCGCGGCGACGTGCCTGACGCGTGGACGCGCCGGCGCCGAGCGCCGCGACCTCGACGTTCTCCCGAACCGAGAGCCCACGGAAGGCATGGCTGAGCTGGAACGTCCGGGCGAGGCCGTGCCGTGCTCGGCGGTCCGGACGCCAGCGGGTGATCTCCCGCGAGTCGAGCACGATCGCTCCTCTGTCGGGCGAGTCGAAGCCGCTCATGAGGTTGACGAGCGTCGACTTCCCCGCCCCGTTGGGGCCGATGAGTCCGACGACCTCGTGACGCTCGAGCTCGAGTGTCACCTCTTCGAGTGCCCTGACGCCGGCGAAGGACCGCGAGACGGCGGCGGCCCGGAGCGATGCTCCGGGCCGCCGGTCACCTGACCTCGTCTCGGGGTCGGTCACCCTCCGATCTTCGGTACGACCTTCGCGGTCACCGAGCCTACGACCCTGGCCTGGTTGTTGTGGATCCGGATGACGCGGTACGCGCGTCCGGTCACGGCGTGCAGGTTCTTCGAGAACGTAACCCGGCCGGAGGCCGTCGGCACGTTCTTGAACTTCTCCATTTGCGCCGCCAGCGCAGCCCCTCTCGTCGACCCCGCCCGCTTGATGGCGAGAACGACCCCATCGAGCGCCGCAGGACCGGTGATGTAGCTGCCGACACCCGCCTTCGTGGCCTTTGCCCACCGGTTCGCCACGCGGAGCGGGTCGTCGCCGAACACCGAGGCATAGGTGACGAAGAAGTAGTTCGTCACCTGCGGGTCCTTCGGCAGCCAGTAGTTGCCGTCACCCGCCCACGAGTTGAGGAACGGCGTGTTCACGCCGAGCGTACGCAGTCCGTTCATGATCGGCACGAGCGCCCCCCACGGAGGAGCGGTCGTGGTCACGATGACGTCCGCGTCGACGTCCTTCAGGCGGTTGACGACGTTCGCCGAGGACGCCGGATCGGCGTTGCCGTCGAAGGACGACACGTAGCTCTCCTCCGCGACGACCCTGCCGCCGAGCTGCCTCCAACGCGCCTCGAACGCCTGGTTGACGTTCTTGAAGTAGTCGATGATCGTGTCGGTCGCGATCGCGGCGTCCCGCCATCCTCGTCTCCAGGCGTACTCGGCCATCGCGGAGCCCTCGTCCTGTGCCAGGTTGCCGAACGTGAAGGCGAGCCGACCCTTCTTCCCGAATCGCTTCGGCCCCATCTGGTCGGTTCCGATGCAGGTCGCGACCGCGAGCACCCCGCGGTTGATCGCCTCCTGTACGACCGGCGCAGCAAGCTGGACGTCGCAGGTCGTGAAGATGATGTCGGCGCCCTGCGCCAGCAGCTTCGCCGCGCAGGACTTCGCCACCGCCGGCTTGTTGCCCTGGGTGTTGCAGGTCCTGAGCGCGAGCTTGCGTCCGAGCGCGCCACCACGGGCGTTGATCGTCTTCAGGTGGAGCTGGGCGGAGGCCACCGCCGAGGTGTCGAACGGCGCCATCGTGCCGATCGGGTCGTAAGCCCAGCCGATCGTGATCGGCCTCTGCTGAGCGGGTGTGGCGGATGCCATGGTCGTCGCGATCGCCGCGACGGCGAGGAATCCGGCCACGACCGCCAATCGTCTCACTGTCATCCCTGCCCTCCTGTCGGTGTCTTACCTGCCTTCAGACCCTCGCGGCCCACGAGGCCTCCTTTCCCTTGACGAGGGCGTACAGCATCCGGTGCAGCGGTACGTCGACGTCGTGCCCATCCGCCTCGCGGACGAGCGAGCCGGTGATGAGCTCGATCTCCGTCTGCCGGTGTGCATCGACATCCTCCAGCATCGACGGGTAGTGCGCAGAACCTCGGCGCGTGGCCAGCACGTTCATCTCCCACGGGTCGTCGTGAAGCTCGACTCCGACGGCCGCAGCGACCGCCTTGCCCTCGTCGACGAGGCCGTGGACGAGATGGCCGAGATCGGTCGGCTCGGTCTCTTGCGCGAAGTGGCCGTCGTGTCGTAGGCCGGTGAGCGCCGCGACCGGGTTGACGGTGGCGTTGAAGATCAGCTTCGACCACTGTGCGGGTCGAAGGTCCGGCAGCGCCTCGGCGTGGAGTCCTGACCGAACGATCGAATCGGCGATGTCCTCGACGACCGCGAACGGTGTGTCCTCGTAGGGGCCGAGCCACGTCTCCGTGTCGAGGATGTACTCGACGTGTGTGTCCGAATGGCGCGTGCCGCTCATGAAGGTCACTCCGGACACGATCTGCCACTCCCCGTACCTGCGGACGACCTCTTCGGCCCCGATGCCGTTCAGCACCGTGACGACGATCGCGTCGGGGAACCTTCCCTCGAGCGCCCGCACGGCCGGCTCGAGCCCCGTCGCTTTCGTTGCGATGATCGCGACGTCGAAGTCCGGAAGCTCGTCCGGGTCGGTGACGGCCTTCACGACAGCGTGGCGGTCGCTCTTGCCGCTCACACGGAGACCCTCGCGGTTCAGCGCGTCCGCGTGTTCCTGGCGCCGTGTGAGGACCGACACCTCGCAAACGTCCGCAAGGTGCCCCGCGAAGAGGCTCCCGATGACGCCCGCCCCGACGATGCAGACCCGTTCCACGCTGCCTCGGGCGAGTATCCCGCCTTCTGACATGTCAGTCAACTCGTACGACGCGAGGCGACCATTCGGTTCACGGACTACGCGGTGGCTCCCGCGGGCTCCGCCATGACGGGCGTGCCGAAGTGCGGCGCCACGCGTGACATGAAGAGCTCCTGGTTCTTGATGGCCATCCAGTGCTCGATCCCGCCGGCGTTGACCGTGATGGCGATCTCGCCGATGCCGGGACAGATCTCGAGCGTCTGCTCGATCCGCTCGACGATGTCGTCCGGCGTGCCGACCCAGATGTAGTCCTCCTCGATGAGCTGCTCGTACGGGATCTCGTTGAGCTGCTCCATGATCCCGGCGGTGTAGAAGCCGTAGTCCGCCTTGAGCAGCCCTTCGGTCGAGGGCTTCTCGTACTCGGTCAGCGGCGAGCAGTTCCCCTTGATGAACCCGACCGTCCAATCCCGCGCCTCGCGCAGGGCCGTGTCGCGATCCTCGTCGAGATGGCAGGCGTGGATCCAGACGATGTCCGGCGTCGTCCCGTGCTCGGCGCAGCGCTCCCGATAGAGATCGAGCTGTTTTTCCAGCGCGACGTACGGCAGCAGTGGCGGCACGGCGACGCTCCACCCGTGCTCGGCCGCGAGCTCGTACGTGCGATCCGACGTTCCGCCGAGTGTGACCCGGAACTTCTTGCCGGGGAACGGCACGACGTGGGAGTCCGCGACGTGGAAGTACTCGCCTTCGTGCGAGAAGCGCTCGTTCGCGAGCGCCGCGAAGAGGAGATCGACCGCCTCCTCGTACCGCGGGCGCGCGTGCTCGTCGAGCGAGACGCCCGCCTTTTCGGGAAGCCAGCCGTGGCCACGGCCGACCCCGAACTCGTACCGTCCATCCGTGACGATGTCCAGGACCGCGATCGCCGAGGCGAGCACCGGCGGGTTCCAGTACGGAAGGGCGTGCAGCATCGTCCGGAAACGGATCTGCTTCGTCCGCTGCGCTGCGGCGGCGAAGAGCGCCATCGGATTCGCAGAGATCGAGAACTTCGGAAAGAAGAAGTGCTCGATCGCCGCGTAGACGTCGTAGCCCAGGCGATCGGCGTTCTCGATCTGCTCGAGCACCTCGCCGAACATCCGCTCCGGCGTCTTTCCGGGATGCAGCTGGATCTCCGTATACAGGCCGAATCTCATGGGCGCACCTCGCTTCCGGCGTGACATGTCAGAGCCGGGCCGAGTATCACACCGCCCCGAGTGACGGTCAACCGCACTTCTGCACGGAATCAGCTCCTCGCGTCCTGCTCCAGGCGCTGGCCCACGCTCGCCAGCACCTTGAGCGCGACCCTGGGCATCGTCTCGACGATGTTCCGGAAGGCGGCGGCGGTGATCACGAGCGCACGCACGGGAGACGTCGTGGTGACGGTCGCCGTGCGAGGGGAGTACGTGAGGATCGCGATCTCACCGAGCCAGTCGCCGCTGCGCAGATCCGCGAGCTTCCGGCCCCTGCGGGTCACACGCGCCGTCCCCTCGACGAGGACGAAGAACTCACGCCCTCGCTCGCCCTCGCGGGTGAGCACGTGGCCTTCGGGGAGGTTGACCTCGTCTGCGCTGAGTGCGACCTCGCACAGCTCTGCCCTCGAGCACTGCATGAAGAGCGGGATGCGGCTCAGGAGCTCGATCTTCGCGTTCTTCCCGAGCGCCACCGGCCGATCGTAGACCAGCACTAGAACTCCGCACCCTGCCAGCGCAGGTCCCGGCCCGAGACCTCCATCGCCGCGATCTCCACCGGCTCCGCCTCGCTCGCTTCGTGCACGGGCGACCACACGCCCCACGACCGCCGGTAGTACATGAGCGGCGGCTCGTTCTCCGGGAGGACGCCGCCCGCCTCGACCCGAGCGACCAGGATCACGTGATCTCCGATCTCGAGGTCGTGCATCGTCGTGCACTCGGCCCAGGCGAGGACGTCCTCGTGCAGCAGCGGCAAACCCGACTCGGTCGGCCGCCACGACACCCGCTCGAACTTGTCGTCGGCCTTCGACGCGAAGAGGAGTCCGAGCGGGCTTCGTCCCCGACCGACGAAGTTGACGACGAAGCCCCTGCGTCCACGCAAGGCGCCCAGCGTGCGAGAGCCGAGGTCGACGCAGACGAGGATCGTCGGCGGGTGGGCCGAGACGCTCGACACCGCGGTCGTGGTCAGTCCGCGCGGCGTTCCGTCGGGTGCCACCGTCGTCACGATCGCGACGCCGGATGGAAACGAGGCCATGATCTCGAAGAACGACTGCCGCGAGATCGCCACGGAGATCAGGGTAACCGCCCTACGACGTGGTTACGGCCGTGCACTCGATCTCGATCAGGAGACCCGGCACGGCGAGACCGGTCACACCCACGATCGTCTGCGCGGGATGGTCGGCGCCGCCCGTCACGTCGTCGATCGCGCGCGTGATGGTCTCGTACTCCGTGGGGTGCAGCGTGTAGATCGTTCGCCTGACGACGTCGTCCCAGCCGACCACGGCAGCATCCATCGCGACCTTCAGGTTCCGCATCGCGGCCCGGGTCTGCTCGAAGAGGTCGTCTCCACCCACGAGGCCGAAGTCGGGCGCGAGCGCGACCTGTCCGGCGAAGTGGACGACTCTCGTCCCCGAGGCGATCGCGACGTGGCTGAAGCCGGGTGCAGGATGCAGCTCCGGCGGGTTCACGAGCTCACGATGGTGCATGGCTTTGCGCTCCTCTCCTGGCGAGACGACGAAACTCGGCGTCCGTGACGAGCCGCTTGTTCTTCGCTCCGAGCCGCTTGACCGCTTCGAGGAGCGCCGGGTACCGCTCCTCGGGAACGTCCAGCCCGAGCTCCTCGACCCTGATGCGGATCGAGTCGATCCCACTCTTCTTGCCGAGGACGATTCCGCGCTCGGCGCCGACGAGCTCGGAGGCGTACGGCTCGATCGCGGGCGGGTCGTGGAACTGCGAGGCGACGGCGCCCGACTCGCGGGTGAACAGGTTGTCGCCCGTCACCGCCTTCCACGGCGCGAGCGGCGTGCCCGCGAGCTCCTGCACGAGCCGTGCGAGGCCGCGCGCCTGCTCCAGCCGGAGCCGCGTCGGTATCCCGTAGAGCGCCTCGAGCGCGAGAGCGACCTCGACGAGGTCGGCGTTTCCACCCCGCTCCCCCATCCCGTTCACCGTCCCCTGCACCCAGGTCGCGCCGGCCTGGACGGCCGCCACAGCAGCGGCGGTCGCGAGGCCGAAGTCGTCGTGGCCGTGCCAGTGGACGGGTACCGCATGATCGAGTCTCTCCGTGACCTCGCCGACGAGGAACGCGGCTGCCTCCGGGGTCGCAATGCCGAGCGTGTCGACGACGACCACCTCCTCCGCACCCGCCTCGACGGCGGTCTCGTAGACCTCGCGAACGAACTCGAGATCGGCTCTCGTCGAGTCCACGCCGAAGAACGCCACCCGGATCCCCTGCTCGACGGCGTACGAGACCGCCGCGCGGATGCGCTCCAGCATCGTCGCGCGAGACACGCCGAGTGCCGCCAGCTTGCCGTCCGAGATCGGGCTCTCGATCACCGAGGCTCGGAGGCCGAGCTCGACGAGCGCCTCGACGTCGGCCCGAACGGCGCGGGAGAATCCCCAGATCTCGGCCTCGAGGCCCGCTTCGAGGACGAGCGAGATCGCGCGCGCGTCGTCCTCCGAAACGCGCGGAAACCCCGCCTCGATGCGATCGACCCCCGCGGCGGAGAGCGCCTTCGCGATCGCGAGCTTGTCCTCCGGCGCGAGCACCACGCCGACCGTCTGCTCGCCGTCCCGGAGTGTCGTGTCGTACAGGCCGACCGTGACGCGCGGCTGCGGCTCGAGCGCCTTCGTGTTCAAGTCGCCGGTCCAGACCTTGCTCCGATCGAGCGTCATCCCAGGACTATCTCATCGGTGGAGCACTCGTCACGCACGTTGGCTACGGATCGACGTTCGACGCCGGTTCGCGGGACGCTTCGAGGGCATCGGCTCGACGCTGCGCGCGACGTCTCGACCCGAGCAGGTACCACGACCCCCCGACACAAGCCGCCGCGAGAACGGCCCCTGCGAGCGTCCCGCCGCGGAACGCAGGAGCCTCGACGTCGAGGATGCGGTCACCCGCATGCGCGGCGTTCCCCGTTCCGAGCACGATGCCCAGTGTCAAGAGGTTGGGTGCAGCCAGCAGGACGGCGACTCCGATCGCCACGGCGCGCTTGCGCCACGTCCGCAGGAACCGGATCGCGAACCAGAGCACGATGAGCGGCAGGAGCGTGAAGACGAAGCCGTAGAAGAGCCCCAGGAACCCACCCGTCGTGATGCTCCCGCCGACCTGGTCGCCGATCCGCTGCGCCCACCAGCGCGGGAGGAACGCCGCCCCGAGCAGAGCCAGCAAGGTCAGCGCCACGACGACGCCGATCCCCACGACGATGCGCCGCGACCAGTTCGGGTCGGGCCCCGACCGTGCGGGCGCGGGCGCTGGACCGCTCACGACCGAACGACGCCGTCGGGGAATGGCGACAGCTTCTCGGGACCGTCGTGCGTTATCAGGAAGTTGTCCTCCACGCGAAGCCCCCCGCCGCCTTCGATATAGCATCCTGGCTCGATTGCAAGAACCATCCCGGGCGCCACCTCGCCGCCTCCGGCCTGGTGGGCGTACGGGGGCTCGTGCGCTCGGGCACCGACGCCGTGGCAGATGGGATGCGACGGCTGGCCGGGGAATCCCATCTCTTCGATGCCGGCCCGGATGCGGCGGTCGAGCTCGGGCAGGCTCGCACCAGGCCGTGCGAACTCGATCGCGTCCTCGTAGACCGCGAGGAGCGCTCGCTCCAGCTCGCGATAGCTCGGGGCGAGCTCGCCGACCACGAGGTTCTTCGTGTGGTCGCACCAGTAGCCGTCGGCACAGACCCAGATCTCGAACAAGGTCGGCTCGCCCTCGACCACGGGCCGCGAGCTCGTCGCCGTGAAGGTCTTGATGCCCTGCCCCGACCAGACGAGGGAGAACCCAAGCGCGAGGTCGACCTTCCCCTCCCACCCCGTGCCCTCTCCATGGACGAAGCCCTCCCATTCCGCAGCGATCTCCGCCTCGCTCATACCCGCGTCGATGACGAGCTTGCAGTGCTCCATTGCTGCGGCCGCGATGTCGTTCGCCAGGCGCATGCGCTCGATCTCCTGCTCGGTCTTCAGCTCTCGAGCGGCGGCGAGGAGCGGCGTCGCGTCGGCCGCGTCACCGAACGCCGTGAACCACTCGGCGGTGAACGTCGTCGGCTCGCCCACCATGCGGTCCGCGGCCTGCGTCCCGAGAGAGCGCTCGATCCCGACGCGCCCGTACTCGCTCGCCGCCGCGCTTGCGAGCTCGAGGACCCGGGCTACGGGAGGTCGCGGATCCGTCGGGGCGTAGCCCGAGAAGAGGAGGATGTCGTCGGTCCACGCGGTTCGGACCGCGTCGTCCTCGCTCGCCTCGAGGCAGACGAGCGTCGGCTCGCCGTCACGCGGGAAGATGCACGCGTCGTATCCCTTCATGCCCCAGAAGTTCGTCAGGTAGAAGACGTTGTCCGGTGCGCGGACGACGAGCGCGTCCAGCTCACGCTCGGCCATGAGCGCGCGCACGCCGTCGAGCTTCACGTCGTCGCGGGGCCAGGTCATGCGGGTGCTCCGGAGACTGCGGGCTCCGAGAGCCGGCGACGGCTTACCGCAAGCGCGACGACTCCCGCGGCCATCGGGATCGCGCCGGCAAGGAAGAGTGTCCAACGCGCACCGATCGCGGCGACGAGGAGCCCTCCGCCGACGAGCGCGACGAGCTCGGCTCCGTTTCGCAAGGCGTTGTACGCAGCGTAGGCGCGGCCGTGCAGGCTCTCCGGCACGCGCTGGTGGATGAGCGTTCGCACGAGGACGTTCTTCGTGCCGTGCGCGAGGCCCCCGATGAGGTACATGGCGAAGGCGAACACGGGCACGAGCCAGATCGCGGGCGCGGCGAGTCCGAGGCCCTGGATGACGATCGCTGCGAGCGCTGCGAGCGCAAGCATCCCTGCTGGAACGCGGCTTGCAAGGAACATCGCGCCCAGCGCCATCCCGAGTGTCCACGACGTGAGCAGCGCGCCATAGCCGACGTCACCGATGTCGAGGTAGTCCTTCGCGAAGAAGACCTCGGCCGTCGCAGACGCAGTCATGAAGAGGAGGGAGACGAACGCCACCGTCATGACGACGGCGAGGACACGATCCTCGATCAGGTAGGCGGCTCCGGCCCACGCCCGTCGCTCCCGGCTGTCCGTTCTCACCTCGCGACGCGCATGGGGCGCGCGGACGGCGACCGCGGCCGCGGCCACGACGAGAAAGGTCGCCGCGTTGACGAGCATCGCCGCCCGCACGCCTCCCGCCGCC
This sequence comes from Gaiellaceae bacterium, assembly GCA_035457765.1. Taxonomy (GTDB): domain Bacteria; phylum Actinomycetota; class Thermoleophilia; order Gaiellales; family Gaiellaceae; genus GMQP-bins7. The sequence goes on from DATIBA010000058.1 coordinate 22,974, forward strand.
GCCAGCGCACCGCCGGCGAGCGGGCCGACCGTGAAGCCGATGTACCGTGCCGTCTCCACGCGGCCGTTCGCGACGATCAGTTTCGCCTCTCCAGCCACAGCGGGAACGAGCGCGAACTCAGCGGGTTGCGCGAAGGCGAAGCCGATTCCGAGGAGCGCCGCAAGCACGAGAATCGCCGCGGTGCCGGCCACGAACGCGAGCCCGACGGCGACGACGGCTTGCGCGAGCGAGACGACGAGGAGCACGTGTCGCGCGTCGTAGCGGTCGGCGAGGAGGCCGGCAGGACCAGCGAGGAGCACGGCGGGCGACCATACCGCCACGAACAGGAGCGCCACCACGATCCCGGATGCGGTCGCCTCCTCGAGCTGCAGCGCCAGCGGAACGAGCGCCAGCCAGTCCCCGAGCGCCGAGAGACCGACCGCGCCCACGAGGATGTTCAGGTCTCGGCTCAGGCCTGCGTCTCCTCCCAGACCACACGGCCGTCTCGCGTCACGATCCGGCCGATCGCGGTTCCGGGGTAATGCCCGCACGCGACGACGACGTCGCGGTCGACGAGCTGGGGCAAGAGCGCCCGGCGCGTCTCGGCAGACGCGGCCGGATCTGCGTCGGAGACGTATTCCCAGTCGGACTCGTCGAGCAAGGCAGGGTGCACGGCCGAGTCGGCGATGAGCAGCGCGCTTTCGCCTTCGGACTCGAGGCGAAGCGCCATGTGCCCCGGATAGTGGCCGAGCGCGGCAAACGCCGTGATGCCCGGCGCGAGCTCGACATCACCCGTGACCGTCTCGAAGCGGTCGAGGAGCGGCTCGACGCAGCGACGGATGTGGGGCCGGTCGGCCAGCGTGCGAACGAACGCCAGCGAGTCGGCGTGGACGACGTACCTCGCTCGGGGGAAGAAGACGTTGCCCTCGAGGTCCGTGTTCCACCCGAGGTGGTCGATGTGGAGGTGCGTGAGGAAGACGAGGTCGACTTCATCGCGCGCGACCCCGAGCGCTGCGAGCTCCTCCGGGAGCCGTCCTTCGTCCTCGGCAGTCCAGTCCCAGAGCCCGGGCGGCCCGACTCCGGTGTCGACGAGGATCGTCACTCCTGCCGGCCGGACGAGGAAGCACGTGCACGGAAGGCGCCAGCCGTCGCCCGCGAACAGCTCGGGGTAGAGCTCGCGATACGGCACCCACGCCTCGTTCGGAACGTCGGGATAGAGCTCGTGGTAGTCGCCGAGGAGCCCGACCGCGTCGGCGACAGGGTCGAGCTCGATGGCGCCGACTACCACCGCACCCGCGGTGGCGCCGGTTCTCCGTGAGCCTCCTGCCAGGAGATCACCGGATTCCGCAGCACGCCGATACGTTCGATCTCGGCCTCCATGACGTCGCCCGGCTTGAGGTACAGGGACGCAGCGTCCGGCGAGAAGCCGGCGACTCCCGACACGGTTCCCGTCGAGACGACGTCGCCTGCGGAGTACCCGAGGGCCGAGTAGTGGCTCAGGATCTCCGGGATGGTCACCAACATCCGGCCGGTGTGAGAGACCTGCCGCGGCTCGCCGTTCACCCGCAGCTCCATCGCGAGGTCGTGTGGATCGGGGATCTCGTCGGGGGTCACGATCCACGGGCCGAGCGGACAGAAAGTGTCGATCGCCTTGCAGAACGAGAACACGCCGGAGCGCATCTCGCGGCGCTGGATGTCTCGTGCCGTGATGTCGTTGAAGATGACGTAGCCGCCGATGTAGTCGACCGCCTCCTGCGAGGAGAACCATTTCCCGGTCTTCGAGATGACGACCGCGAGCTCGAGCTCGTAGTCGAGCTCCTCCGTCAGGTGCTCGGGATACACGACGGGTTCGTCGGGCCCGACGATCGCGTCGACGTTCTGGAAGAAGACGATCCAGGGCGCGATCTCGTGCGTCCAGCCGACCTGCTTCGACTCCTCCTCGTGCTCGCGAAAGTTGCCCGCGGTGTGGAAGAACTTCTTGGGCGCGATCGGCGCACGCAGTCGGGTCTCTCCGAGCGGGACGTGCTCGCCGGCTTCGTCTGCCCCACCGCGCTCGAAGTACTCACGCATGCTCGCAACGTCGAGGACGGAGATCTCCTCGCCGTCGAGAACTCCGACACGCGAATCGTCGCCGAACGTGACGAGCTTCATTCGATCTCCCCACGGGCGATCCTGGCCTCTGCCATCGCAAACGCCGCCAAAGCGACGACCGCCGCCCAGAGGACCACCTCACCGAGCGTCTCCGCTCCGAGCTTCCCCGAGACGAGCCAGATCCCCAGCACGACGACACCGGCGACGTTGACGACCGCGGTCGTTCCGGCGAGACGGCGGACCCCTTGATCCGTCGCGCCGGTCCAGAGGAGGTATGCGTAGCCACAGAGGAGGCCTCCGGCCACTTGGGCGTACATCGCAGGCACGGCGAGCGGCAGCCCGAGCGCCTCGTAGAGGGCATCCCAGCTCGCCATGAGCAGCAACGTGCCCATCCCCGCGTCGAAGACGGCGTCGGCGCGAAGCCACAGCACAGCGTGACCGCTCACGCCGGGTGGAGCCTCACGAGCGTTCCTCCCTCGCGCGCAACCAGGCGATGACCTCGTCGGCGTTCCGATCCGGTGGAAAGACCGGATAGAACACGTGCGAGACGTGTCCCGCCTCGAGTACGAGCGTGATCCGCTTGTACAGCGTCGCTCCGCCGAACTCGAAGGTCGGAAGCGCCAGAGCCTTGCCGAGTCGGAGCGAGGGGTCGGAGATGACGGGAAACGGTATGTGCTCCCGGTGTGCAAACTCGATCTGCTGCTCCAGGGACTGCACGGACAATCCTGCGAGCCGGACGCCCAGATCCGCGAGATCGCCCGCGCGATCACGGAACGCGCACGATTGCGGCGTGCACCCGCGGGCGCCGGGGATCGCATCCCAGCCGTCCGGGCTCGGCCGGCCTGGGACGCCGGTGGCCGGATAGACGTAGAGCACCGCGTGCGACTCCGCGAACGAGGCGAGATCGACCGGCCCGTCCGACGAATCGAGCACGAGCCGCGGCACAGCGAGGCCGACGAGATGATCCGCCGCTCCGTCGTCGACGGGGACGGGGAGGTCGACCGGAAGCCGATAGATGCTCACGAGACCCCGCAGGCCTTCATCGCCGCTCGTGCGTAGACCTCGGCTGTCTTCACGAGGCCGTCGATCTCGAGATTCTCGCCCTTCACGGTGTCGAGCAGCCCTGTCGACGTCCCGTAGTTCACCGTCGCGATCCCGTACCGGCTCAACACGGAAGCATCCGAGAACCAGCGTGTCACGTCTCGCTCCGGCGGCGAGCCGAAGACCTCGGCATGCGCTGCCTCGAGCGCGCTCACGAGAGCGTGATCGTCCGCGATCTCGGCACCCGGGGCGGTCACGTAGACCTCCCCGTCGACCCCGTGCTCGGGGAAGCGCTCGGCGAGCTCGCGCACCATCGTCATCACCTGCGCGCGCGCGAGGGCCATCTCCTTCGTCGGCGGCACACGTACGTCGAGGAAGAGATCGGTCCGATGAGGCGTCCGCGACACCCGCCACCCGAACCCGCCTTCGAGCGCACCGACGTTCACGATCGCCTTCGCACCCCGATAAGAGTTCGACGGGTCGTCCTCCCAGCTCGGGATCCACTCGAGGACGGCGTCGAGCACGTCGCGCATGCGCACGATCGAGTTCTGGCTCTGCTTCCCCTCGCTGAACGCGGTGTGGATGAAGGGGCCTCGTGTGGAGATCCGCAGCCAGAGCGACCCGAAGTGGCCGAGCACGAGCTTCGACTCCGTCGGCTCGCCGAGGATGCACATGTCCGCGACCCCGCCGTGTGACACGAGATAGCGCGAGCCTGCCGCGTACCCGCGGTACTCGGCGCCGACGGCGTCGCCGTACTGTGTCTTTTCGATCTCACCCGAGACCGCGGCGATCATGACGTCGCCACGAAGCCGGACCTCGGCGTCGGCGAGCGCTCGGAGCGCCTCGACGTAGCAGGCGAGGGCGCCCTTCATGTTCGAGATCCCGAGTCCGTACAGCCGACCGTCCTCGACGAACGGGCTCGGCTGAAACCCCGCGACGTGACGCAACCAGGGCTCGCGGCCCGAGTACGAGGTGTCCATGTGACCGTTGAACATGAGACTCGGTCCGCCCCCCGCGCCGTCACGGATCCCGAGGACATTCGCGCGCCCGTCCTCCACCTGCTGCCACTGGACGTGCAGGCCCATGTCGAGGAGCGTCTCGCGCATGAGCTCAGCCATAGCCTGCTCCGACCCCGTGAAGCTCGGCGTGGCGATCGCCCGCGACGCCCATTCGACGAGGCGGTCCCGGTCGATGCGAACGTCAGCCACGGACGTGAGGGAGCACCTTCTCACCGAAGAGCCGGATCTGATCGTGGCGGCGATCGCCCCAGAGCTCGAGCATGACGTGGGTGCACCCCGCCTCGCGGTACTCCTCGATCGCGGCGATGCAGTCGGCGGGTGTGCCTGCGATCGCCTTGCAGCGATCGAGGAGCGAGTCGGTCACCTTCGCCTTCGCGGCGAGGCGCCCGCCCTGCTCCATCGCGTCGGCAACCGGTGCGAGCTCCTCCATGTCGATCTCCGCGAGCTCGAGCAGCGTGTCCGCTGCGCCTTTGATGTTCTGGAACTTGTTTGCGAGGTACATCCCGGCGATCTCGCGCGCGCCGTCGCGTCCGGCGTCGCGATCCGACTGGTGGATCGACGCGACGATGGTGCAACCGATGTCGATGTCCGCGGCGACGTTCTCACGGGTGTAACGGACGAAATCGGGTGTCGTGATGGAGGGCGTGAGGCAGCCGTCGGCGATCTCGCCTGCGAGCGCCTGCATCTTCGGTGCAGTTGCCGCGACGTAGACGGGCGGAACGTC
>DATIBA010000059.1:0-2427 GCA_035457765.1 Gaiellaceae bacterium
CGATCCGCAGATGACGAGCGAGAGCTTGGTTCGATCCTTCGCGTGATCCCAGAAGGCTCTGAGCAGGGAGGGCAGCTCGGGGACGGTCGAGGCCGCCTCGGGGAACTCGTCGAGCACGACGAGCAGCGGCTCGTCGGACGCCGCCTCACCGAGCACCTCCAGCGCCTCATCCCAGTCGCGGAACGGCCGAGTCCTGAGGTCTCTGAGGTCGTGCTCGAGCACCGGGGCCGCAGCCGCGGAGAGCGCCGCCAACTCATCGGCGGGTGGGCGTCCCGTGGCGATGTGGTAGACCGAGCGCCTCCCCTCCGCGAACGACTGGAGCAACGCGGTCTTGCCGACCCGCCGGCGTCCCCAGACCAGCGCCATCGTGCCACCAGGGCGTGAGACGAGTTCCTCAAGGGAAGCGAGCTCACGTGCTCGGTTCACCAGTCGAACCATCGGTTCAGGGTAGTTACATATGCCGTAACTTACAAGCCGTGTCAGTAACCCAAACGATCTCTCGGAGTAGTCGGTCAGTCCACCTCGCCAACTGGCGCGCTCGATATCGCAGAGAGGCACCCGATCACATGCGCTACCGAGCGCGAGAAGTTCATCGGCGACGCGACTCGTCGAGCTCGCCCCGGCGATGAACGCTTTCCGCGAGCTTCTCGGCATCGGCTCCGGGTAGTTGGGAGCGCTGTGGCGCGCGGGTCGCCGCTGAGACTACGGCTTTCATCGCTGCGTCGCAGTACGCTTGGGCGACACGTGAGGAGGCTGATCCGTGGGAGACCGCGCACGCGACTGGCTCGCCCAAGCTGAGCGAGATCTCGAGCAGGCTCGGGACTCGCGCGCGGCGGGTCGGCACGAGTGGGCGTGCTTCGCCGCACATCAAGGTGCGGAGAAGGCCGTGAAGGCGCTCCATCTGCACCTCGGCCAGGACGCCTGGGGACATGTCGTAGCGAGGCTCGTGGGCGAGCTTCCGTTGTCCGTCCAGCCCGATCTGGTGGAGCGAGCGCGCGTGTTGGACACGTTCTACATCCCGGCCCGCTACCCGAACAGCCATCCGGAGGGCGCACCGTTCGAGCACTATGGCCCCCTGCAGAGCGAGGAGGCGATCGAGCATGCCGGTCAGATCGTTGACTTCGTCCGTGCTCAGATGGCCCCGTCGTGAAGTGGTCCGGGCGGCGGTCGACGCCTGGGCAGCCGGCGCTGCGGCGCAGCAAGGTGTTGTGAGCGTCGGCTGTTTCGGCTCGCTCGCACGAGGGACGTGGGGCGTCGGAAGCGACGTCGACCTGATCGTCGTGGTCGAGCACAGCTCCGAACCTTCCTACCGACGCTCGCTCGCGTTCGACGCGTCGACGCTGCCCGTCCCGGCCGACGTCGTGGTCTACACACGGCAGGAATGGGACCGGCTGAGCGCCGCCGGCAGGGAACCGCTCGGCCCCGTCGAGTGGATCGAACCCGTTCAGCAAGCTGGTTCCGAGCCTCCCCGCTGAACCCGTCGCCGCCTGGCTACCCTCGCGAGCCGCGTCGAGTCGAGGCCGACGTCACCCGACCTCGTCGTAGGAGCTACCCGACTCCGACCGGACGGTGAACGCGCCGAGATCGAGCGTCTTGCCCTTGACGCCGACACGATCGCCGTATGTCGATGTCACCCCGGTCCGGGCTCGCCCTGGTCTTGCCTCGAGGGGGCCCAGCTGGAAGGCTTCCTCGCACATGACGGCCGAGGAGAACGGGAAGGCGCTCGCGAACTCGCCGCTGTTCGCAGGGCTCAACGCGGACGTGCTGACGCTGGTGGGGGAGCGCGCCGTGAAGCGGCCGATGAAGAAGGGCCGAACGATCTTCTACGAGGGCGACCCGGGCGACTCGCTCTTCGTGCTGACCACCGGCCTCGTGAAGGTCTGGGTCTCGAGCGGCGGTGGCGAGGAGATGGTCCTTGCCACGCTGCGGGCGCCCGAGAGCTTCGGCGAGCTCTCCGCGCTGAGCGGGGCGCCTCGCTCGGCCTCGGCCACCGCCATGGAGGACTCGGCGTTGATCTCGCTTGACCGCGACACCCTGCTCGACCTCGCGCACCGGCATCCCGCCGTGACCGACGGGTTGCTGCAGGCGCTGGGCGACCTCACCCGCAGGATCACCGAGCAGGCCAGCGACCTCGTGTTCCTCGATCTCGCGGGGCGGGTGGCGAAACGGCTCGTGCAGCTCACTGAGCGAGACGCTCGCCACGACGGCGACAAGCTGGTGCTCGAGCTGCCGCTCACCCAGTCGGAGCTGGCCGAGATGGTCGGGGGCTCCCGGCAGAGCGTGAACCAGATCCTGAAGGCGTTCGAGTCCCGGGGGTTCCTGGAGCTGCGAGGTCGCGAGGTCGCGATCCTGCAGATGGAGGCGCTCCGCCGCCGCAGCGAGGGCTGATCGTCCGCTGGATCACTCCGAACAGGTGCGGCGATAGGT
>DATIBA010000060.1:0-5759 GCA_035457765.1 Gaiellaceae bacterium
GACGACGAGTGACTTCTCAGCCTCCGGGTCGTGGAGCACGAGGAGCTCCGTCGCGGGCACGCCCTCCGGCCGCCCGCCGGCATCCATCTCGCGCTTCATCTCTTCCATCCGGTCCTTGTTGACTCCCTCGAAGGTCACAACCCGTGCAAGCGCCATCACAGCCTCCTGGTCGACTTCCGACAGCCTAGTCGCTGCTCGAGCTCGAACCTCGAGTGCGTGGTCCTCGATCCACTCGCGCGAGATGTCCCGCCCGCACGGCGAGGCGGACGACTGCGCAGTTCCCGATCACGTCGATCGAGCGGCGTGCCTCGCCGAACGACACCCCGTCGGCTGCCGCGAGCGCGGAGCGGATCGGCCCGCCGTGCGTCACCGCGAGGATCGTCGTCCCAGGATGGGCCGCGGCGATCCGCCCCAGGCCCGCGACGACACGAGCTCCGAGCGCGTCGTACGTCTCGCCGTCGTCCCAACCGTGGCCGTAGTCGAGCCAGCGCCGGAAGCCGTGCGGAAAGCGCTCCTCGACCTCTACGCGTGTCAGCCCGGACCACGAGCCGACGTCCACCTCCATGAGATCCTGCTCGGGCTCAACGTCGAGCTCGAGGTTCTCGGCGAGAATCGCGGCGGTCTCGTACGCACGGAGCAGCGGGCTCGAGTACACGGCCTGGAATCTCTCGCCTCCGAGCTCCAGCACGAGCCCCCGGGCTTGCGCGCGCCCGGCGTCGTTCAAGGGGATGTCCGCGTGGCCCTGGAAGCGGTTGTCACGGTTCCAGTCGGTCTCACCGTGCCTGACCAAGACGATCGTCGTCGGCACCCGGGATACCCTACTGCGCGCCCGTGGACCTCGGACTCGTCGGGAAGCGCTGCCTCGTCACCGGCTCGACCGGAGGGATCGGGCTGGACACGGTCAGGCTCCTCGTCGCGGAAGGCGCGGACGTCGTCACGTGTGGACGCCGTGGCGCCCCTGGGGTGGGTGAGATCGCGCACGTGCCGGCCGACCTCGGGCTCTCCGGCGAGCCCGAACGGGTGGTCGCGGAAGCGGCCGAGGCTCTCGGCGGGCTCGACGTCCTCGTGAACAACGTCGGGGTTGCGCGGCAGGCGCGCTTCGAGGATGTCTCCGACGAGGAATGGGACGAGTTCTGGCAGCTCAACGTCATGAGCTACGTCCGCGCGATCCGCGCGGCGCTCCCACGTCTACGCGACGGTGGGGGCGCTATCGTCAACGTCTCGTCGACCGCTGGGAAGCGCCCTTCCACCGGAATGCCGCACTACTCGGTAACGAAGGCGGCGGTACTCTCTCTGTCGCGCCTCGTGGCTGACCTCTACGCACGTGACGGGATCCGCTGCAACGCGGTTACACCCGGTCCTACCGCGACGGACGCCTGGTTGCGCGACGGGGGCCTCGCCGACCAGCAGGGCGATCGCGGCGAAGTACTTGCGCAAGTCGGTGCCGGTCGCCCGCTCGGGCGGCTCGCCCGGCCGGAGGAGATCGCCGCGGTCATCGTCTTCCTCTGCTCCGACCGTGCGTCGTACGTCACGGGCGCGGCGTGGAGCGCCGACGGCGGCACGGTTCCGATCATCCTTTGATGGCGGCCTTCGAGGAGCGGATCCGGGCGCTCGAGTCGAGCCTGTCTCCCTTCGCGGTTCGCTCGCTCGAGACGCGCGGGCGTGAGCTTCCGGAAGAGGAATCGAGCGTTCGCACGCCGTTCCAGCGCGACCGCGACCGCATCGTCCATTCGAAGCCGTTCCGGCGGCTGAAGGGGAAGACGCAGGTCTTCATCGACCCGGAGGGCGATCACTACCGCACCCGAATGACGCACACGCTCGAGACGACCGCGATCTCGCGTGTCGTAGCTCGAGCGCTGCGGCTGAACGAGGATCTAACGGAGGCGATCGGGCTCGGACACGACATGGGCCACACGCCGTTCGGGCACGCGGGCGAGGACGCGCTCGACGCAGCACTCAGGGAGCGTCTCGGCCGGCGCTTCAGGCACAACGAGCAGTCCCTGCGCATCGCGCGCTCCCTCAACCTCACACACGAGGTGTGCGATGGGATCCTCACGCATACGGGCGAACGCGAGCCGGAGACGCTCGAGGGGAAGATCGTGCGCCTCGTCGACCGCGTCGCGTACATCAACCACGACATCGACGACGCCGTGCGGTACGGACTCCTGAGCGAGGACGACCTGCCACGCCGCGAGATCGAGGTGCTCGGGCCTACGGGTTCGACCCGAATCGACACGCTCGTTCGGGACATCGTGGACGAGTCGGAGGGCGTCGACGACATTCGGCAGTCCCGGAAAGTGGGGGAGGCGATGCTCTCCCTCCGGGCTTTCATGTTCGAGCGGGTCTACCTCGGCCCGCAGGCCGTGCCCGAACACGAGCGGGCGCATGCGGTCGTGCACCGGATCTTCGACCATCTCGCCGCGCGCGGCGACGAGGCGGACGAGATCGTCGACTACATCGCGGGGATGACCGACCGCTTCGCGCTCGCGTACGCGGACGCGCTCGAAGAGGGCCGCTGACTCCCATGTCGGGCGGCGCGAGTACGACGTGAGCGCCAAGTAATCTCGTCCAGTGGCTCGGATCAAGGACTCGTCGGTGCGCGAGGTCGTTGCGGCTGCCGACATGGTCGAGGTCGTGTCGGCGCGCACGCAGCTCCGGCGGGCGTCCGGCTCGCGCTACATGGGACGCTGTCCCTTTCACGAGGAGAGGACGCCCTCGTTCTCCGTGAACCCCGTCGAGAAGCTCTACTACTGCTTCGGCTGCGGGAAGGGCGGCGACGTCATCTCCTTCGTCCGCGAGACCGAGAGCCTCGACTTCGTCGGTGCGATCGAGTGGCTCGCCGATCGCTTCCGGGTTCCGATCGAAGTGGAGGAAGCATCGCCTCGGGTCGAGGCGGAGCGGCGCCGGCGCGAGCGACTGTTCGCAGTTCTCGAGCAGACCACCGCCTACTTCGAGCGGCTTCTGTGGGAGGGCGATATCGGGGCGCCGGTGCGCGCGTACCTCGAGGAGCGTGGGCTCGGCGAGGCGGTCGCGATGGAGTTCAGGCTGGGGCTCTCTCCCGGGCGTGGCCTGGCCGAGAAGGCACGGGAGCGTGGATTCACCGTCGAGGAGCTGAAGTCCGCGGGTCTCGTCACGACACGGGGCAGCGACTACTTCCCGCAACGACTCATGTTTCCGCTCGCGGATTCGCGAGGGCGCGTCGTCGGTTTCCAGGCGCGCAAGCTGCGGGACGACGATCCGCTGAAAGGCAAGTACGTGAACTCGCCGGAAGGCGACCTCTTCCACAAGGGGTCGATCCTCTACGGCCTGCATCTCGCCAAGACGGCGATCGGGAAACAGGAGTACGCGGCCGTCGTCGAGGGAAACACGGACGTGATCGCACTCCGGCAGGCAGGGTTCGAGCCCGTCGTCGCGTCGATGGGCACGGCGCTGACCGAACGCCAGTTGCGGGAGCTCGGGAGACTGACGAGGAAGGTGTTCCTGTGCTTCGATGCCGACGCAGCCGGCCAGGAGGCGACGCTTCGCGGCATGGAGCTCGCGGTGGGACAGGGCTTCGACGTGCGGGTGGTGACGCTTCCGCGGGGCCAGGATCCGGCCGACGCGCCCGTGGGCTTCGCCGAACGGCTCTCAGTCGCCGACAGCTACCTCGTTTATCGCGTCCGTCTCGAGATCGAGCGTGCCGCCGACCGGCAAGAGGCGTTCGTGAGAGCCCGCGAAGTCCTCGCGAAGGCAGAGGACTCGCCCGAGCGTCAGGAAGCGCTCCGACTGCTCGCGGACCGCCTCGATCTCCCTCGCGAGACACTCGCCGGTCTCGCGCCCGGGCGCGGCAGAGAGACGCGGGCTGGTCAGGACGCGCCGCGGCTGCTGGACGCGGGTGATCGTCTCGAGCGCGACGTCCTCGCGGCGTGCGTCGTGCACGACTCCCTCGTGCGCGGGCTCGCCGAGCTCACGCCGGAGCATTTCGACTCGGAGACGAACCGCCGCTTCAGAACGATGCTCGTCTCCGGCAAGGACGATGCCGACCTGACGCCCCTCCGGGCGGAGCTCGATGCGCGAGCCGCACAGGAAGCGATCGATGAGCGCACGGGAGCGGAACTCTTGCTCCGGCTCCGCGAGCGAAAGCTGAAACGAGACCTGAGCGGTGCCGATCTCGCGCGGACCACCGAGCTGCAAGCGCACCTCTCCAAGGTGCGTCAGGCGCTTGCAGAACTGACGTAGTCGAGCTCACGGAGAAGCTGGCCCGCCTCGTCCATGATCTCGGCGAGCTGCGCTTCGTCCAGATCTCGCCGAAACCGCCCGACAGAGCCTTCGTGAGCGCGCCGTAGCCTTGCGATGAGAGGCTCGGCCGGAACGTCGAGGTGTCTGCTGAGCTCCGCGGCGACGAGCTCTGGAGCCCGTGCCAGGTGTTCGTAGCGCACCTCGAGAGCGTTCTGAGCGGAACGGACCGCGCTGACGTACCGACGCCAGACCCAGGCGGCGCGCCGCGCATCGGTCGCAGTCTCGAACTCTTCGCGACGATCGGGCTCGACCCAGAATCGCGCATACGAGCCGTATGCGAGGCCCGCGTCGTCCGACTTCACTTGCGCGCTGCGGAGCCACGGCTTGTCGAGCAGCGAGCAGGCGACGTCGCGGCCGTCCCGCACGATGTGGACGATCCTCGCGTTCGGGTACGCGAGCGGGATGATCCGGACGACGTGGGCGAGCTCGGGAGTCTGTTCGACCGCACGCACCGTCCCCACCAGACCGACACGTCGCGCCAGTCCGAGAATCCGGCGCATCCGGCGGGCAGCGTCCTCGGGCCCGAGCCGGGCGAGCTCCGGTACGGCCGCCTTCAGCGGGGCGACTTCGCCGAGATCGACGAAGCCCGGCAGGGACCCGACTGCCCCGGCCAGGAAGGTCGTTCCCGAGCGCGGTGAGCCGACGACGAAGACGAACCGGTCGTCGAGGCGTCCGAACCGTTGGCCGAACGTCGCGCCCCGGCGAGGCGCGAGCCGCTTCGCCACGCGAAGCTGGAGTGCGGCGGACTCGATCAGGCCTGGCACGTTCGCGATTGTCGCAGGCGAGCTCCACTGCCCTTCGTCCTCGGAGGTCTCGATCAGAACGGGCATCTCGCACGGCCAGCGTGATCAACCGGCCAGGCCGGAAGCGCGAACTGTCGCACGAGCGGCTCGCGTAAGAGATGTGAAAAATCCGCGGCGCCGCGGGTCGTACGGTGATATGGTCAAGTGACCGGGCGCGGCGAATCTTGGCGTGCATTCGTGGCCATCCCCTGAAAAAACGGCCGCCGTATCGAACCCCGCCCCTGGCCGCGCCCGGCTGGTTCTCGTCCCTGTATCAGTCCGGTTCGGCGTTGCCTCGGCCACGTACCTAAGTCTGGACATCCCCCCCAATAGTGGTAGGACGCGATCCCGCGAGTTGTGCGCCGGGCTCCGGGGGGGGCGAGGTGGTACGGAATGCCGGCTCGACCGATCCGGCTCAGAGACGGTTCCCGCAGAGGGCGTTCGTGACTCCCCGGGTTGACGTCGTACCAACAACCCTCCGGTCAACAGACGCCCGAGGCACGTCCCGTGAGGACCGCGCCGCTCCAATGAGCCACGTAGCGTCATGCTCGGTGCTCTCAGGTCACCCGAGGTGAGTAGAACGTTGGGTAGAAATTCTGGGCGACGGACACGTCCGAAATCGGCCATCTGGTCAGTCGACCTGCCGTGCCTTTGCATGCGACTCCTGGACGTCGCCTTGAGCAAGTCTTGAGGAGGGGT
>DATIBA010000061.1:0-2673 GCA_035457765.1 Gaiellaceae bacterium
TCTGTCGAAGAGGATCTTCCGGCCGTCCGGCGACCAGTGCGGGGCGAGGTCGCTGGCAGGGTGGTTCGTGAGCCGTTCGGCGCGGCTCCCGTCAGCAGCGATGACGTAGATCTCGAAGTTTCCGTCCCGGTCGCTGGCGAATGCGATCCTGTTCCCGTCCGGCGACCAGGACGGAAAGCCGTCGTCGCCGGGATGCTCGGCGAGGGGCACGATGCCGGTCCCGTCCGCGCTCATCGTCCAGAGGTCGAAGTTCTCGTGTCGATTGCGCGCGAAGACCAGCTTCTCGCCGTCCGGCGACCAGGCCGGGCCTATGTCGTCGCTCGGATCGAGCGTGAGCCGGTCGAGGCCTCCGCCGTCGTCGTTGACGACGTAGATCTCGGGGGCAGTGCGTTCCCGCGCGCGGGTGAAGGCGAGCTGCTGATCCGAGCCCGACGATCCGCCGCACCCGGGAGCGGTGAGTGCCAATGCGAGCACGCCGACAGGAACTGCGAGAAGCCGTCGCGTCATCGCGCGTAACTATGCCTCGCTCCATGTGACGTTCTCGTTGCAGTTGCACTACCTCCTCACTGCGACCGTCTGCCGCGCGGAGCTGGTGTTACCGGCACGGTCGGTTGCGTGCACCACCACGGTCGCGCGACCGTGCCTTCCATCCACGAGCCATCCGGCGAGGCGCTTCCGGGCCGCAGTCGAGAGCGAGAGATCGAGCCTCGTCGCGCGAGCAGTCTCGAGCGAAGCGCGCACTCGTCTCAGGCCGACGGACCCGAGCCCGGGCACCACGATCGCGCCGCGTGCACTGAGCCGGCACGGCTCGCTGCAGGACGCTCTAACCGTCACGGCCCTCCGTCGGAGGACGTCTTGGACAGCGGGGCCGCCGAGTCTGAGCCTCGGCGCACTCCTGTCCGTGACCGCAATCGCGAGCGGGGCTCGGACCGAGCCGGCGAGATCGGTCATCGTCACGGTGTAGGCCTTGCGTCTCGCGAAGACGACCGGAGTGCCCGCGATCACCCCGGTCGCCGGGTCGAGCCTGAGTCCGGCAGGCAGCGATCGCGACACCGAGAAGCGCGGTGGCCCGGTACGCCGCACGATCCTCGGCGAATGGGACTCGACCCTCCTCCCGACCGTAGCCACGAGTGGGTCGTACGCGAGCCGGGACGAGCCGAAGCCGTAGACGACGTAGGCCGTGCCCGAGTTCGGCCGTCCGTCGCGATCGGCGCCGCGCGCACCCACGAGCACATCGGCCCGTGCATCGCCATTCACGTCCCCGGCTCCGGCAATGGGTGAACCGGCCGAGTCGCCCGCCCCCGCTCCGTCCATCCGAAATCCCCGATCTCCAAGTGCTCCGAGATCGAGGCTCGGGCGCCAACCGGTGAGGTAGACGACGTAAGCCGAGCCCGAGTCGTGGCGCCCGTTGTTGTCGCCGCCGGCCGCGCCCAGGAGAACATCTGCCCGGGCGTCGCCGTTCACGTCTTCGAGCGCCGCGACCGATCCCCCGGCGAAGTCGAACGCCGTGGCTCCGTCGATCCGAAGGCCCTGGTCGCCGAGCGCTCCAAGGTCGACGTTCGGGCTCGAGCCCGCGCCGAAGACGACGTACACCGACCCCGATCCCTGTCGCCCGTTGTTGTCGGCGAAGACGGCTCCGACGAGGACGTCCCCCAGCCCGTCGCCGTTCAGGTCACGAGCGGCGAGGGCCGCACCGGCGCCATCGCCACCGGACGCCCCGTCGATCCTGAACCCCCGAGCGCCCAGCGCCGCGAGGTCGACGCTTGCGCCCGTACGCGTGCCGTAGACGACGTAGGCGGAGCCGGAGCTCGGTCGCTCGTTGTTGTCGGCAAACGTCGCCCCCACGAGCACGTCTCCCAACCCGTCGCCGTTCAGGTCACCCGCCGCGGCCATCGCTTCGGACGTGAAGTCCTGGGGGGCGGCGCCGTCGATGCGGAACCCGTCATCTCCGAGCACGGCCAGGTCGACGGTCGCGCTCGAGCGCTTGCCGAAGACGACGTACGCCGAGCCCGAGCCCTGCCGCAGGTTGTTGTCCGCGAAGGGCGCTCCCACGAGAGCGTCTGCGAGCCCGTCGCCGTTCACGTCTCCTGCTGCAGCCACTACCCAGCCGGCGCGCTCGAGGACGGTCGCTCCGTCGACCCGAAATCCCTGTTCGGCCAGCGCCGCCAGGTCGACGGTCGCGCTCGTGCGCTTGCCGAAGACGACGTACGCCGAGCCCGAGTTCGAGCGTCCGTTGTTGTCGGCGCCGTGTGCTCCCACGAGGACATCGGCTCGTTCGTCGCCGTTCACGTCGCCGAGGCCTGCGACCGCGTACCCGGCGCGGTCGGCGGCCGCCGCGCCATCGATGCGATAGCCGGCGTCGCCGAGCGCAGCGAGGTCGATCTCCGACGGCGACACGCGGCCGAAGACGACGTACGCGGAGCCCGAGCTCGAACGCCCGTTGCCGTCGGCGCCGGGCGCGCCGACGACGACGTCGTCGAGCCCGTCGCCGTTGACATCACCGGCAGCGGCGACCGAGAGGCCGGCTTCGTCCGATGGCGATCCGCCGCGGATCTCGACGTTCGCGTGCGAAAGCAGGTCGACGTGGCCACGTTGCTGCGGCAGCGCTGTCTGGCGAGCCCCTGCCTCGGCGACGACGGCGAGAACGAGTAGGAGAGGGACGATCGCCCGCAT
>DATIBA010000062.1:0-10639 GCA_035457765.1 Gaiellaceae bacterium
CTCAGCGAGACGCTCGGCGGCGCTTCTCGGCATCGGGCCGAGCGTATGACTCGCGAGGTACGTCGTGTGCTCGAGGATCGGAAACTCGGCGCGGTAGGAGAGGAGGTCATGCATGAGCGGCAGTCTGCCGTACACGTCCGATTCGGACTAACCTCGCACCCGGTGCGCGCGATGATCTTCACAGCGTCGGCGGCGCCGCTCGAGCCGACCGACATGCCCGATCCCGAGCCCCGGCAGAGCCAGGTTCTGCTCCGCGTCCTGGCGTGCGGAGTCTGTCGGACCGATCTCCATATCGTCGACGGCGAGCTCGACCGGCCGAAGCTCCCGCTCGTCCTCGGCCACCAGATCGTCGGCGAGGTGCTGGCGGAGTCCGGTCGCTTCGAGGCGGGGACCCGTGTCGGTGTCCCCTGGCTCGGCTGGACCTGCGGCGAGTGCCGCTACTGCCGCACGGGCGCCGAGAACCTCTGCGATCGCGCCCGGTTCACCGGCTACGACGTCGACGGCGGATACGCGGAGCTCGCCGTCGCCGACGAACGCTACTGCTTCCCCGTCCCGGCGGACTACCCACACGATCAGGCCGCGCCCCTTCTCTGCGCGGGCCTCATCGGTTACCGCTCGCTTCGGCTCGCCGGCGACGCCGAGACGCTCGGGCTCTACGGCTTCGGAGCATCTGCGCACATCGTGTGCCAGGTCGCCGTCGCGCAGGGCCGGCGCGTCTTCGCAGGGACCCGCGCGGGAGACGACGAGGCGCAGGCGTTCGCACGGGCCCTTGGCGCCATCTGGGCGGGCGACGCCCTCGAAGGGCCGCCCGAGGAGCTCGACGCGGTGATCGTGTTCGCACCTGTCGGGGAGCTCGTCCCGGCGGCGCTCCGACACGTACGGAAAGGCGGCTCGGTCGTGTGCGCAGGAATCCACATGAGCGACATCCCGTCCTTTGCGTACGAGCTTCTCTGGGGCGAGCGCGCGATCCGCTCCGTCGCGAACCTCACACGCGCCGATGGTGAGGAGTTCCTCGCGCTCGCGCCGACCATCCCCGTGCGCACGGAGGTCGAGACGTTCCGACTCGACGAGGCGAACGAGGCACTCGACCGGCTTCGGCACGGCACGCTGCGCGGCGCGGCCGTGCTCATGCCCTAGCCACGACTCAGCAGCACTCTGCGCGCTCTCCGCGCCAGCTCTCGACGCCTTCCCGGACCGCGACGGCGGCCACGACGAGGGCTGCCACGGGATCGAGCCACCAGAGCCCGAAGAGCGCGTCGCCGAGCAGGCCCAGGAGGACCGCGCCGCCGAGGTACGCGCAGAGGAGGTTCTGCGTCCCCTCCCCCTTCGTGGCCGGCGAGCCGAGCTTCTCGGCAAGACGGTGCTTCGCCACGCCCAGCAGAGGCATCGCGACGACGCTCGTGGAGACGAGCGCGATTCCGACCCAGCTCGTCTCCGCCTCCGCACCGGTCGCGAGCCTGTGGAGCGCCTCTGCCGTGACGTACGGGGCGAGCAGGAAGAACTGGACCGCGACGAGCTTCTGCGCACGACGCTCGGCCGCCTCCGAGTGCAGCCGCGTTCCGGTGAAGCGCCAGACGATCACGAGACTCGCGAACCCCTCGATCGCCGAGTCGAGCCCGAAGGCGACGAGGGCGATCGATCCGGCGAGGACGCCGGCGGCGACGCCGATCGCACCCTCCGCGGCCATCCAGCCGAGAGAGATCCAGGAGAGCAGCCGGGCTCGGCGCGCCGCACGGAGCCAGTCGTCACCGTGTGGGCCGACAGAAGGACTGATCGTGGGCTCGGAGACGTGCACGCGCTAGCCGAAACGGCTCATCTCGACGAGACCTGCCTCGCCGACGTGATCGACCTGGAGGGTGGTGTGCGCGATCCCGAACTCCTCGCGGAGAAGCAGTTCGAGCTCCCGCCGGCGCTGGTGGCAGTCCTCCTCGCGACCGACGAGCACGTGCGCCGAGAGCGCGGGGAAGCCAGACGTGATCGTCCAGACGTGGAGGTCGTGGACTTCGACGACCCCCGGCGCGGCGGCGAGCCTCCTACCCACCGAGCCGGCCTCGATGCCCTTGGGCGCGGCTTCGAGGAGGATCCTCGTGGCGTCCCGAAGAATCGACCAGGAGCTCGCGAGAACGAGGATGCCGATCAGGATGCCGACGACTGCGTCGGCTCGGAGCCAGCCCGTCGCGAGGATGATCACGGCCGCGACGCCGATCCCGACCGAGCCGAGGAGGTCGGCGAAGACGTGGCGGAATGCCGCCTCGACGTTGAGGCTGCCTTCCCGCGCCCGATACAGGATCGCTCCGGCGGCGAGATTGATTCCGATCCCGACGAGAGCGATCGCCAGCATCCAGCCGCCGAGGACGTCCACAGGGCTCTCGAGGCGCCGAATCGCCTCGACGAAGATCCAGATGGCGAGCGCGACGAGCGCGACTCCGTTCGCGAGAGCCGCCAGCACCTCGGCGCGCTTGTAGCCGTAGGTCCTCTCGGGCGTCGCCGGCTTCGCGGCAAGCCAGAGCGCGACGAGCGCGAGCGCGAGCGAGACGTTGTCCGAGAGCATGTGCACCGCGTCCGCGAGGACGGCCAGGCTTCCGGTGAGAACTCCTCCCACGACCTCGACGACGGTGAACGAGGCGGTGATGGCGAGGGCGAGGGCAAGTGCACGACTTCGGCCGGAGTCGAGCGCGTGGTCGTGCACGAGTCCCATCGCTCGACTTCTACCGCGACGAGCGCGCGACCGTCGAGCCGGTCTCGACCGGAGGCGGCGTCGCGTTCGTCAGCACCGCCGCCGCGAGCAGCACTGCGAGCGCGACGGCCGTCTCTCCGACGAGGCTCGGCCTCACTCGCGGCTCGAGCCCGGCTTCGAGGCGCGGTCGAACCACGAAGTGGTGGAGCGCGCCCCACGAGAGCGCCAGCGCGACGATGGCCAGCTTCACGAGCAGGAGGCGACCGTAGTCCGACGACCAGAGGTCGGAGAGCGCGGGGAGACGGACGAGCGCGAGGTAGACGCCGGCGAGCACCATCACCCCGACGAGCCCGACCGCGAGCCGCGCAAATCCGAGGAACGCTCTCGCCCGCAGCCTGGGCGCGCTCGGCCAGACGATGAACGCGAGGCTGGCGAGCCCGCCGACCCAGATTGCCGCCGAGACGAGATGGAGCCAGTCGGCGAGCTCCGACGCCTTGCTCGAATTGGGCAGCGTCGCCTGGTGACTCGAGAGCGAGATCCCGGATGCGAGCACCAGCGAGAGGACGAGCGCCGGAGCGCGCAGGACGAGTAGGTCCCCGATCCACGCGAAGAGGAGCAGCGTGGCGACGACGCCGAACCCGAGCGTCAGCGCGAGGAACGCGATGCCGAAGCGCGTCTTCTCCGCAAATGGTTGGAGGTCGCCGTACAGCAGATCCGGGAGCGGCAGCTGCAGCGCGTTCGACGCGCGGAGGACGAACGCGACGATGCCGACGTTGAGGAGCGCCAGGGCCGCGACCGTCGGAACGAGATGGAACCTTCTCTCGGCCTCGCTCGGGACCGGGTCGCGCAGCACGACCAGACGAAGCGTGAGCGGTCCGATGACGAACGCGAGCGCTGCGAACAGCAGCCAGCGTGCGAGGTCGTCCTTCCAGGTCGTCCCCTTCGCGCCCACCGCCTCCGTCGGAGGTGGAGCCGGGACCCCGAGCCCGAACGTGAAGACTCCCGCCGGCGAGTGCCCGTCCTGACCGCTGACCTGCCAGCGGACGGTGTACGCCGAGCCGCGCGTGAGGCCCGAGACCGGGACGATCACGACGCGATCGCCTGCGGCCGATCTCACCTCTCCCGAGCGCACGGTCCCGTCGGCCGCGAAAACCCGGATCGCAGCGGGAGAGATTGCGACGGGCTCGCTGAAGCGGAGCAGGATCTGCATGGGGGCCGCATCGAGCGACGACTGCACGGCCGGCGTCGCGCTCACGAGCGTGACGTGCCCTCTGGCGACGCCCGGAATTGCCAGCGCGCCGAGGAGCAGCGCCAACGTGACGAGCCCACCTCTCTTCGTCACGACGCCCCTCCGAACCGCCCGAAGATGGGCGCCGCGTCGCGATCGGCGAAGAGCAGCAACGAGAGGAGGATGAACGTCAGCGCGAAACCCGCCCGCCAGAGCGGCCATCGCGGACGCAGCGCCTGTCCGAGCGGGAAGAGCGCCCCTACGACCAGCATCCACCCGATCGCGTGGTGGAGGAAGGCGGATCGTGAGAAGAGCCAAGGGTTCGGCTCGTGCACGAGGAAGGCCGCCCCGCAGACGACGAGCGCTCCCGCCGTGACGAGTGACCAACGCGGGCTCGAAAGCTTCCCCCGCACGACTGCGAGCTGAACCCCGCCCGCGATCATCGCTGCCTCCGCCCAGAGCGCGTGAGCGACGAGGTGCATCGTCGAGAAGGTCGAGAAGATCGTGATGACCCAGAGGAAGACGCCAGAGCCGAGCGCGAGCGACGGGAAGAGGTACGCGCGCCACGCGCGTCGCCGGAATACTCGTGTCCCGACGATGACCTCCGACACGAGGACGAGCCCGAGCCCGAGCGCGACGGCGGCTGCCAGCCAATGAGCGGTCTCAGCTCGCGGGATCATGTTCCTCGGCCGCCAGGTCCTCGACGAGTCCGGGGGCGATGAACAGCGCGTAGCCGAGCCCCACGACGACGACGAGGAGCGGCGGCTGGAAGAGAAAGTCGTAGAACCCCTTCCCCCCGGGGTCGAGAAAGACGATGCGGTAGGGCTGGGCAACCGCCCAGACGAGTCCGGCCACCATGGTCAGTGGGCCCAGAAGCTGGACCGTGAGCGCTCGCTGTTGCCGGCGCGTCACGCGCCGTCGGCGTTCCGCTCGCTCAGGAATCCCGGTCGCGATCTCCGAGCTCACCCACACCTCCAGTCGAGAAGAGTCTTGCGGGATCGATGGGGGTTACGCAAGCAGGCATGTGTCGAGGCCAGGAACATGCGTTCCCGCGATGTAAGAAATGCTTCAGGCGCAGCCACTCCTCGGCCGCCTCCCGATGCGGCATCATCGAGCGATGCGGTGGAGGATCGTCGCCATCGTCGTCGTCGCGGCCCTCGCAGCGTCCGCCGTCGTCGTCGCCGTCGCGTCGACGTCGGCCGCAGGTCTGCCCGCTTACACGAACGGCTACCAGAAGTGGCCGAAGATCAACAGGAAGCCGTTCAAGAGCACGGGACCGCTCTCGAGCGCCCATCAGGGCGTGAAGAACGTCTACGCGAGCAAGAGGAAAGTCGGCACGAAGTACCCGAACGGCACGGTGATCGTGAAATCGATCGCGAAGGCCGGGGACAAGCCGTCGCTCCCGGGAGACGTCGCGGTCATGCGCAAGGTGAACGGACGCTGGCGCTACGTCGAGTACCGTCTGTCGGGCTCGCGCTACGCCGTGCTCGCGCAGGGACAGCTCTGCCAGAGCTGCCACGCGCAGGCCCGGGCGAACGACTACGTGTTCACGAAGCGATAAGAGGGTCACCGCGGCCGCTCAGGCCGCTGCACGCCTCTTGCGCTGGAACGTCATGAAGAGAGCACCGACCCCGCCGATCAGGCAGATGACGCCGATGATCCAGCCGACGACACTGCCGATGATCATGAAGATGATGCCCGCCACGATGAGGCCCAGCCCGATGATGTTGACTGCCATGGCGTCGAGTATTCGCGTGTGAGGCGTGGACTCCTCGCCCCGCGATCCGGGCCGCATGACTCCCCGGGGGCTATGACTCACACCGCCGCTCGCACACTCCGGAATGCAGCGATCGCGCGCTCGAGGTGCTCGGGCTCGAGCGCGGCCGACATTTGCACACGCACCCGCGCGGTTCCCTCAGGGACGACCGGAAAGCCGAATCCCGTGACGAAGACGCCTTCGTCGAGGAGGCGCTCCGAGAGCGCGATCGCCTCGGCGGTCTCCCCGACGATGATCGGGATGATCGCCGCCTCGCCTTCGAGCGGCCGGTACCCGGCGTCGGCCAACATCTCTCTGAACGCACGGGAGTTCTCGCGCAGCCGTGAGAGGAGCTCGGGCTGCTCGAGCATGAGTCGAACCGCGCGAAGCGCACTGCAGGCGACGGTCGGCGGGAGGGCGTTCGAGAAGAGCTGAGGACGCGAGCGTTGTGCAAGGAGGTCGCAGACCTCCTCCGAGCCCGCGACGTAGCCGCCGGCAGCGCCGCCGAGAGCCTTGCCCAGCGTCCCCGTGATCACGTCCACCTCGCCGAGCAACCCGAAGTGCTCGACGGTGCCGCGCCCGGTCTCGCCGAGAACGCCCACTCCGTGCGAGTCGTCCACCACGACGACGGCGTCGAACTCGCGGGCGAGCTCGACGATCTCGGGCAGCTTCGCGAGGTCACCTTCCATCGAGAAGACACCGTCGGTGACGATGAGCTTCCGTGCCTCCCGAGGTGCGTCCACGAGCGCGTCGCGCAGCGCGCTCATGTCCGAGTGGGGATAGATGACCTTCTTCGCCGGACGCGAGAGCCGGATCGCGTCGATCAGGCTCGCGTGATTCAGCTCGTCCGTGAGGATCACCGTCGTCTCGTCCGTCAGGCTCGGGATCACGGCTTCGTTCGCGTTCCAGCACGAGACGTAGGTCAGCGCGGCCTCGGTGCCCGACAGGTCGGCGAGTGCCCGCTCGAGCTCGAGGTGCGCCTCGAACGTCCCGCAGATGAATCGGACCGAAGCCGTTCCGGCACCGTAGCGCTCGAGACCCTCGATGCCCGCCCGGACGACCTCGGGATGACCCGCCAGCCCGAGGTAGTTGTTCGAGGAGAGGACGATCACCTCGCCTCGTCCCGCCATGCGGACGACGGGTCCCTGCGGCGACTCGAGGGTCAGGAACCGCTTGTACGTCCGTGCGTCGCGCAGGGCGTCGAGCTCTGCGCCGACCTGCTCGTTCAGGACGACGTTCATGTTGCGGCTCCGTTCGGTCGAAGGACGATCTTGCATGCTTCGCCCGCCTCGAGCAGCGCAAACCCCTCCTCGAAGCGTTCGAGCGGAAGCTCCGCCGTGATGAGCGGTCGCAGGTCTACCACGCCATGCTCGAGCAACCAGCGCGTCGTGTACCACGTCTCCCAGATCTCGCGACCATTGACCGCGCTCACGGTGAGGTTCTTGAAGATGAGCGACTCGGCGATGTCGATGGTCGCCGGCCGCGACGGAATGCCGAAGAGCACGACGTTGCCCCCGTGCCGGACGATCGCGAACGCGTCCTCGATCGCCCGCAGCGCGCCCGACATCTCGAAGACGATCCCCATTCCGACGCCCTCGTTGTGCTCGACGAACCACTCGGGCACGTTCTCGACCTCGTCGACGTCGACGACGTCGTCCGCGCCCAGCCGGCGCGCGAGCGCCATCCGATATGGGACGTGATCCGACGCGAGCAGACGGCCCGCACCGAACGCGCGCGCGATCGCGATGGCGAAGAGACCCACGGGCCCGCATCCGAGAACGGCGACCGCACGGCCTGCGAGCTCCTGCGTCGCGGTCGCGAACACCGCGTTGCCGAAGGGCTCCTGGAGACAGGCAAGCTCGGGAGGCATCTTCGTGCGATCGTTCTGCCAGACCACGGATGCCGGGACTACGACGTAGTCGGCGAACCCGCCGTTCCGATCGACACCGAGGATGGTCGTCTGCTCGCACATGTGCGCCTTGCCCGTCCGGCAGTGGAAGCACGTCCCGCACGTCACGTGGCTCTCGGCCGACACGTAGTCGCCTTCTGCGACGCCACGGACGCTGCTCCCGACCGCGACGACGGTCCCGCAGAGCTCGTGCCCCAGCGTCAACGGAGGGTGCACGCGCTCCGCCGACCACTCGTCCCAGCGCTTGATGTGGAGGTCGGTGCCGCAGATCGACGCCGCCTCGATCTGGATCAGGACCTCGTCCGGATTCGGGGTCGGCACCGGTAGCTCGTCGAGCACGAGCCCGGGCTCGGCGTCGCGCTTGCGAATGGCGCGCATCGTCTCCACGGCGGGATCATCCTGCCATGCCGCGTCCGCCCGTCGGCACGGACCGGATCCGGTTCGCGGGATACGCCGTGCTGGGTGCTCTTCTTCTCGACCTTCGTCGTGAGCGTCTGGATCGTCGGTGAGGCACTACGATCGTGGCTCCGAATGCGCGATCCCTCACTCGAGAACCTCGAGGAGCACTACGACAGCCCGCTCGAGCGCCTGCAGCTGCTCGGCAGCGACGACGAGGCGATCGCAGCGTTCCTCGACGAGATCGACGTCCGCGGCCCGCGCGACCGCGAGATGTTGCGCGAGCTGGCGCGTCAGGCGCCGCTCGCGCGACCCGAGCGGTTCGAGTCGGATCACCGCACCGTCCTCGTCGCGCTCGAGAGCCTCCGCCGCCACGGCCACCACGGTGCGCGCGTCGACGAGAAGCTCGGTCTCTTCCGTACTCCCGTTCGCTACCTCGTGGAGCTCGTCGCGCGGTACGTCGTCGTCTCTCACTGCAAGAACGTCGCCGTGAGCCTCCGCAACCTCTACTGGATGCGCGAGATGCAGTCGGAACCCGGCTCGCCCGAGCGCGAGCTCCTCCAACCCGCTCGGCTCGACGCACAGGCGCTGGTCGAGATCACCCGCGGCCGCGAGATCGGAGTGCCCACTTTCGTCATTGGCGGCCTCCTCATTCCGGCCGGACTCTCGATCTGGCGACTCGCCACGGGAACGGTGCGCGAGTGGTGGATCGCCCTGCTCGCGGGCGCAATCGGCGTGGTGGTCGGCCTCCTGATCTCCTGGTTCGTCCTCCGCGGTGCCGCGCTCGCAAGCAGGCGCATACGGCTCTCCGTGAGGCAGCCACTCGTCGAGCTCTGGCGGAGCATCGGCAGCTGCGGGGGGCCGCCGAGAGATCAGTCGCGGCGCTTCGCGATCGTGGCGATCACGGTCACGCTCGGCGTCTGGATCGTGTTGCCGCTCCTCGTCACGATCTCGCTCGCCGCCTGAGGCTCTAGCACGGGAGCCGTCCTTCGACCGCTCCGGGCGCGGGCTGCGGCAACGGAACGCCACTAGCGGTCCGCGAGTCCAGCGGCCTGAGCTCCGCCGCGATCCTCGAGAGCCGCTGGCGGGATTCGGCGAAGACCACGATCGTCGACCGCCCCGTCTGCAGCTCGAGCCGCGTGCCGCTGTCGAGAACCGCCCCGGGGACGCCCCGAACGGTCAGGCGCTCGAGGTCCGGTCCGGAGGACGAGTCGTAGAGCGCGAGGTGCCTTCGGCACGCGGGCCAGACCTGGATCTCGACGGGGGGCGCGCAGCCGGCGTCGTCGTCCGGCACGCAGTCCCCGTACACGAAGGAGACGTACTCGGCGGAGTCCGAGCGTCGAAGCACGGCGGTCAGCGGAAGACCGTCCGTCCGATCGCCCGCGAACAGGAGGGGATCTCGCGACCGAAGGCTCGCCGGCTCGAACGAGACCCCATTCCCGCGAGGCGTGCCTCCCGCGGCGCCGACGAGCACGAGGACCACGAACCCCACCGTGAACCTGCCGATTCCATGCTGCATCAGTGGTTCACCTGGTGGAGCGCGACGACGACGGTCCACCCGTCGGAGGCCGCGTAGTCGCCGTCGCACTGCTTGAAGCTCTGCGTGTTCCCCCACCACAGGCGTGACGTGGCGTGTCCCGCCGAGGCGAAGGCGCGCTCGAGCTCGTTCCTGCCCTGGTCGAAGCCACTTCCCCCAGGACCGTTCGAGTCGACCGCATGGCCGCAGGGACGCGGAAAGAGCACGAGATCCTCGTGGTGAGCGCCGGCCACCGCGACCCAGCCCAGCGCCGCATCCTGATGCTGTCCGCGAAAGCGCACGTGGAAGCGCGCTCCGAGTCCGCTCGCGCGCTGGGCGTGCATCGGTGCGCAGCCGCCGTGGTCGACGAAGGACTGGATCGACCCCGTCGTCGACGACCAGCCCGCGTGTGCCTCGAGTTGACTCGCGGCCCGGCCCCAGGTACCCCACCCCCTGAAGACGACGTTCACCGGATCGGCGCGGTTCGAGACCGTCGCAGGACACGCGTTGTGCGTGTAGCGATCCGTCGCGTCGAAGTGGGCGAGCGCAGGGGCGACCGGGACGACCAAGGCGGCCACGACTGCCAGGGTTAGCACGAATCGAGCCATGCCTCGACGGTAGAGGCACGGGGGCGAGAGCGTGTGTCAAGTCTGTGCCAACCTCGGACGGCGGCACTGCATGCGGCTCAGCCGAGCCGACGTCGCACGCGTGGTACGTTCGCGATCGTGCAGGGCTTCGACGTTTCTCGCGCGGCCGAGCGGCTGGCCGGCCAGGGCGGTGGGTACGAGGTCGTCCACGAGTCTCCCGGGCTCGAGATCGGGGTATACGTCCTGGTCGCCCCGGAGCCCGATCGTCAGACACCGCACGAGTTCGACGAGGTCTACGTCGTGCTCGACGGCGAGGGCGACATCGAGGTCGAGGGTGAGCTACGGCACCTCTCGGAGGGCGACGCCGTCTTCGTCGGCGCCCGAGCGGACCATCGGTTCTCCGGATACGAGACTCTCTCGCTGCTCGTGGTCTTCAACGGCCCGCACTCCGCCTCGAAGAGCTAGAGAACGACGACGGGAGTGCCGATCTCGACGAAGCGGTAGACGCGCTCGGCCTCGCCCGCCGGCAGGCGCACGCAGCCGTGCGAGGCGGGGTACGACGGGACGTAC
>DATIBA010000063.1:0-11432 GCA_035457765.1 Gaiellaceae bacterium
GAGCCACAAGGTCACGGAACAGGAGGTCTGGGAGGCGTTGGCGGAAGTGCCCGACCCCGAGATTCCGGTGATCTCGCTCGTCGACCTCGGCGTCATCAAGGACGTCGTCGTGGCGGAGGGCGGCGTGCGGATCGACTTCACGCCGACGTTCATGGGGTGTCCCGCACTCGAGACGATGGAGCGCGAGATGCGCGCGAAGGTGGCGGAGCTCGGCGCGGAGGCCGAGGTCCGCGTCGTGCTCGACGACTCGTGGTCGACCGATCGCATCACGCCCGAGGGACACGAGAAGCTCCGCCGCGCGGGCTTCGCTCCACCGGCCCCGCGCACGGCCGGCAAGCTCGCCCTCGTCGATCTGCAACGGGGCTTCAGGTGTCCCTACTGCGGCTCGAGGGACACGCGGCTCGAGAACCTCTTCGGTCCCACGCAGTGCCGCTCGATCCGTTACTGCGAGGCCTGCCGACAGCCCTTCGAGCAGTTCAAGACGATCTGACAGCACCGTTCGTGGACAAGCGCGCGCTGCAGTGATATATCAGCGGCGCGCGCATGACGGACACCGTCGAGACCGCCACACCCGCACAGAACCGCGTCGATCGCACTGGCCCTCCGGTCATCCGCGCATCGGGAATCTGGAAGGTGTTCGGGCCGAACCCCGAGCGCCTCGTCGGATCGGAAGACGCTGACCTACCGCGCGCCGAGCTCCGCCAGAAGTCGGGCAACGTGGTCGCGGTCAAGGACGTCTCACTCGAGGTCTGGCCAGGCGAGGTGTTCGTCGTCATGGGACTCTCGGGCTCCGGCAAGTCGACGCTCGTCCGCACGCTCATCCGCCTGATCGAGCCCACCGCGGGAAGCATCGAGATCGCGGGCAAGGACGTGATGAACGCGGATCGGGGCGAGCTTCGAGAGCTGCGCCGGCACTCGGTCTCGATGGTGTTCCAGCACTTCGGCCTCCTCGCCCATCGACGTGTGATCGACAACGTCGCCTTCGGTCTCGAAGTCCAGGGCGTTGGCAAGCGTGAGCGGCATTCGCGTGCGCACGACGTGTTGACGCTGGTCGGACTCGAGGATGTCGCGAACCAGTTCCCCGATCAGCTCTCGGGCGGGATGCAACAACGTGTGGGAGTCGCGCGGGCGTTCGCCGCCAATCCCGAGGTGATGCTCTACGACGAGCCATTCAGCGCCCTCGACCCACTGATCCGCCGTGACATGCAAGACGAGGTCATGCGGCTTCAACAGGAGATCGGCAAGACGACCATGTTCATCACTCACGATCTTCCCGAGGCGCTCCGTCTGGGAGATCGCATCGCGATCATGCGGGACGGAGCGATCGTGCAGCTCGGCACGCCGGAGGAGCTCGTCGGCTCGCCCGCGGACAAGTACGTCGAAAACTTCACACGCGACATCCCGCGCAGCCACGTCTTGACATTGCGCTGGATCATGCGCGAGCCGAGCCCGCGCGACGTGCAGGACGGCCCCAGGCTCGACGTGACGACGACGATGCGCAAGGCCGTTCCCGTCCTCGCAGCGAGTGAGAAGCCCGTGTGCT
Source organism: Gaiellaceae bacterium (assembly GCA_035457765.1). Taxonomy (GTDB): domain Bacteria; phylum Actinomycetota; class Thermoleophilia; order Gaiellales; family Gaiellaceae; genus GMQP-bins7. The sequence continues at coordinate 1,544 of DATIBA010000063.1, forward strand.
GTGTCGAGGATGGACGAGTCGTGGGCATCGTCGACCGCGAGGCGGTGCTCACGGCGATCGCCGAGGAGGGCGACGCGTCCGCGTGACCACCGTCGCCGCAGAGACCGTCGCCGTTAGACCCGCCGTCGTCCATCGGCCATGGTGGCGAGGGAAGATCGTGCAGACAGCGGGAATCGTGGCACTCATGTACCTCGCTTACCGCGCCTGGGGACTCGAATACCCGTGGCCCGACCGACTCGAGTGGAACGCGCTCATCGGCCACTTCGACGACTTCCAGACCTGGCTGCTCGACCAGCGGAACGCGGAGGACCCGAGCTTCGTCTTCACGATCTTCGACGCGTTCGCGACGTTCGTCGACAACCTCGTCGGCTGGTTCGACCGGCTCTTGCTCTGGATGACCTGGATCGGCACGACGGTGGCGGGCACCGTGCTCGCGCTTCGATTCGGCGGCTGGAAGGCGGGTGTCTGGGTCGGTGTGGCGTTCGCTTCCTTCGCGCTCATGGGACTGTGGGAGGAGAGCATGCAGACGCTCTCCCTCATGCTCGCGTCGGTGGGCCTTTCGCTCGTGATCGGAATCCCGCTCGGAATCGTCGCCGGTCTCTCCAACCGCTTCCTTAGGGCGATCACCCCGGTGCTCGACGCGATGCAGATCGTGCCCGCGTTCGCGTATCTGATGCCCGTCGTCATCCTGTTCTCGGTCGGCCCGGGCGCCGCAGTCGTCTCGACGATGATCTATGCGATCCCGCCCGCGGTACGCATCACCGCGCTCGGCATTAGAAGCGTGGCCGGGAACACCGTCGAAGCTGCGACATCGATGGGGTCGACTCGAGGGCAGCTGCTGACCAAGGTGCAGCTCCCCCTCTCGCGGCGAATGATCCTGCTCGGCGTCAACCAGACGATTCTCTTCGCGCTCTCGATGGTCGTGATCGCCGGCTTGATCGGCGGAGGCGGACTCGGCGACGTCGTCACGAGCGGGCTGTACACGAATCCGGCCCTGGCCATCCTCGCCGGCGCGGCGATCGTCATCCTCGCTATGGCGCTCGACCGCTCGACCGAGGCGATCGCGGATCGAACCGACCCCGCGCGCCGACACCTTGCGGACTCGGCTCGCCGTCGGCTTCAGATCCTGAGCGTCGGTCTTGCGAGCATCGCGGCTGCTGCCATCGTGCTCACCAAGGCATTCGGCGTGGCCGCAGTCTTCCCGGTGGACGACTCGGCGCAAGAGCGCCTGCTCGAGCGGATCCAGGCGTGGCTCGACTACGTGACCGATCCGGCGAACTTCGTGTTCAATATCACGGAGCCAATCGGGACCTTCATACTCGTGGAGGTCTTCCAGCCGCTTCAGGAGTTCCTCGTCGAGGCCCCATGGTTCACGACGGTGCTCGGACTCGCGGCCATCGCGTTCGTCGTGAGCGGCCTGCGCTCTGCGCTCACGACTCTGGTCATGCTCGTGTCGATCGGGGTAATGGGCATGTGGGAGCCCGCCATGGATACGTTCTCACAGGTCCTGGTGGCGACAGTCATCGCGGTGCTGATTGGAGTCGTCCTCGGTGTCTGGGCCGCCGAGAGCAAGACCGTGTCGCGGATTCTGCGCCCGGTCAACGACGTCCTCCAGACGCTGCCGCAGCTCGTCTACATCATCCCGTTCGTCTACCTGATGCCGGTCTCGATCGTCCCGGGCATCATCGCGAGCGTGCTGTATGCGTTCCCCGTCGTCGTCCGTCTCGTCGAGCGAGGCGTGCGGGATGTGGCGCCGAACACGGTCGAGGCCGCGAGCGCCTTCGGCGCCACGCGCAGACAGGTGCTGACGAAGGTCAAGATCCCTCTCGCGAGCGACGCGATCATGCTCGGTGTCAACCAGGGGATCATCATGGTGCTCGCCGTCGTCGTCATCGGCGGGCTCGTCGGCTCGGGCGGACTCGGCTACCTCGTCGCCCAGGGCCTCCAACGCGGCGAGTTCGGGCTCGGCGTCGTCGCGTCACTCGCGATTCTCGCGCTCGGAATCGCGCTCGATCGCGTCACACAGGCAACCCGGCGGGCTGGAAGGGGGTTACTCGAATGACCAGGAGGAACAAGGTCCACAAGGACAAGGAGGGTTCGATGTCACAACGTCTCAGAGTCCGACTCACGCTGTTGGTCGGCGTCACGCTGGCGGCGGCGATCGGACTCGTTCTGTCCGGAAGCGCGCTCGGATCGGCGGCTCAATCCTGCGGCACGGTCAGGCTGAACGAGCAAGCCTGGGCAGGTTCGACCGCGAACACGTACGTCGCGAAGTACGTGCTCGAGAAGCGCCTCGGATGCAAGGTCACCATCACGAAGATCACCGAGATCCCAGTCTTCCAGGCACTGGCCGACGGCAAGGTCGACGCCGTGCTCGAGGACTGGAACCACGTCGATCAGTACAAGCAGTTCGTCACGAAGCAGAAGTCGGTCGTGCTCGTGCGTGCGAACGGTCTCGTCGGTCACATCGGCTGGTTCATCCCCAAGTACCTGCTCAGGCAGTACCCGCAGTTCAAGACCTGGAAGGGGCTGAAGGGCAAGGAGAGCGTGTTCAAGAGCCCCGAGTCGGGGTCACAGGGAATGTTCCTCGGCGGTGACCCGTCGTACGTCCAGAAGGACAAAGAGCTGATCGAGCTGCTCGGGCTCGACTTCAAGCACGTCACCGTCGGCGCGGAGGCGGCGGAGGTCGCGCGCTTCACACAGCAGATCAAGCAGCGCAAGCCAGTCATCTTCTACTGGTGGACGCCGCAGTACCTGAATCAGCAGCTCAACCTGGCTGAGGTGAAGCTCCCGGCTCGCCCGAAGGGCTGCCAGGACGACGCCAGTGCCGGCGGCGACATCAAGAAGTACAAGTGCGCGTACGCGGCGGATCCACTGAACAAGCTCTTGAGCAAGAAGTTCGTGCAGAGCGGCTCCCCCGCGGTCAAGGTGCTACGGAACTTCAAGTGGTCGAACGCGGACCAGAACCTCGTCGCGAAGTGGATAGCCGGCGACAAGGTCAAGCCGGAAGCGGCGGCGGAGAAGTGGGTGAAGGCGAACGCAGCCAAGGTCAAAGCCTGGCTGAAGTGACGTGAGACGTCGGCGGGGATCGGTCTCGATCCTCGCCGACCCTCATCCGCCCATGAGCACACCGACGCTCTCCATCCACCAGCCCGAAGCGGCCGACGCGACGTCGCTGTCGGACCAGGCGTACTTTCGGATACGCGAGCTGATCGTGACGCTCGAGTTGTCGCCGGGCGCTCCGATCAGCGAGCGCGACCTCCAGGAGCGGCTCGAGCTCGGACGGACACCGGTTCGGGAGGCCCTACGCGCTCTCGCACGCGAGCGCCTCGTGGAGGTGTATCCGCGCCGGGGGATGTTCGTGTCGAACGTCGACGTGCGCGATCTGGCCGGGCTCTCCGAAGTGCGACTGACGCTCGAGAGCCGCGCGGCGCGGCTCGCCGCAGAGAGAGCGACCGACGCCGACCGAGCACGGATCGAGCTGCTGCTCGAGGAGCTCCAGCAGGTTCGCGAGGAGCCCGACGAGCGAGCCCTCATCGACCTCGACCAACGGATCCACCGCCACGTGTACGAGTGCACGCACAACCCGTTTCTCGCGACGACGTTGAACGAGTACTACGTCCTCAGCCTGCGTATCTGGTTCCTCGCACTCGATCGCGTCGCGTTGCTCGAGGACGCGGTCACCGAGCACCGCGAGCTCCTTCTGGCGATCCGCGACCGCGACGGGGACCGGGCGGAGGAAGCGATGCGCCGGCACGTCAGGGGCTTCGAGGACGCGATCAGACGCGTGCTCTGAGCCTTGTATATTCCTGAGCCGCAAACTCATATATCAGCAGGAGTGAATGCATGAGCACCCTTCCCCGCGAGGCCCGCGCCGTGGTCGTCGGTTGCGGAATCGTCGGCAGCAGCGTCGCGTACCACCTGACCGACCAGGGCTGGTCGGACGTCGTCCTCCTCGACAAGGGACCGCTGCCCAACCCCGGCGGCTCGACGGGGCACGCCTCGAACTTCATCTACCCGGTCGACCACTCAAAGGAGATGACGCAGCTCACCCTCGAGAGCGTGCGGCAGTACCGGGAGATGGGAGTGTTCACCGAGTCCGGCGGGATCGAGGTCGCGCGGACCGAGGAACGCATGCAGGAGCTCACACGCCGCGTCGCGTCCGCGAAGGCGTGGGGGGTCGAGCCCGTATCGCTCGTCACGCCGGCGGAGGTCAAGCAGCTCGTTCCCTTCATCGACGAGACGGTGATCCTCGGCGGCTTCTACTCGCCTTCGGTCGGCGTCGTCGACTCGCTCCAGGCGGGGACGATCATGCGGGGGCGTGGGCAGGAGTCGGGGCGGTTGGCCGTCTTCGCGAACACGGAGGTCGTGGGCATCGACGTCGAGAGCGGCCGAGTCCGACGCGTGCGCACGACCGGAGGTGACATCGAGGCCGAGATCGTCGTGATCGCGTGCGGCGTGTGGAGCCCGAAGCTCGCTCGCATGGCAGGTGCCTCGATCCCGCTGACGCCGGCGGTGCACCAGATGATCGACGTCGGACCGACGCACTGGTTCGCGGACACGAAGGAGGGCATCGACTTCCCGATCGTCCGCGACATGGACACGAACATGTACGAGCGCCAGGAGGGAACAGGGCTCGAGATCGGCTCGTACGCCCACCGGCCGATCCTGTACGAGCCCGAGGATCTGCCCTCCGTAGAGGAGGCCGCGCTCACGCCGACCGAGTTCCCGTTCACGCAGGAGGACTTCACGCTGCAGATGGAGCAGGCGCTCGAGCTGATGCCGTCGATCGTCGGAGACGAGTCGGTCGGCATCAAGTACGCGGTCAACGGAATTCTCTCGCTCACGCCCGACGGGATGCCGATCCTCGGCGAGCTGCCCGAGGTGAAGGGGCTCTGGTCGGTGGCGGCAGTGTGGGTGACGGAGGGCCCGGGTGTGGGCAAGTCCGTCGCCGAGTGGATGGTGCACGGCGAGTCCCGCATCGACCTCCACTCCTCGGACGCGGCGCGCTTCTGGGAGCACCAGAAGACGTCCGCGCACGTGAAGGCACGCGCGTCCGAGGGCTTCAACAAGACGTACGGCATCGTCCATCCGCTCGAGCAGTGGGCCTCGAACCGCGAGGTTCGGCTCTCGCCGTACCACGAGCGGGAGAAGGAGCTGGGCGCCGTCTTCTTCGAGGCCGCTGGCTGGGAGCGGCCGCAGTGGTACGAGTCGAACGCACCGTTGCTGGAGGAGTTCGGCGACCAGGTCGAACGCCGTGAGGCCGAGTGGGACAGTCGCTGGTGGTCGCCCATCATCAACGCGGAGCACCTCGCCATGCGCGAGAGGGCGGGCATCTTCGACCTCTCGGCGTTCGCGATCTTCGACGTCCTCGGCCCCGGCGCCCTCGACGCACTGCAGCTGGTGTCGATGCGCCAGGTCGATGCGGCCGTGGGCCGTGTCGTCTACACGCCGTGGCTCTCGCCGAGCGGCGGCTTCAAGTCCGATCTCACGATCATGAGGCTCGACGACGAGCACTTCCGCGTCGTCACGGGTGGCGCGCACGGCATGGCGGACCACAAGTGGCTCGCCGATCACCTCCCTGAGGACGGCTCCGCCCAGCTTGCCGACCTCACGTCGTCCTGGTCGACGCTCGGACTCTGGGGGCCGCGAGCGCGGGACGTCCTCGCTGCCATCTCGAGCGACGACGTCTCACACGAGGGATTCCCGTTCGCGACCTGCAGGGTGATCGAGGTCGGCCCGGTTCGTGTCCTCGCGTCGCGAATCTCGTACGTCGGCGACCTCGGCTGGGAGCTCTACGTCCCGATCGAGCAGGGCGCTCGCCTCTGGGGCCTCGTCTGGGAGGCCGGCCGTGAGCACGGCGCGGTGCCGTGCGGCATCGGTGTCTACGGCACGACCGGCCGGCTCGAGAAGTGCTACCGCGCCTTCGGCACCGAGCTCGAGAGCGAGTACACGGTCGTCGAAGCGGACATGGCCTGGGGGAAGGTGAAGGAGCAGGCCTTCGTCGGTAAGGAAGCGCACCTGCGCCACCGCGAGGAGCAGCCGGTCGCGGTCCTGTGCACGCTCACGGTCGACGACCACACGTCGGCATCGGGGGTGGCTCGCTTCCCGTTGGGCCGCGAACCGATCCTCACACGCGACGGCTCACCGATCACGGACGAGAAGGGGCGCCGCTCGTACGTGACGAGCGCGGGCGCGGCACCATCCATCGGGAAGTACGTTCTCATGTCGTACCTCCCGCCCGAGCAGGCGACGGCAGGCACCGAGCTCGCGGTCGAGTACATGGGCGAGCAGTACCCCGTTACGGTCGACGTCGTCGGCGCGACCCCGATCTTCGATCCGGAGAACGCGAGGATCCGCTCGTGAGCTTGCTCACGTCCCTGGGGCGGCCGCGGCTCGGCACGAGGCCGAAGGGGACAGTGTGAGTAACACGGCCCCGGAAGGCATCGTGCCGAGAGCGGCGTCAGCGTCTCAGCCGAGGCGGGCTCCGCCGGCCGCAGAAGAGAGGCGGTCAGGGACGTGAGGGTGCTCGTGTGCGTGAAGCGGGTGCCGCTGACCGGGGGGAGGATGGTGCTGACCGAGAACGCGCAGGCGATCGAGACCCGGCACCTCGGGTTCACCATCAGCCCGCACGAGGAGTGCGGGGTCGAGGAGGCGGTGAGAATCGTCGAGGCGCACGGCGGCGAGTCGGTCGTGCTCACACTCGGCCCCAAGGAGGCGGAGGAGCAGCTGCGGGACGCGATGGCGCTGGGGATGGACCGCGCGATCCACCTCGTGACAGACGGCGAGGAGTGGGATCCGCAGGCGACCGCGAGCGCGATCGTCGACGCGATACGCGAAGACGAGTCCGCGAACGGCCCGTTCGACCTCGTCTTCTTCGGGAACGAGTCCGCCGACGGCGGTAACTACCAGGTCGGGATCCGCGTCGCGTACTCGCTCGGTCGGCCGGTCGCCACTGGCCTCAAGGGCGTGACCTTCGAAGGAGGCAACGTGCGCTGCGAGCAGGAGGTCGCTGGCGGTCGCGACGTGTACGTCCTCCCGCGGCCCGCGGTCGTCGGCGTGCTCGAAGGGCTCAATCTGCCGCGCTATCCGTCCGTCCCCGCGAAGCTCCGCGCGCAGCGCAAGCCGGTCGAGTCGAGGACGCCGAGCCGCCCGGAATCCCGGCTCGAGAAGGTTCGGCTCGTCGTCCCCGAGGGCCAGGGCAAGGAAGCCGTCATCCTGGGTCATGGCCCGGAGGCCGCACCTGCGGTCGTCGAGGTCCTCCAGCAGATCGGCGTCGCCTGATGGTGATCGTCTACATCGAGGAGGCGGGCGAGCTCGCGCAGCAGGCGCTCGCGTTCGCCCACGAACTGGGCGAGCCGCTGCACGCACTTGCAGCAGGGGGAGCTCCGGCGGTCGCCGGAGTCGAGACCATCCACGTAGCCGAGGACGACGTGTTCGCCTCACACGCACCCGCCGCCATCGCACAGGCGCTCGTCGAGCTCGTCGAGCGACTCGCGCCCACGGCGGTCGTCGCTGCCGGCACGGAGCGCGGGAACGAAGTCCTGGCGCACGCAGCAGCCCGGCTCGACGTCCCGTTCTCCGCGAACTGCGTCGCCGCGACGGCCGGAGATCCGATGCACGTCACGCGCGTGCGCTGGGGAGGGAGTCTCCTCGAAGACGCTCGCCTCCACGGATCGCCGAAGCTGCTCACCGTGCAGCCCCACGCTGTCCCGGCTGCGGAGAACACGGGCGACGAGCCGGAGACGGAGGCCTTCGCGCCGACGCTCTCCGAGGGCGATCGGCTCGTGCGGGTCGTCGAGCGGGTCGCGGCGGCGGATGGCGGGATCTCGCTGGCCGACGCGAAGGTCGTCGTCTCCGCAGGGCGCGGCGCTGGCTCGCCGGAGGGCTTCGGGATCATCGAGGAGCTCGCCGGGCTGCTCGGCGGCGCGGTCGGCTGCTCGCGCGCTGTGACCATGGCCGGCTGGCGGCCGCACACGGATCAGGTCGGGCAGACGGGAACGAAGATCGCGCCGGAGATCTACATCGCGTGCGGCATCTCGGGGGCGACCCAGCACATGGCCGGATGCAAGGGCGCGAAAGCGCTCCTCGCGATCAACACCGATGCCGATGCCCCGATCCTGGCGAGCGCCGACTATGCGGTGATCGGCGACCTGCACGAGGTCGTCCCCGCCGTCTCCGCCGAGCTGAGGAAGGCGAGAGGCGACTGAGCACGGCGGCGAACGTCGCGTCCGCGATCGCGCTCGTCGTCGCGATCTCGATCGCCGGCGCCCTCTTCGCCCGCCGCGCCCTCTTCCTCACGCGGCTCGTCCGGCTCGGCAAGCCCATCGCGCGCGTCTCGGATCTCCCGGTACGGATGCGCAACGAAGCGACGATCGTCCTCGGACAGCGCAAGCTCCTCCAGCGGCTCGGCCCCGGTCTCGTGCACGCGTTCATCTTTTGGGGCTTCCTCGTCCTCTTTCCGACGATCTTCACGGCGATCGTCGCGATCGTCGACCGGGAACCTTCGCTGCCCGCGGGCTCGCCGCTCGGCTGGCTCGAGAGCCAGGCGTGGTATGCATTCCTCGTCGACGTGTTCGTCGTCCTCGTGCTCGCCGGAGTGGCTGCCGCGTTCTTCATTCGCAAGGTGCAGCGCCCGCGCCGCTTCGAGGGGAGCCACCTCGGGGAGGCGGACCTCATCCTCGCGCTCATCGCGGGAATCGTGACGACGCTGCTCCTCTGGCACGCGGCGCTCATCGCGCTCGGTCTGAACCCCTGGCCAGGCGAATGGTCACCCGTGTCGGACGCCGTCTCGAACGTCTTCGCTGGAGGCAGCGGGACCGAGGTGCTCGAACGCGCCTTCGTCTGGGCGCACGTGTTGATCATCCTCGGCTTTCTCGCCTACCTGCCCCATTCCAAGCACCTCCATATCGCGACCGCGGCGATCAACGTCTTCTTCGGAAGGACGCGCGCGCGCGGGCGCCTCGAGCGCCTCGACTTCGAGTCCGAGGACGAGAGCGCCCTGCGGTTCGGCGCCGGAACCGCGGTCGACCTCACCTGGAAGCAGATGCTGGACGCGATGTCCTGCACCGAGTGCGGGCGCTGCCAGGACGTCTGCCCCGCGTTCGCGACCGGAAAGGCACTGTCGCCGAAGCTCCTGATCATGGGCATCCGAGACCAGCTCTTCGCCGAGGGGCCGGTCGCACTGGAGGGAGGCGAGCTCTCGACCCTCGTCCCGAATGCGGTCACGGACGACGTCGTCTGGGACTGCGTGACGTGCGGGGCGTGTGTGCACGAATGTCCGGTCTCGATCGAGCACGTCGACCACATCGTCGACCTCCGCCGCCACCTGGTCATGGTCGAGTCGCGCCTCCCAGGTGACACGGAGACGATGCTCCGCGACGTGGAGCGCGGATCCAACCCGTGGGGGAAGCCGCAGACGGAGCGCGCGGCGTGGTCGGAGGGGCTCGGGGTCAGAGTCCTCGAGCCAGGAGACCCGCCGCCCGAGGTCCTGTACTGGGTGGGGTGCGCCGGCTCCTTCGACGAGCGCGCGCGCGCGTCCGCGATCTCTACAGCAAAGCTCCTCCTGGCGGCGGGAGTCGACGTCGCCATTCTCGGGCCGCGCGAATCGTGCACCGGTGACCCGGCCAGGCGTGCGGGGAACGAATACGTCTTCCAGGCGCTCGCTCAAGTCAACGTCGCGACGCTCGAGGGCGCCGGCGTGACGAAGATCGTCGCGAGCTGCCCGCATTGTTTCAACACGCTCGCGAACGAGTACCCCGATTTCGGCGGCCGGTACGAGGTGCTGCACCACTCGGAGCTTCTCGCAGAGCTCGTGCGGGAGGGAAAACTGTCGCCGGTCGCAGGGGACCAGACCATCACGTACCACGACTCGTGCTACCTCGCCCGC
>DATIBA010000064.1:0-2864 GCA_035457765.1 Gaiellaceae bacterium
GATTCCGAAGACGATCGTGCCTCCCCTTCCGACACCGGTCGCGACGTTGCCGACCTTCACGACAGGCTCCATCCGAATCGTTCCGTCTGGCGTATCCGTGCGGCGGACGGCTACGACGAGGACCCAGAACAGAACGATCCCGGCGACCAGCGCGAACGCGCTGAGCACGTGGAGCGCGAGGATCCAGTCGTCGAGGCTCACGTCCGAGGATCCTATGGCAGTCGACGGCGTGTCTCAACGGCGACAATGACACCGTGGATGCGACCGCTCGTCACCTGCGCCTCCTGACGGAGACGATCGCAGCCGTCAACTCGTCGCTCGACCTGCAGGAGGTGCTCGGGCTCGTCGCGAGCAAGGTCGCCGACGCGCTCGGGACCGACGCGTGCTTCGTCTATCTCTACGACGAGCGCACTGACGAGCTCGTGCTCCGAGCGACCCACGGAAGCCGCGTCGAGGAGCTGACGCGAACGCCGCGCATGCGCCCGGGCGAGGGGATAACGGGTGTCGCCGCTGCCGAGCGCGCGCCGGTGATGATCCCCGAGCAGGCCCACCTCGACCCGCGCTTCAAGCTCTTCCCGAACCTGCCCGAGGACGAGTACCAGTCGATCCTCGCGGTGCCGATCCTCGCCCGGGACACGCTCGAAGGCGCCCTCAACGTGCGCACCCGGGCGTCTCGCGCATTCACCGATGCAGAGATCGAGCTCCTCGTCGCGATCGCGTCACAGGTAGCCCAGACGATCGAGCATGCGAAGCTCTACGAGCGAGCGCAGCGTCGAGTCGCGGAGCTCGAGGCTCTCGCGCGGATCTCGGAGGCCGTCTCGGAGTCCCTCTACCTCGAGGAGTCGCTCGAGGCGATCGTGAAGACGACGATGGAGTCGCTCCATGCGACGGGGGCCGCGCTCGTGCTCGAGGACGGGAAGATCGCCTGGCCCGAAGGCCGGGCCGGCGCATACGCAGCTCGCATGCCGCTTCGCTGGAAGCGCCGTCAGATCGGCGAGCTCGTCTGCGACCGCGACACGCCGTTCTTGCCGGACGACGAGGCACTGCTCGAGGCGATCGCTCACCATGCGGCCGTCGCGCTCGAACACGGGCGCGCGGTCATGCGCGGCGTTCTCGCTCAGGAGATCCACCACCGCGTGAAGAACAACCTGCAGTCGGTGGCGTCCCTGCTTCGTCTGCAAGCGCGTGCCGACGACGTCGAGCCCGGCAAGGCGCTCCAGGACTCGGTCAACCGGATCCTGGCGATCGCGGCTGTTCACGAGGTCCTGACCGAGCACCGCGAGGACGACGTCGACCTCGGCGAGCTCGTCGACCGGCTACGCGCCATGCTCGTCCAGGGTCTCGTCGCGGGGAAGGACGTCGTCTCCGAGCTGGAGCCCGTCTCGTTGGCGGGTCAGCAAGCGACGGCCCTCGCGCTCGTCTTCACCGAGCTCTTCCAGAACGCACTCGAGCACGGCGGCGAGCACGTGTCGATCACGCTTGCGCAGCTGAATGGCGACGTCGTGCTCACGATTGCCGACGACGGCCGCGGGCTCGCGCAGGACGGAGACGGCACGGGGCTCTCGATCGTCCGGGCCCTCGTCCGGGACGAGCTTCGTGGGACCTTCGAGCTCGTGTCCGGAGGAGGCACGCGCGCCCGAGTGGTCTTCCCCGTGTGAGTCCCGTTCGGATCTCGTAAGCAAGGCGTAAAGCCTGCGGCCGGGAGGTGGCGATCCCGTTCGCGCGAGGGAATCCTCGACCGACACCGCGACATGAAGGGGTCAGCGCGGCTCGGTGCGTGCGTGTCCGTCCGCGACGGGCTTGCGGCCACGCCTTCCGATCCGCCCGGCGGCCGCCGCGAGCGTGATCGAGACGACGACTAGGGCGCCGTAGCCGCTTGGAGGGGGAGGTCTCGCCGCAGCTTCCCCCTCCGCCTCGTCGAGTAGCCTCGTCGCGATGGCCGCGAGGGTGCTCATCGCGGAGGACGAGACGATCATCCGCCTCGACCTCAAGGGAATGCTCGAGGGTGCGGGCTTCGAGGTCTGCGCCGAGGCGCGAGACGGCGAGGAGGCGGTCGCACTTGCGCGCGAGGCGGAGCCCGACGTCGCGCTCCTCGACGTGAAGATGCCGCGGCTCGACGGCATCGAGGCGGCACGCAGGATCCTCGACGAGCGGCCGATTCCGATCGTCATGGTGACGGCATACGGCGAGCGAGAGCTCGTATCGCGTGCAGTGGAAGCCGGGGTGTTCGGCTACCTCGTGAAGCCGTTTCGCGAGAGCGACCTTCTGCCGGCGATCGCCACTGCGACAGCGCGGCACGAGGAGCTTCGGGCTCTGCGCGAGGAAGCGGATTCGCTTGCGGAGGCGCTCGCCGCGCGCAAGGCGATCGAGCGGGCGAAGGGGATCCTCATGCAGCGCGAGAGCCTCTCCGAGGAAGAAGCCTTCGCGCGCCTGCGCAAGGCGAGCCAGATCTCCGGACGCCCGCTCAAGGTCGTCGCCGAAGCGCTCATCGCGACGCTGGAGACGGGCGCAGGGGGTCCGAGCCGTCGGGTCTGACCCCGCCTAGGTCGCAAGCAATCGCTCGTCCTCACGCCGCCTGTAGGCCCGCCGCCCGAGCCAGGCTGCAAGACCGACGAGCGCGAACGGTGCCAGCACGATCAGCACCGCGAGGGCGACCACGGCCTCCCAGGCGAGGACGTTCAGCGCCTCGTCGATCGTCCGGTCGAGCCGGTTCGGCGACGGAGCGACCGCCCCGAACGCACCCGGCGTGACGACGGCGAGCTGGATCGTGGACATCCGCGCCTCCGCGTTCGTCGCCGAAATCCCGCTTCGGATGCCCCGGAGCTCGGTGCGCAGAGTCTTCAGGCGAGCCGCGAAGCGTGCCT
>DATIBA010000065.1:0-17230 GCA_035457765.1 Gaiellaceae bacterium
CGCCTGGAAGTGGGAGATGCTGCCGGCGGCAACCCGGCCGTCGAAGCGCGCCCTCAGCGGCCCCATGTGCTCGAGGCCGTTGAGCAGGGGGACCACGACGCCGCCGGCGACGGCAGCGGGATCGACGCGCTCGATCGCCTCCTCCAGCCCCGGCGCCTTGACGGTGACGAGGAGCAGTCCCACGGGCTTGGAGAGGCGCTCGGACGTCTCCGGGCGGGCCGTGAGAGTCCCCTCGCGGGACTCGACCACGAGACCCGCCAGGGCGATCAGTCCCGCGGCCTCCGGGTGACCGACGCAGATCGTCGGGACACCGGCAAGGGAGAGGCGCACGGCGAGCGAGCCTCCGACGGCACCCGGGCCGAGAACGGCAACGGCGCCCGTCATGCCTGCATCGGGTCGGCGACGAGGTTCACGATCTTCTGATCGGAGTACACGTCCAACGCCTCCACCCCTGCCTCGCGCCAACCCGTGCCGGAGTCCTTGACGCCGCCGAAACCCATGTGCGGCTCCGAGCCGTGGGTGCCGGCGTTCACGACCACGACCCCTGCCTGCACGCGCTCGGCGAAGCGCATCGCGCGGTGGACGCTCGCCGTGTGGATCGCGGCCGTGAGTCCGTACGGCGAGTCGTTGACGAGTGCCATCGCCTCGTCGAGATCGGAGGCCCGGTAGAGGATCGTCACGGGGCCGAAGAGCTCGGTGCGGGAGATCTCGGCGTCCCCTGCCGCGTTCTCGATCACGGTGGGAGCGAAATACCAGCCGGGCCGGTCGAGACGCTCACCACCCGCGAGCACCGTCGCTCCGTGCTCGACTGCGCGCGCGAGGACAGCGGAGATCCGCTCGATGCTCTCGAGGCTGATCACCGGCTGGGGCTCGAGCTCGCGCGCCTCGGCCAGGAGGCGTTTGCGGAACGCGTCGTACACAGTCGCGAAGACGACGATGCGGCTCGCCGAGGCGCACCGCTGCCCCGCGTTCGAAAAGGCAGATGCGAGCGCCCAGCGCACCGCGGTATCGAGATCGGCATCGTCGCAGACGACGAGGGCGTTCTTGCCTCCGAGCTCGAGGCAGACCTTGGCCAGCCGCCGGCCGGCAGCTTCGTTGATCCAGCGGCCCGTGGCCGCGGAGCCGGTGAAGCTGACGAGGTCGACGTCCGGATGGTCCACGAGCGGGGCGCCAGCCTCGGAGCCGTACCCCTGAACGACGTTGAGCACGCCGGCCGGAACGCCCGCCTGAACCGCGATCTCCCCGAACAGCTGGGCCGAAGCGGGAGTGTGCTCGGACGGCTTCACGATCGCCGTGTTTCCGCAGAAGACGGCGGGAAACGCCTTCCACGCGATATTTGGGAGCGGCGTGTTGAAGCTCATGATCAACGCCGCGACGCCGAGCGGCTGGCGCACCGTGAGCACCGTGCGATGAGCCATACTGGCCGTCGTCGTCCGCCCGTACGAGCGCCGACCTTCCCCGGCGACGAAGAGCCCCATCTCGATCGCGGCATCGGTCTCGCCGAGCGCGAGTTCGAGCGGCTTCCCGGTCTCCTCGACGACGATCGCCGAAGCCTCCTCGCGGCACTCGCGAAGGCGCAGGGCCAGCTCGCGCACGAGATCCCCGCGCTCGACGGGAGTTCGATCCGCCCAGGCCGCGTGTGCCGCACGGGCTGCGGACACTGCGGTGGCGACGTCTTCCGCTCCCGAGCGGGCGACTCGGCAAAGGAGCATCTCGTCCACCGGTCGGAGCTTGTCGATCCACTGGCCCGTTGCCGGGGGAACCGACTGACCGTCGATGAGGTTGGGGACCTCGTCCGGGATCACGGTCGCGCGAGGATATCCCGCGCCGAGTCTCGGACTACGTACCACGATGCGCTCGACCTCTCAGAGCCGTTCCTCGCCGCTGTCACGGGCTCGAGGCGAACGTGGTCACCAGGCGGACCAGCCGCCGTCCACGACGACGTTCGCTCCGGTGACGTACGACGACGCATCGGATGCGAGGAAGACGACTGCGCCGAGCGCCTCGCCAGAGTCGAGCATCCGACCCATCGGGACGCGGGCGGCGTAGGCCTCGAGGAACTCCGCCGGCTGGTCGTTCCAGACACCGGCGAGCGTCAGCGTGTTCACGCGCACACCGGCCTTGGCCCAGTACGTCGCCAGGTAGCGCGTGAGATTCAGGATCGCCGCCTTCGAGACCGAGTAGGCAACCGGCTTCACGAACGCCTCACCCCGATCCCGTCTGAACGCGTACAGGTCCTGGACCGGCGAGAGGAGACCGTAGACGGAGGACACGTTCACGATCGACCCGCGTCCCTCTCGAGCCATTGCCCCACCGAGCACCTGGCAGCAGAGGAGCGTTCCCTTCACGTTCACGTCCATCACCGCGTCGAACGAGGCCTCCGGATAGTCCTCGAACGGGCCCACGTCAGCGGCGGGTGCGTCGGGCGGCGAGTCGAGACCGGCGTTGTTGATCAGCACGTGAGGAACTCCCCACTCGGTCTCGATGCCACGATGCGCCTCCTCGACCGCCGCTCGATCGGTGATGTCGACTTCGAAGACGCGGACCCCCTCCGGAGCGTCGCCGGACGCGACGTCGAGGATCGCGACGCGCATCCCGCGCTCGGCGAGGCCCGCCGCATAGACACGACCCAGCTGACCCATCCCACCGGTGACGACTCCGACCCGCTCGGAGAGGTCGAACAACGAGTCGGTCACGCGGCCTCGCGTTTCGCGTGCCAGACGGCGTCGCAGAACTCGCGCACGCAGCCGTACCCTCCTCGACGCGTGAGGACGAGCCGCGCGAGCGGAACGACCTCGGGCCATGCGTCAGCGGGAACCACCGAAAGCCCCACCAGCCCGAGGCACTCCGCGTCGTTGACGTCGTTCCCGACGTACGCCGTCTCGGCGAACGAGAAGCCACGGCTCACCACCTGCTCGCGAAGCACGGGCGCCTTGTCGGCGACCCCCTGGAGGCACATGGCCTGGATCTTTCGGGCCCGTGCGCTCACGGCCTCGTTCGTCTCCGTGGAGATGATCAGGTGGTCGACCCCCACTTCCTCCAGCCGCCGCAGGCCGAATGCATCACCGCGCCAGCAGGCGACGCTCTCCTCCCCTCGCTCGTTCGTCCAGACGCGGTTGTCGGTGAAGACCCCGTCGAAGTCGAAGACGGCGAACCGCAGCGCCGCGAGCTCGGTCACGTGCGCCGGGCGCCGCGGGCGGCGGCGAGCTGCGCTGCGAACTCGACGTCCTCCAACTTGACGGCTTCGTCCGCACGCAACGCGTTCACGAGCCGACGCCCGAGCAACCCGTCCAGCTCGTACGGAGGAAGGCCGCCGTCGGCGGGCGACTTGGCGACGACGTCGCCCGCCTCGAGGACGCGTCCCGCGGGCAGGTCTCGCGCGGCAACGAGCTTCTTGCCCATCTTCTCGAGCGGTCGCTCCTCGCTCGGCAGGCGCCGCTTCACGCCGTCACCGAGGGCGAGGGGGATGCGATGGAGGTCACGGACGAACCGGCGCATGCCGTCCGGCATCAGGGAGTACGCATGGTCGGTGCCCTTCCAGGCGTGATTGAGCGTGAAGTGCTTCTCGAACGCTCGCGCCCCGAGCATATAGGCCACAGGGGCCATCGCGATCCCGTTGTGATGGTCTGAGAGACCGATCACGAGCTGCGGATACCGCTCCCTGAGCGACGTGATCACCGAGAGATTGAGATCCTCGACCTCGGCCGGATACGAGGCCGTGCAGTGGAGCACACAGAGTCGTGGGTTGAGCGGGACGATCGCTTCGACCGCACGATCGATGTCCTCGAGCGTGCCGCCGCCCGTCGAGAGGAACATCGGCTTGCCGAACGCGGCGACGTAGCGCAGGAAAGGCACGTTCAGCAGGTCGCCCGACGCGAACTTGAAGGCATCTACGTCCAGCTCGGCGAGGAGGTCGGCGCTGGGCTCGTCGAATGCGGCTGCGACGAACGCGACACCCTCGTCCCGTGCGTAGCGGCTGAGCTCGAACCAGGCGCTCTTCCCGAGCTCGAGTGCCTCGCGGTGCTCGCCGTACGTTGCTCCGAAGCTGTTCTCGTTGTCGTAGGGAGACTCGTAGAACGCTCGCGTGAACAGGAGCCTGTTGTCGCGCTTCTGGAACTTGACCGCGTCGACGCCGCACTCCCTCGCCGCGTGGATGAGCGCCTTCGCCTTCTCGACGTCTCCCTGGTGGTTGTGGCCGATCTCCGCGATGACGTACGCGGGTCCTTCCTGCGCGATCCTCTTGCCGTCGACGACCAGCTCGGGCACGCCGCGATGGTACTAGGAGCTTAGGAGCTCCTAGGAAGGCGGAAGACAACGACGCCGTCGACGACCTCCCGCGCAAGCGCGAGTCCCGTCGTCGGCTTCGTCGCGGCGTCCGCCCATGGCGTTCCTCCGGCGCGCTCGGGATGCACGAGCACGGATCGCACGCCGAGCTCGCGCAGCACTGCGACGGAGCGCGCGTCGGGAAACCCGGCGACGACCCTCCGAAGGCGGTCGTAGTCGTCCGGGTCGAAGCCGCCCGCTCCGTTCACCGTCTCCGGGAAGCCCGCCGTCGACCAGTAGCTGTAGACGAGGTCGTCACGGAACCCGGCCGGAAGGTGGAGCTGCGGCGCCTCGGCCAGCCGCACGGCGACTGGAGGAGCCGGAGCTCGTGGGTGGTCGAGCGGACCCAGCCCCTCGAGGAGAATGACGCCGACGACCGCGGCACCGGCAGCGATGGCGGCGGCGCGAGCGCCGGAGCGCTCCCGGAGATAGCGGATGAGAACGCACAGGCCTGCGCCCGCCAGCAGCGCGAGCCCGAGCGAGGTCAGCGTGTTGATCCGCCCCGGCGTCCGCACACCGTCCCACCCGGGCGCAAAGTCGAAGAAAAACCGGTACGGGGTCAGGTACGCGTCGGGCCCGGACACGTCTCGCACACCCAGCGAGAGCGCGGCACACACGACGACGCCCACTGCAAGCCCGATGCGGAGCCGACGCGGAAACACCGATCCGACGACTCCGAGAACGGCGAGAAGCGAGATCGTGAGTCCGGGAAAGAGCGACATCTCGTCCGGCGCAGGGAGTGGGGCACGCGCCCGATGGGTTGCGTCCCCCCATAGCCAACTCTGCTCGGGAGCAGACAGGAAGCTCCGCAACTCGGGTGAGAAGCTCTCGACGTATGCGGGCGTGCGCTTCGCTTCCGGGTGTTCGTCGATCACGCGCAGGTAGGGACGAGCCATGAAGACGGAGGCGGTCGCGAAGACGAGGACGCCGACAGCGGTCGCACCGACGACGCGACGACCGGGCACCGGAGCCACGCGAAGAGCGAGCGCGGCGAGCGCGATCACGCCGAGCACTCCGACGAGATAGGCGAACTGCAGTCCGAGCGTGAATCCGAGCGTCATCTGCCAGGCGGCGACGAGCCAACCGCCGAGCACGAGCCAAGCCCGCTGCTGCCGATAGCCGCGCAGCAGCAGGAAGAGCGCCAGCGGGATACCGCCACTCGAGAGCACGTGGAGATGGCCGTTCTGCGCAAGCTTCCACGGCGCGTATGCAAACGCGACGCCGGCGGCGACCGCCCCGAGCCGGCCGACCCCGAGCTCCCGTGCGAGCAGGTACGCGCCGAGGAATGCGACCCCGTATGCGCCGACGAACAGAAGGTTGTAGACGACGAGGGCTGTGTGCGGACTCTCCTGACCGACGAGACCGGCCGGTGCGTAGCCGATGAGGGCATCGGAGAACGCCAGCGTGTCGACGTTCGGCCAGAACGTGTTCGCCTGCCAGAGGTCGAGCGGTCGCTCGAGCAGCGCGTGGCCGATCCACGCCACCTGCCAGGCCTGCAGGAGAGGGTCGCCGAGATCCTTGCCGATGTCGCGTCCGAGATGAAGAGCGATTGGCCACGTCATCGCGACCGCGAGCGCGATTCCCCCGAACGCTGCCAGCAAGGCCTCGCGTGCGAGGTGTGTCCGTTCGCCCTCTTCGCGCGACGCGAGGGCCACGCGTCAGGAGGGGTCGCTCGCGGTCGCGTCCCGCACCTGGGTCGCGCGTTCGGCTCGAGTTCGGCGCAGCTGCCGCACGCCCCGTATGCCGAGCGCGACCCCGCCTGCCAGCGTCGTCGGCACGTACCAGCTCGCGTGAACGAGGATCGTGAAGGCGAGCGCCGCCTCGTGCGGGACGCCGATGAGACCGAGCGACGCGACTCCCAGCCACTCGTACGTCCCGACGTACCCGGGCGAGGACGGAATCGCGGATCCCAGGTTCAGGACGGCAGCCACGAAGAGCGCGTCGGCGACCGACAACTCGATGTCGAGCGAGCGAGCGATCAGCCCCGCCGCGCCCGCCCAAGCCACCCAGGCCCCGACGCTCAGCGCGAGCCAGACGACGGGGCGCCGCCGACCGAGCGGCTCGGCGAGAACTTCGACGGCGTCTCGCACGAGCCGCCGAACCACCCCGCGGGAGCGGCGCCCACGTTCACGCTTTCCGATGTAGGCACGCGCGAAGAGAAGGACCACCCCGAAGGCGGCAACGACCAGGACGCCGCCGGCAGCAAGGCGGACGAGCCACTCGGAAGTCGCGACGGCCGCGATCCCGATCACGAGCAGGGCGACGAGGACGACGAGGTCGCATGCACGGTCGAGCACGACGGTTCCGAATGCCCTCCCTGCGGGCATGCGAGCGGCGAGGCCGAGCCAGCGGGCTCGCAACAGATCGCCGATGCGCCCCGGAAGCACGTTGTTGACGGCCACGCCGCTGACCGTCATCTCGTAGAAGCGAGCGAGCCGCAGGTCGGGCGTGGACGCGATCCGTCTCCACCTCGCCGACTGGAACGCGTAGACACACCCGAATGCGCCGACGGCGAGCGCTACAGCCCCGACCTCGGCTTCCTGGAGCGTGCGCCAGACGGCGTCGAAGTCGGCATCGCGTAGCGCGAGCCAGAGGAACACGAGCCCGATGGGTACGCCGACCAGAGCGGTGACGAGCCCACGTACGCGCGCCGACGACATCCGGACGGCGAATGTACCGATCAGCCCGGTCGCGTTCTCGAGCCGAGACGACGAGCTCTGCGATCAGTCGGCCTGCACGAGCGTGACCTCGAACCCGACGGACCGTGCCTGCTCAGCGAACTCGCGCCCGACTTCCAGCGTCGGAATGCCGCCGACCGAAACCTGCACGAGCCCGCAGGCGTTCGCCTGGACCTCGGTACCTTGGAACCCGACGGCGAGCGCCTTGTCACGGAGGACGGACGCTTCTCGCACCGAGTCGAAGTACCCGAACACCGCCTCGATGTCGCCGTCCTCGGTCGCAGGCCGCACGCAGTCGGCGCGAGACGGGAAGCGAGGAGCGCCGCTCGCGAGCACAGCGAGCGGATAGACGAGCGCGAGGGCGAGAACGACCGCCCAGGGAGCCAGCCGCCGCACGTCAGCTTCGCTCCTGTGGAGGGCGGTCGCTCCCGCGCCAGGCGGCATCGAGCAGCAACGGGACGAGAGCGCCCGAAACGACGACGAGCGACCCCGTGAGACGGACGATCGGGTTGACGCCCTCGTCCTGCACGAAAGGAAGCTCGATCTCGATGAACGACCACAGCACCCACGTGAAGCCTGCGATGAGCAGCGCGTAGAGCACCAGCGCGAACATCGGCAGGACGCGAGCACCGGCGAGGAGCGCGAGCACGATCGCGACGCCGGCCAGCGGAGGGACCATCACCCACAGGTCGTAGTCGAAGACGATGGACAGCACGTAGCGGAGAGCCGGCCAGGCCCGATCGAGATTGTCGAACAACCCGAGGAAGCCGGCTGAAGGCAGCTCGCCGCTGAGCTCCCGCGACGAGAACCAGATCCGCCACGGGATGCCGACGGCTACTCCACACGCCGCCGCGAGGGCGAGGCGCGGCCAGGCGTAGCGGCGATCGCGCCACGAGGCGACCCCCGCGGCGGCGATGACACACGCGGCCAGGAGCAAGCCTTCACGCTTCGTCAGCATCGCCGCGCCCAGGAGGAGTGAGGCCGCGACGAGCTGCCACGGCTGGCGATCGAGGAGCCAGAGCGCGACGAGCAGCGCCGCGAGCGCGAAGAAGTAGTCGAGCAGGAAGTCCGCCTGCGGATCGAGGTTGCGCGAAGAGACGCGCGGGGCGACGAGAACCAGCAGCAGGAACGGCCAGAGAGCCAGAGCTGGAACCCGGGGAGCCAGCAGGCCGGCGACCGCGGCGGTGAAGCCGCACGCGAAGAACCAGAGCTGCAGGTGCAGGGTGACGACATCGGCTGAGCCCATGAAGTGGAAGGCCGAAGCCTCGAGCGCCGGAAGAAGCGGCGGGTACGTCGGGTTGGCGAGCTCGCGGAAGAACTGCTCGTCGAGACCCCCGAAGAAGTAGATCGCCTTCGCCTTCGGAACCCAGAACGCCCAAGCGTCCCACGCGGAGAGGCCGGCCAGGCGGCCCGCGCGGAACAGGGCCTCCAGGTAGAGGACGACGAGCACACCGAACACTGCGCCGACGGCCCCGAGCCCCCGGCCTTCCACCTCGGATGCCGGAGCGGTGGGCGTGCGTACGCGCCGGAGGACGAGGCTGGCGCCGGCGAGCCCCAGACCGGTGAGCACGATCGTCGCGAACGAGAAGGGAACTCCGAGGACGAGCTCGATCGTGAGCGTGACGCCGAGCAGTGCGACACCGAGCATGTATGCGAGACCCGAGAGCCTGGCGAGCTCGGCCGCGGAACGCCAGCCGCGGAGCGACCAGAGGGCCGCGACGCCGACGCCGAGCACGAACGTGTTCAGGACTGCGAGCCCCACGAGCGCACGCGCGGTCATCCCGCGTGCCTCGCGAGGGCGATTCCCGCCCCGTTCTCCCAGACGACCTCGACGTCCGCCCCGAGCTCCGACAAGTCGCAGCCGTAGCAGAGGATCCAGCTCGCGTCGGGCAGCTGGCGACGCGGCATGAGGAAGGAGCGGGCGAACTGATCGATGTACGGCTCGGTGAGCTCGGTCGCGCCCTCGACGCCCGGTCCGGGCACCACCCGATAGCTCCCGTCCTCCGGGATGAGCGCGCGCGCCTCGTAGAGCGCACGCTTGTCGACGACGAGGGAGTTGCCTCCGGCGAACTCGCGATCGTCGAAGTTCAGTGCTGCGTTCCGCCCGGCGGTGTCACCGAGCGTGTCGACCGCGCGCCAGAGATACACGACGCTGAGGACGAGCGTGACGCTCGCGACGAGGATCACCCCGAGGCGAGCGATCCCGTTCGGCCAGTCGAGGAAATCCGCGAGGGCGTATCCACGGACGCTCCTCGCGGAGAAGGGTCGTCGAGTCACGTTCAGCGAGGATAGAGCGTCGCTCAGCCGTCTCCGGGCATGCCTGCGATCGCGCGATATTCACGGATCGTCGCCTCCGTCGCCGCCGCCCACGAGAAGCGCGCACGGGCGTTCGACCGGGCAGCGTCTCCCAGACGATCTCGAAGGTCGGCATCTTCGAGGAGGGACTCGATGGCCGCCCGCAACGCCGCTACGTCCCCCCCGCGTACGAGCCTGCCGGTGATGCCGTCCTCGACGGCGTCGATGAGTCCTCCCACCGCGAACGCAACGACGGGGCGGCCGTACGCCATCGCCTCTCTCGCGACGACGCCGTAGCCCTCGCGGTGCGAGGGACAGACGACGACCGCCGCACGCTCGTAGTACGGACCGAGCTCGGTCGGCGAGACGAACCCGACGGCGTCCGGGACCCGGTCGCGCAGCGGCCCGTCACCGACGATCACACGCGGCATGCCGTCGGTTGCCTCGAGGAACTCGAAAATCCCCTTCTCCTGCGAGAGGCGTCCGACGAAGAGAACGTGCGGTGGAACCTCGGGAGGCGCTACGTCGTCGGGAAGGAAGACGCCGCTCGGAACGACGTGCGCCTCACGCGCGCCGAGCGCCCGAGCGGCGCCGGCGAGTGCCTCCGAGGGACAGAGCACGATGCGAGCCCGACGGATCAGCGGACGCACGATCCAGCGGGCGCGCCGCGCGAGCTCGACGTCCGATCCCCAGAGCTGGAGGGCGAACGGCTTCCGGGTCTTCAGCGCCGGAAGCGCAGACGGAAGCCAATGCGCATGGACGACGTCCGCGTCTTGCGCGGCTTTCCGCGCTGCGTGGCCGAAGGAGAGCAGGAAGAGGGGAACCGCGAGCGCAAGCCAGGGTCGGCGCCCGATGTTGCCGAGGATCCCGTGGCCGTACGCCAACCCGTAGTGGCGAAACGTCGCCGGTGATACGACGTCGATCTCGAGCCCCGCTGCACGAAGGTGCTCGACCGCGTCGCGGACGAAGACACCCGCGACGTCGTCGGGTCGGCGCGGGTAAGACGTCGTCAGGACGACGACTTTCACGCGCGCACCTCGCCGGCGCGATCGCACGCTCCTGGCCTTCGAGTCATCCGCGCTGCATGCGCCGCCCGAAGACGACTGCGAGCGCGGCCGCGAGCGTGGCGAAGACGTAGAAGTAGTAGAAGGTCATCGTCAGGTAGAAGACGTTGGCGGCGAGGGTCGCGACCAGCGCGGCAGTCATGCCCCACGCGAGCGGACGGACGCGCGCGGCGCGGGGATCGCCTGCCGCAGAGAGCGCACGCCCGAGCCTTCGGGCCGCACCGAGGCGGCGAAAGAGCCAGACGACGAACGCGGCGAACAGCACGGTGCCCACGATTCCCGTCTCCACGAGCGTGGCGACGTAGAACGAGTGGGGCCCGAAGTCGGGCTTGCCCGTGACGAACTCGTAGTAGACGGCGAAGTTGTTCAGCCCCAGACCGAGCAGAGGATTCGACGCAAGAATGTCCGGAATGAAGCCGTAGACCTCGAAGTGCGGCGACGCCGCGCCGCGGCTCGTGTTCGTCCGTGCCCGAAGCACCGTCAGGAAGAAGTCGAGCCGCGCGATGATCACAGCTCCGACGACCACGGTGACGGCGCCGAGCGGGACGAGGAACGCGGGGCTGCGGAGGTACCTTCGGTACGGGAGCGCGAGGACGAGCGCACCGCACCCCAGGCCCAAGAGTGCACTGCGCGAGAGCGTCGCCAGGAGAACGACGAGGGCGAAGCCGAGCACCAGGGCGAGCGGCGTCCGCCAGCGATGTCCGCGCTCCAGTCGCAGGTAGAGCGGAGTCAGTACCAGCAAGGGGATCACGAGCTCGATGCCGAGGTGGTTCGGGTCGCCGGTGAGCGCGTTGGGCCGGAACACCTCCTGCGTCCCCCCGACCGCGCCGAACACGTTGATCCCGGTCTGCCGGGACGTGATCGGCTCGATGAGCAGCTCGTCGAGGTTCGTTCCGGCGAGCTCGGCGAGCAGGAGCTGGACGACTCCGTAGGCGGCGTTGAGCACGATGCCGCCGCAGAAGGCGGCCAGGGCGTACCAGTAGAAACGAACGCCGCGTCGCGCAAGGAGCGCGACACCGGCGACGAGGAACCCGAAGTGCAGGAGGAACTTCACCATCCCCTTCGCCCACTGCGCGAGCGCCTGTCCGGTGTCGAGGTTGTAGAAGCCGAGCAGGTACACGAGCGCGAAGGCCAGCAGGAAGGCGAAGGCGACGGCCGACGTCCTCGTCAGGCGGGCGTCCGCGTGCTCGAAGCGGTCCCACGCGAAGAGCACGAGGAACACGGAGGTGAGCACGTCGGACAGCGTCAGCGAGCCTGCGAGCTCCCACTGCAGCTTGTGGAACGTGACGGTGAAGATCGTCGCCAGGAAGAGCCCGTCGAGCACGGGTTGCACGAGCGCCCGTTCTCGTGGCGTCGCCGCAGCGACAAGGGCGTGCGTCGTCATGCGATCTTCCGAAGGAGTTGCGCCATCTCCTCGACGCGAGCGCGCCGGGACAGGCGGTCGCGGATCGAGTCCGGGAGCTCGACGTCCTCGAGACCCCCGTCGAGGTACCGGGCGTGGAGCGCCTCTAGCGCCGCGCGGATGCCGGCGACGTCGTCCGGCGCGACCACCGTCCCGGCGCCAGTCTCCCGAACGAGCTCGGCAGCGGCACCGTCTGGAGGGACGACGGCAAGGATCGGTCGGCCTGCGGCGAGGTACTCGAAGACCTTCCCGGAGAGAACGCCCTTCCCCCGTCCATCCGCATCGGGCACGAGAAGGAGCAGCGCCTCGGAGTCGCGCTGGAGCCGAAGCGACTCCGTCCGCGGCGCGTACCCGACGAGCTGCAGGCGGTCGCCCAGGCCGAGCGACTCGGCCCACTCGCCGTCGGACGACCGGAAGTCGCCGACGAAGCGGGCGACGGCGTCGACGCCGGAGTCGTGCAACGCCTGCAGGAACGGGCGAGGATCCCGGCGCCCGAAGAAGCTCCCCGTGTGGGTGATCCGGAACCGGGACGCGGGCTTGTACTCGAGGCCTGCGAAGTCGTCGAAGTCGCACCCGTTCGCGATCGTGCGGACGACGCCGCGAGGGTCCAACCCACGCACCTCTTCCGCAATCGCCGCCGAGACGCACGAGATCGCATCCGCGCGGCGCGAGACGAGGCGTGCGAGCTGCTCGTTCACCGCCTGTCGAGCTCGGGTCGCCGTCGTATCCGCGCGGCGTTGCTGGTTCGCGACGAGCGGGTCTCGCAGGTCGGCGACCCACCGCGCTTCCGTCGCCCTCTGGACGGCAGCCCCGACGAAGTGGATCGACCCGGGAGGCGAGGTCGTGATGACCGCGTCGATGCCCTCCCGCCGAGCGATGCGAATCGCGGCCGGGATCGCGGTGAGGTTCCAGGTGACGCTCGCATCCGGCATGAGCAGGCGGCGGGCCGTCACCTGCGCCTTGACGATCGCTCGGTCGAAGCCGTCCGCGCCGCGGAGCTCCTCGGCCGGCTTGCGTGCCCGAGGGCCGAGGTAGCGCACGCGGTGGATCCAGGCTTGGGTCGGAGCACGGAGCTCCGGGTCGCGGTGTACCCACTTCGGGTCCTCGGGAGCGAGGACGTGCGTCTCGATCCCGAGCGCCGGCAGGTACTGCGCGAGCTTCAGCGAGCGCTGGACTCCCCCGCCGCCGGCGGGCGGGAAGTACATCGTGACGAGCAGCACCCTCACGCGGGAGAAGCGTAGAGATCAGCTGAGCGCGGCGAACGCCTCGCGGGCGGCTGCGATCGTGGCGTCGATCTCGGCATCACCGTGCGCGCTCGAGAGAAACCAGGCCTCGAACTGAGACGGCGGAAGGTAGACACCCCGCTCCAGCATCGCTCGGTGAAACGCGGCGAATCGATCCGTGTCCGCGCGCTTCGCGTCCTCCCAGCTGCGGACCGGGGACGCCGTGAAGAAGAACCCGAACATCGTTCCCGCCAGGGTCGACTGCCCGCCGACGCCCGCATCGGCGGCGGCATCGCCGATGCCCTCGTACAGCCGCTCGCCTGCGCGCGCGATGCCCTCCCACACTCCGGGCTCGCCGAGGACACGCAGCGTCTCGATTCCAGCGGTCATCGCGAGCGGGTTCCCGGAGAGCGTCCCGGCCTGGTAGACAGGGCCCGCGGGCGCGACGAGCTCCATGATCTCGCGCCGGCCGCCGTAGGCACCGACCGGGAGCCCACCGCCGATGACCTTGCCCAGGGTCGTGAGGTCGGGAGCGACGCCGAACATCGTCTGGGCACCGCCCGGATGCACCCTGAAGCCGGTCATCACCTCGTCGAACACGAGCAGGGCGCCGTGAGCGGTCGTCAGCTCGCGGAGACCTTCGAGGAATCCGTCCGCAGGCATGACGAGACCCATGTTCCCGGCGATCGGCTCGACGATGACCGCGGCGACGTCGTCGTGCTCTCCGAAGAGACTGGCGACGGCGGCGAGATCGTTGAAGGGAGCAGTGAGCGTGTCGGCGACGGCTCCGGGGGGGACACCGGGCGAGTCGGGCAGGCCGAGGGTCGCGACGCCAGAGCCTGCCTGCACGAGCAGGAGGTCGGCGTGTCCGTGGTAGCAACCCGCGAACTTGACGATCTTCGAGCGGCCCGTGAACGCGCGCGCGAGCCGAAGCGCGCTCATCGTCGCCTCCGTGCCCGAGTTGACGAAGCGCACGACCTCGATGCTCGGCAACGCGTCCCGGATCAGCCTCGCGAGCTCGAGCTCGAACGGGCTCGGGGCGCCGTAGCTCGTCCCGCGCCGAACGGCATCCTCGAGCGCGACGACGACGCGCGGATGTCCATGGCCGAGGACGAGCGGACCCCAGGACAGGACGTGATCGACGTACCGGTTCCCGTCGACGTCGACGAGGTACGCGCCCTCGCCACGCTCGATGAAGAGCGGCGACCCCCCAACCCCCTTGAACGCGCGCACGGGGGAGCTCACCCCGCCGGGGAGGAGCTTCATGGCCTCGGCGAAGAGCCGTTCGGATCGCTCGCGGGTCACGAGCGTGCTCCGGCGAGGGCGCGGACGACGGATTCGGCTGCATCCTCGCCCGAGCGGATGCAGTCGGGAACACCGACTCCACCGTACGCGGCGCCCGCAAGAGCCAGGCCGGGGTGCTCCGCGAGGAGGACGTCGATGCGCTCGAGCCGCTCGGGGTGGCCGAGCGCGTACTGCGGCATCCCTCGAGGCCAGCGGTGGATGCGCTTCAGGATGGGCTCGGCCGATACCCCGAACAGCGCAAGCTCCTCACGGGCGAGGTCGAGCAGCTCTCGGTCACGCCCTTTGGTGACGTCGCGCCCGCCGAACCGTCCCGCATAGACCCGGAGGAGCACCGTGCCTTCCGGCGCCCGACCCACCCACTTCCGCGACGTCCACGTGCACGCGAGCACGTCCGTCCCCTCGGCGCGCGGCACGACGTAGCCGTACCCGTCGAGTGCCGGGACGTCGCCCTCGCGATACGCGAGCGTCACGATCGCCGAGGAGGCGTACGTGATCCCGGCGTGCAGCTCGGCGAGCTCGCGGTCGACGTGGACGAGGAGCTGCGCGGCGACGTGCGCCGGTACCGCGAGGATGACGGACTCCGCCTCGACCGTCTCGCGACCGTCGAGCTCCACGACGAAGCCGTCGTTCGTCCGGCGAAGACCGATGGCCGACTGTCCGACCGCTGCCTGGATCCGTCCCTCCAGCCGTTCGGACAGCGTGCGGACGAGCATGTCCATCCCGGATTCGAGCGTGACGAACGGGGGAAAGCGGTCGGCGGGGGCCGGCCTCGACGCCAGTCCACGCAGCACACTCCCGTGCTCCAGCTCGAGCGCGCGCAGCTGTGGGAACGTCGCCTGCAACGAGAGCTGCGCTCCGTCGCCACCGTAGATCCCGGTCACGAGCGGCTCGACGAGGTTGGCCCACGCCTCGGGACCGAGCCTCCGGGACACGAAGTCGGCGACCGATTCGTCGCCGCGCTCCGGGTCCGGAGGGATGTCCACTTCGGCCGCCAGGCGCGCCTTCGCCGCGGCCGACAGAAGCACGCTCTCGGAAAGCGCATCGAGATCTGCCGGGATCGCTCCGGTCAGACCCTCCGGAAGAGGGTGGAGCTCGCGGCCGCGCCGCACGAAGGTGCGCGCATGCTCGGGTCGGCGCCCGACGAGCTCGTGGCGCAGCCCGAGCTCCTCGCACAAGCCTACGCCACGCTCCTTCCGCGAGAGGAAGCTGTCCGCCGCGGCCTCGATCACGAAGCCATCCACATGCTCCGTCAGGAGCTTCCCGCCGATGCGGGCTTCGCGCTCGACCAGCAACGGACGCTCCCACGGTGCCTCGCTCGGTACGAGCTGCGTGAGGCGGTACGCTGCGGCGAGCCCGGCGATACCTCCTCCGACGATGACGGTTCTCACGCCGCGCGCGCCCCGTCCAGCCAGCGAGCAGCCCGCGCTCGCACGAGGCCGGCGAGCGTCTCGACGAAGACCGGGTCGTCGTTCAGCGCGGGCGGGCGCTCGAGTCGAACCCCGAGCCCGGCGGCGACCGCCTGACCACGCCGGTCGATGTCGAAGAGGAGCTCGACGTGGTCGGAGACGAATCCCACCGGCACGACGACCACGTCGCGCACGCCACGGGCAGCGAGCTCCTCGAGATGCTCGTCGAGATCCGGCCCGGCCCAGGGCTCGGGTGTGCGCCCCGCAGACTGGTAGCTCCAGGTCCAGCGTGCCTCGGGAAGCCCAGCTCGCTCCGCGACCAGCCGCGCAGTCTCCCGGCACTGCGTGTCGTAGGGATCTCCGGCCGCGAGGACGCGAGCCGGGAGGCTGTGTGCGCTGAAGACGACGTGAACGTGCTCCCGCTCGTCTTCCCGCCACCGCGAGAGGCCCTCGCCGACCCTCCGCGCGAATGCGTCGACGAGCCCCGGCGCGTCGTGGTAGCTCGGAACGTGGTCGAACTCGGTTCGGCCGCGGTGGAGGTCGAGCCCGTCCGCGATCTTCTGCTGATAGCGAGCGACCGACAGAGCACTGAACTGCGGGGCGAGGACGACGCTCACGGCGTGCGTGATGCCGTCCTCGACCATCTCGCCGACGACCTCCTCGATCCACGGCGCCCAGTGGCGCATGCCGAGGTAGCACCGGTAGCTCCCGCCGAGTTCGTCCGACAGCGCGTCCACCTGCTGTCGTGTGACTCCGAAAAGCGGTGAGCTGCCTCCGATCGCTCGGTAGTTCTCGGTGATCTCCTCGAGCACCGCCTTCGGAGTCGGACGACCCGAGCGAATGTCGGCGAGGTAGCCGGGAACCTCGTCGAGTGACGCGGGCGCGCCATATGCCATCACGAGAACACCGACCGGAAGCCGCACCCTCACCGAGACGTTCGCTCCCGCACGTGCTCCACGAGCCGGCGCACGTTGTCCACCGGCGTCTGGGGCACGAGCCCGTGCCCGACGTTGAACACGTGGCCGGGACGGCCACCCGCCCGGTCGAGGACGTCGTCGATCCGGAAGCGGAGCTCCCGCCAGGGTGCGAGCAACGCCGTCGGATCGAGGTTCCCCTGCACGGGCCGATCGAAGCCGATCCGCTCCCACGCCTCGTCGAGCGGAAGCTGCCAGTCGAGCCCGACGACGTCGCCGCCGCAGGCAGCCGCGTCGCCGAGGTACGAGCTCACTCCAAGCGAGAAGTTGACGACCGGGACACTGGCCTGCGCAACGGCGGCGAAGAGCTCGCGGTTGTGAGGGGCGACGTAGCGGACGTAGTCCTCCCGGCCGAGTGCGCGTCCCGCCCACGAGTCGAACACCTGCAGAGCGTGTGCTCCCGCCCGGGCCTGGGCGAGCAGGTAGTCCGCCTGAACGGTCACGAGCTTTCCGAGGAGGCGCCTCCAGGCGGCCGGCTCGGACAGCATGAACGCCTTCGTTCGCGAGAAGTCCTTCGAGGTCCCGCCCTCGATCGCATAGCTCGCGAGCGTGAAGGGCGC
>DATIBA010000066.1:0-4061 GCA_035457765.1 Gaiellaceae bacterium
GGCGCTTTCCGGTCGAGCTACGCGGCGACGATGTGTACGTCGACGTCGCTCCACGCGGGGATCGCGTCGCGCACCATCGTGAGCGCCTCGGGGACGGGCTCGAGCGGAACATCCCACTCGTCCTGGCCAAGGCGACGATCGCGTTGACCGAGTCCGACCCGACGGGGGTCGACGCGTTCGCAGCCGGACTCGCGTTCGGAGTCGAACGGCGTCGAGACGGCTGGGGCCGCGGCCTCACGACGCTCACGTGCCTCATGAACCTCGCGTCCCGGATCGACGTCGCTAACGTGCCCGTGGCCCTCTACCTCGGGTTCGCAGACGTCGCCGCGGAGGCCGACGGCGAACCGCCCCGCTTCTTGCTCGACCCGCTTCCATCGGCGGGTACGGACGTTTCGGCCCTCGGGCGCTGGTTCCGTCGCTTCGTCGAGGTACGCGACGCGGAAGGGGCAGAGCGCGCGCTCGTCTCGGCGGTGCGTGCGGGTGCGAAGCCGACCGAGCTCGCCGACATGCTCTTCGCGGCGACGACCGATCACCGATACCTCGACTCGGGCCACGCACTCGACTTCGTGAACAAGGCGCTCGAAGCGCTCGACGTCGCCGGCTGGACGCACGCCGAAGCAGTCCTTGCATCGCTGCCGATGCAGATCGCCATGGCGCAGCGGATGGAGGAGAGCAACGCCTGGCGCAACCCCGTCGACCTCGTCCACCTCCTCGACAGCGCGTTCGCGCGGATCCCGGACGTGCTCGCACAGGGCAGCGCTCGCCGGGGTGGCTGGTCGCGTCGAGCGGAGCTCGTCGAGACCGTGCTGGACGAGGATCCGGCTGCGAGCATCGACGGCTTGCTCGCTGCGCTCGGCGACGGCGCGACCGAGGTGCAGATCGCCTCGGCGGTCTCGTACGCGGCCGTGAGCCGGATCGCACGCTTCCCCACGACGAACGAGTTCGGGGACTGGGACACGGCGCTGCACACGTTCACGTTCGCGAACGCGGTCGAACAGGGGCTGCGACGCTCGCCCTCGAAGGAACTGCTCCGAGGAGTGTTCGACGCCGCGATGAGCGTGTACCTCGACCGCTTCCTCAACGTTCCCGCGACGCGGCTGCCGCTGCCGACCCGAATTGCGGACCCGAACACGCTGCTGGATGACCTGTCGCTCGTCTTCGACCGACAGCAGGAGGTCGACGAGGCCGGCACGCTCGTGGCGTCCTTCATCGCGAGAGGCGGCGACCCAGACCGACTCGTCTCCGCTCTCGGCGCAGCCCTTGCCCGCGAGGACCGCAACTTCCACACGATCCAGTGCGTCGAGGCCTCGGTTCGCCAGTTCGAGCTTCTGCGAGAAACGGAGGCTGACGGGCTCCCGCTCATCGCGGCCGCGCGCTACCTGGCGGCGCACGCACCGACGACCCGCTCGCAACGCCAGACGTTCGACATCGCACGGCGTCTCCACCGCGGAGAGAGGCTGTACGAGGAGGTCACCTGAACGCCGCCCAAGTCCCCCCAAACGGGGGACGAGACACCAGGGCATTCCGACGAAAACCTGAGTACCCAATCCTCCCCAGTTCTTCCCCCTCTGAGCGGCCGTACCCAGCGGCCGCTCTTCCTTTTGGTGGAGCACCGGATGCGCCGCCGAAACCCGGATCGCGTTCGAGTACCGCCGTTATCCGGCGTTCCTGCGCGCGCCGATCCGAAGCGACGCCGCGACAGGTCAGCCGACGACCTTGCGGATACTGCTCTCGCCGGGCTCCTCGACGGTCGGCGGTGCCACTGGCGGTGCCTCGGGCTGCTTCTCCTCCTCGCTCGGCCAGTCAGCGACAACGTCGAGCGCAGTCCGCAGGAGACCGCGGATCCTGACCAAGTCGTCCTCGAGTCGACGCTTTTCGGCCGCAGCCTCCCGCGTAACCCGACGCGACTCAGCGTGCGCTTCCCGGACGATGAGATCGGACTCGCGATACGCCTGCTCCTTCATGTCGCGCGCCGCGCGTTCAGCAGACATGAGAGTCGAGCGCAGGAGCGCCTCCAGTTCGTGATGCTTCGCAGCCTCGGCCTCGAGCTCGTGGACGCGGTCGAAAAGGTTGGAACGCTCGCGCCAGACGTCTTCGAAGCTGTCCGCGAGCTCGTTCAGAAGCTCTTCGACACCACGGCGACGGTACCCACCCAGCAAGACGCGACCGAGCTGGCGGTGTCGCAGCTCGTCCGGAGTGAGCGTCATGTGAGCCCTTCTCCCCTACCGCGAGTTGCCTCGCGCACAGGGCTGACCGGAGGCCGTTCAAGCCTCGCCACCCCGGCGAGAAGCTCTGCGCGACGATGCAGAAGCTCGGCGGGCCCAGGACCGTCCCTCCCGTCCTCGTTGTCGGCAAGCCACGCCAGCTCTCTCATGAGAGCCCGGACACGCTCGAGCGTGTCTTCCATGGCCCCCCTCCGCTCGGCACCCCACGCAGTCGCCGCCGAATCCAAGATCCGGTAAGCGTCAGTCACGAGGTCGTTCACGGCCACGATCATGCTCAGATCCACTCGCTCCCATTGCTCTGCGTTCGTCCATGCGCTGGTCATCGACACTGCCTGCTCGTCTAGATCATGGATAGGACGGTCACGCCCACTCCGACAGCTCTCTGAGCGGCGCCGGCGAGCGAGTCGATATCGACGTTGATTCCTGCTCTGCAGTGCCAGTGATAGCCGTCGACGAAGAGCGCGTCCCAGTCCTCGGCGAGCTCGGAGCTGTTCCCCGACTCGTCCCACTGGTCGTCCGACCCTGCTTCGAGAGTTCCGTTCATTCGACCGCCGTGGACGAACTGATAGAGGTCGTCCGTGCCGAGGTTCTTGACGACGAAGACGACCGCGGCGTCGTAGCTCGGCAAACCGAGATCGCGAAGCCCGCCGCTGAAGCTCCAGCCGCCGTTCCTGCGAATCGTCAGTTGTGCCCAACCACAGACGGGAGTCGGTCCGGAGAAGCTGATCGGTACCGTCCAAGGACCAAGCAGGGCCGGGGTCGGCGGCGGATCGGCCTCGTGGTCCTCCCACCACTCGCTCCAGAAACGTCGTTCGGCTTCGCTCAGTCCAGGAGGCAACTGCTGAATCGGCGCGTGGAGAGCTTCACTTGCCGACATCGCTTGGGCACTCGCCTGCATACGGAGGCCGTTGGCGATGTTCTCGACGAACCGCTGGTCGAACGGTTTCCGACGGCGCACGATCTTCCTGTCAGCGTCTCGGAACTCGCCGCCGATGATCCGATCCGCCATCTCCCGCGCGTCGAGCTCGTTTTCGAAGCCCGGGCCGCCATCCGCCGCAAGAACGCCGTCGTTGTCGGCCTCGAGGCGCCAGGTCCACTTGCCGTCTTCCCGTGGATACAGGATTCGCTTAGGCATCCTCTCTCCTTCCGTCGTTCCTGGACACACGGGGTTGGCCCGTACTCAAAACTGCCCCTCCCACGCATCGGTCAACCGACCTACCGAACTCCGGTTCGCGATCGCGATGAGCGCCTCAAAGCCCTCGTGCAAGCTCCGGAATCGTGCGGCGGCGGTCGCGTCGTCGGGATGGAGATCGGGGTGTACCTGCTTCACAGCGCGCCAATAGGCCCGCTTGATCTCCTCCGGCGAGGCGTGCTCGGGAACGCCGAGCTCGGCTCGCCATCGCCATATCGCATCCATCTCGGATGCCCGGAACACCCCGAACTGACCCGCAGCCATCCCGACCCCTTGACCCCTGCAGTGCTGTGACCATCACGTTGTGGTCGCAACAGCCCTCCAGGTAAATCCCTCGCGCGAGTGAATCTCCGACTGTCTGGAAAGGCGCGAGCGCGCACGTGGGCCAACCGTGCGTCAATGCGCCGCAGGGCATCGGAATCCCCTCAAGACGCTTCGCAGTCGTCACAGCACTGCGCCGTGAGTCCCGTCCTCCCTCGACATCATCGGGTCGGACTCAGGTTCCTCGCACAGGCCTTCCGGACAACTGATCGTTGGTCGCGTTCGACCTAGCCCATCAGCGGCTGGGCAGAGAACCAGGGAACGAGCCTTCCCTCAACGCCGAAGGGCCGGCGGATGCCGGCCCTTCGCGTTGATCAGGGAGA
>DATIBA010000067.1:0-7788 GCA_035457765.1 Gaiellaceae bacterium
GCCGAGGTTGATCAGGCCCCGGTCGATGCCGGGGCCCGATCGGCAGCTAGCCCTGGGGGGAGGGGGGCCGCCGCCCGAGCGTGACGGTCACGCTCGACTTGTCCGCGCCGCGATAGATCACGAGTGAGACCTTGTCGCCGGGCTTGTGATCGGCAATCGCGTCGCGTAGCTGTTCGATCGAGGAAATCTCCTTGCCGTCGACGGAGACGATGAGATCGCCGCCGAGCACGTACGTCTCTCCCTCCACGACGACCTGTGTGTCGCCGCCCTTGAGCCCGGCCTTGTCCGCACCGCTCCCCGTCGTCACCGACCCGACGAGAACGCCCTTCTCCGCCGGAAGGTTGTAGGTCTTGGCCACGTCGGACGTCACGGCCTGGCCGCTGATGCCCAGGTACGCGTGCTCGACCCTTCCGGTCCGCATGATCTGCGCGACCACGTCCTTCACGGTGTTCGAGGGAACCGCGAACCCGATGCCGACGTTCCCCGAGGCCGTGTTGCCGGTCTCGATCTGCGTGTTGACCCCGATCACCTGGCCGCGCGAGTTCAGGAGAGGGCCACCGGAGTTGCCGTGGTTGATGGGCGCGTCCGTCTGGATGACGTGGTCGATCGTGAAGCTGTTGGGAGCGGTGATGAGGCGCTGCAGGGCGCTGACGATGCCGGACGTCGCCGTGCGATCGAGGCCGAACGGGTTTCCGATCGCTACGACCGGATCGCCGACTCGAAGCTTGTCCGAGTCTCCGAGCGGAAGGGGCGTGAGCGCGGTCGCCGAGGTCTGCACTCGCAGGACTGCCACGTCCGTCGACGGGTCCGTGCCGACGACTTCCGCCCTGACCGTGTCGCGATTGGAGAAGCTCACCGTCACCCGATCCGCGCCCTGGACGACGTGGTAGTTCGTCACGATGTGGCCGGCCTTGTCGATGACGAACCCGGAGCCGAGGGCCGACGACGAGGGCACGCTCGGAAGCGGGCTTCCGAACGGATCGAGCGAGCGCGGGGCGGTGGACGTCGAGCTGCTCGTGGCGTTGATGCGCACGACACCCGACGCGGCCCGCTCGTAGATCTCGTTCACGCTCAAGCCGCGAGTCGTCGGTGCGGTCGACGGATTCGGCGAGTCGACCGTCTCCGTGATGATGGTGGTGTCGCCCTCCAGTCCACCCAGCAACGCGACCGCTCCGACCGCGACGACTCCGCCGAGAACGGCGGTCGCGAGGAGTGCTGCGAGGGATCTGAGCGAACGGAGCGCCGACATGCGAATCCGTTATAGAGGCCCGGCCGTGAACCCCGGGTTACCGCCGGTTAAGTCGCAGTTCAGCCGACGAAGACGCCGGTGACGAACATCGTCGCGATTCCAGCGACGAATCCGACGATCGCATAGCCCGAGCGAAGACCGCCGGGCGCATTCCGCGCGACGTAGCGGCCCACCTCGACGACGACCTGGAATGCAGCACCGGCGGCGATGGCGAAGAACAGGGCACCGAGGACGTCGTTCGAGGTGTAGCCACCGATCCACGCTCCGAGAATCGTGGGAGCGCCCGCGACGAGGGCGAGTCCGGCGAGCGCGAGGATCGTCACGCGAGTCTTCGCGACCGGAGTGGCGATTCCGAGCCCTTCGGTGACGTTGTGGATCATGAACCCGACGATGAGGAACGTCCCGAGCTGGAGCTCGCCGAGTGCGAACGAGGCGCCGATGGCGAGACCCTCGCCGAGGTTGTGGAGGCCGATCCCGACCGCGATGAGCAGGGCGAGCGCGATTCCGGTCGCGGCAGTCCCGCCGCTCAACCGACCGGCGAGCGCGGTCATGCCGAGGAACGACAGCGCCACCCCGAGCAGGACGAGCCCGGTGCCGCCGAGACCCGACGGGAGCGCCGCCTGGAGCTCGAACGACTCCGCGAGCGCCTCGACGCCGAGGAACGAGAGGAGGCCTGCGGTGAACGCCATGAACGCCGCGAGCCAGGCCGCGCCCGCCTGCCGCAGCGCAGGGAGCCAGAGCAGCCCCAACGCGACGGGAAGCACGCCCACGAGCGCGCCGATGAGCGCGTAGCCGAGGAACCCCTCGACGGAGGGCGTCGGCGTCTCCACCGCAGCCGGGATCTCCTTCACCGTCTCGATCCCCGTGGACGAGGTGACGCCCACGGTGATCGGATCGCCGTCCACCCAGTCGAACGGGACCACGATCGTGCTCGAGCGCAGGCGTCCGAGCGTCGTCGGGCCGTCGACGGAGTACGGGACGATCGCATCGTCGACGTTGACGTTCGCGATGGTCAGGTCGTCGGGCTGCGGGTTGCGCACCGTGATTCGGACCTCGCCGGGCGAGAACTCGACTTGTCTGATGTCGAACTCGTCGGCGGGCGGAGGATTCGTGCCCACGAGGTCGACGAGCGACGAGCCGGACGAGACGACGACGCCGACCGCGAGCGCCAGCAACAGCACCGGAACGACCGCCCACAGGCGCCACCCGCTGCGGGCACGAGACGGGGCGGCCCTCGCCTCCATTACTCCTCGACGACCTCGAAGAAGCCCATCCAGCCGAGCTCGGCGAACTCGGACTGGTGGGCGTGGAACATGTGAAGACCGGTGCCGGCGAACTGGATCTCGAGCACGCCTCGCTGCCCCTGGCACTGCATCACCGTGTCCGTGTACTCCCAGACGTCGCCCGTGCCCGTCGGCTGGTAGCGGAAGAAGTCGGCGTGCAGGTGGAAGGAGTTGATCAGGTCGAACTCGGTGAGGTTCGCGAGGTAGACCCGGACGAGCTCCGAGCGCCTCACGCGAATCGGGTAGCGCGCGTAGTAGAACGAGCGGCCGTTCACCGTGTAGAAGTTGTTCCCACCGTCTCCGTCGGTGTCGAAGCCGTTCATCACCATGACGAGCTCGGTCGCCGGGGGACGCGGCTCCTTGGGATCGATGATGAAGGCGCCGTAGAGGCCCTTGTGGATGTGCTTCTTCAGGGGCGTCGCGTGGCAGTGGTAGAGATGCAGGCCGGCCGGCCGGGCCTCGAACTCGTACGTGAACTCGCCGCCCGTGTCGACGATCTCGAAGACGCCGTCCATGTTCGTCGGGTGGATCCCGTGGAAGTGGATCGTGTGCGGATGCGATCCTCGGTTCACGAAGCGGACGCGCAGCCTGTCGCCTTCGGTGGCACGGATGACCGGGCCGGGAGCCGTGCCGTTGTACGTCCACGCGGGGAAGAAGATCCCGGGTGCGACCTCGAGCTCGTTGTCGACCGCGGTCAGCGTGTACTCGCGCACGCGGCCCGGCTTGTAGGGGAGCGCCGGCGGTGGGTAGAGAAGGGCATCGAGATCGTTCGGGCCGCCCACCGCGGGCGCCTCCTCGCGAACCATCGCCGCGTGGCCCATCACGCCTTGGGTGTGGCTCGCCGGCGTACGCGCGCGACCGTGGCTCGAATGGTCGTGCGGGCTCGCCTCCGCCTGTGCGTCGAGCGCGAGCTTTCCCACGAGCGGCGCAGCCGCCAGCGGCGCGGCGGCTGCAAGCAGCTTTCCTCGCGTGAGTGTTCTTTTAGACATAGCTAAATCCGATTCGCAGTGTAACCTAAGACGAGCGAGATGGGAACCCAGGCTCCGGATCTCACGGTCGCCGTGCAGGACTACCTCAAGGCGATCTACACGCTCGAGTCCTCGAGAGAACGCGTGACGACCTCGGCGCTCGCAAGCCGCATGGGCGTCAGCGCACCGTCTGCGACCGCGATGACGAAGCGTCTCGCCGAGCTCGGACTCGTCGAGCGAGCCCCCTATCGCGGCGTCGCGCTGACCGACGAGGGCCGTCGCCGCGCGCTCGAGGTGCTCCGGCACCATCGGCTCCTCGAGCGGTACCTCGCCGACCGTCTCGGGCTTGCGCTCGACGAGGTTCACGCGGAGGCCGAGCTCCTCGAGCATGCGCTCTCCGAAGAGCTCGAGGCGAAGATCGACGCCGAGCTCGGGTATCCCACACACGATCCGCACGGCGACCCGATCCCCGACCGGGAGCTCCAGCTGTTGCACGGCTCCGAACAGACCCTGATCGATGTGGAGCCCGGAGGCCGGGCGACGATCACACGCGTCCCGGACGGTGATCCCGAGTTGCTCCGCTACCTAGACGGGCTCGGGCTGGTGCCCGGTTCGGATGCGGTGCTCGTCTCGTTCGCCCCGTTCGACGGCCCGGTCACCGTTCGCACGGACGCGGGCGAGCATGCGATCTCACGCGAGCTCGCCGACCGCATCGCCGCTACGTAGGCGCGTCAGTCGACGGTCAGTGCGACGACCTTGACCTCCTGTTCGCGCTCGGTGCCGAGCGCCTCGTCGACCTTCCGCTGGAGATCCCCGGACTCGAGGAGCTCTTCCGTGATGTCCGCTCCGCCGATGAGCTCCCCCTTGACGAAGACCTGTGGGATCGTCGGCCACCCGGAGATCGAGGACAGCTCCTGGCGAATACGCGGGTCGGGAAGGATGTCGACCGTCGTGATGGGCGCGCCCACGGCATGGAGCGCGTTGAGGGCGCGGTAGGAGTTGCCGCACATGACCATCTCCGGCGTGCCCTTCATGAAGAGCGCGACGGGCTCCTTCTCGATGACGTCTGCGATCTGCTCCTTGAGCGTCGTCATTCCGTTCCTTTCGTCTTGATGCGGAGCTCGTGGATGGAGCCGTCGGCGAGCGGGGCGGCCAGCGCCGTATTCACCTTCCGATGCTGCTCGAGCAGCGGCACGCCGTCGAACTCGGGGCTCGCGACCGTCACCTGAAAGTGATCGCCGGTCCCGGTTCGGTCTTCGACCGCGACCTCGGCCGCGTCCGGAAACGACTGCTCGAGAAGCGCGCGGATCGTCTCGGCTTCCATCGGCGATCATGGTAACGATGACCCGGCGCGTTTCCCGCCCGCTCGCCTACGTGCTCGCACTGCCGGAGCGAGTCGTCCGCGCAGTTGCCGCCGTCACCGGCGGTGCCGTGCACGAGACGGCTCAGCTCGTCTTGCCGAGGCTCGTGCGGAAGTCGCGACTGTACGAGGCGACCGCGAAGAACCTCCTGCGGATCACGGTCGAGCTCGTCGGTGGCGTCGAGCGGCCCACCGAAGACGTCGCCGGGGAGTTCGAGCAGTCGCCGAAGAAGCTCGCGATCCGCAAGGCAGGAGGGAACGTCGTCGAGCTCGGGTCGATCTTCGCCTTCGGCTTCTCGCCGCTCTGGCTGCTCGCAGCAGCCGCGGACGTGACGCGGGGGACGCGCGTGTACCTCGACGCGCTCGTCTCGGAGCTGAAGGGCGCAGGCGTTCTCGCTGAACACCTCGAGTTCGACTCTGTCGACGACCTGCTCGCCGCCCTCGAGGGTGCCAGCGGCACGACCGCCCGCCTCATCGACATTCCACCACTCGAGCTCGCAGGCTTGAAGCAGTCGCTCGCCGCCCTGCGCGAGGACGCGAGCGGGCTCCCGTCTCCCGAGGAGCTCGCCGCGGCGTACCGGGGACTGGTCGCCGAGGCCGACCGTGAGGGACGAAGCCTGCTCGAGGTGTCCGTCGGAGTCGGCATCGCGTTCTTCAACTCGGCCCGGAAGGTCGGCAGGCAACACGTCCTCGATCCCTACACGGAGGACCTCCAACCGGTGCGCGACGAAGGCTTCGCGACGTACGCGTGGCGCGTCTCGACACCGTACGCGCGAGCGGTCGCGCGCCACTTCGATCCACGTCGCACGTCGCTCACCGAGCGCGGACTCGAGCGGTTGGGAAGCCCGAAACTGGTTGAATCGAAGGCGATGTCGCATCCCGACAGCTTCGGAGCCCGTGGGCGACTCGCGGTTCAGGGAAGCGAGCTGGAGATCTTCCGGCTCGCCGCCCTGCAGGAGCGCTTCGACGTCTACCGGCTCCCGTACACGCTCCGGATCCTGCTCGAGAACATCCTGCGGCACGAGGACGGCGTGGACATCACGGCCGCCGACGTCGAGGCAGTGGCGAGCTGGGTCGCGACGGCGGAGCCCTCTCGCGAGATCTCGTTCACTCCCGGGCGCGTTCTCCTGCAGGACTTCACCGGTGTGCCCGCTGTCGTCGACCTGGCGGCGATGCGAGACGCGATGAGGGACCTCGGAGGCGATCCCGCGAGGATCAACCCACACCTCCCGGTCGAGCTCGTCATCGACCACTCGGTGCAGGTGGACGAGTTCGCGACTCGACTGGCGATCGTGCGGAACGCGGAGCTCGAGTTCGAGCGGAACCGCGAGCGCTACGCGTTCCTCCGTTGGGG
Organism: Gaiellaceae bacterium; assembly: GCA_035457765.1. Taxonomy (GTDB): domain Bacteria; phylum Actinomycetota; class Thermoleophilia; order Gaiellales; family Gaiellaceae; genus GMQP-bins7. The sequence goes on from DATIBA010000067.1 coordinate 6,215, forward strand.
ACAGGGCGCGTTCGACAACTTCAAGGTCGTCCCGCCGAGCACGGGAATCGTCCACCAGGTCAATCTCGAGTTCCTGGCCCGCGTCGTCGAGGAGCGCGCGGGCGTCGCCTTCCCGGACACACTGGTCGGCACCGACTCCCACACCACGATGATCAACGGGCTCGGCGTGCTCGGCTGGGGCGTCGGCGGAATCGAGGCCGAGGCGGCAATGCTGGGCGAGCCGATCTCGATGCTCGTCCCGCAGGTGGTCGGCTTCAGGCTGACCGGCAGGCTGCCGGAGGGCTCGACCGCGACCGACCTCGTGCTCACGGTGACGCAGATCTTGAGAGAAACGGGCGTCGTCGGGAAGTTCGTCGAGTACTTCGGGCACGGTCTCCAGGGACTTCCGCTTGCAGATCGAGCGACGATCGGGAACATGTCGCCCGAGTACGGCGCGACGTGCGGCTTCTTCCCCGTCGACGAGGAGACGCTGCGCTACCTGCGCCTCACCGGGCGGCCCGAGCGTCGGATCGAGCTCGTGGAGGCGTACTGCAAGGAGAACGCGCTCTGGCACGACCCGGACGAGCCGCCCACCTACTCGCAGACGGTCGAGCTCGATCTCTCGACGGTCGAGCCCTCGCTCGCCGGCCCCCGGCGTCCCCAGGACCGCGTGCCGTTGCGCGAGGCGAAGCAGGCGTTCCGCGATGCGCTGCCGAGCTTCGGCATCGACTACGGAAACGCGCACGACGAGGCCGTCGCCGAGACCTTCCCGGCCAGCGATCCACTTGCGTCGGCGGCGCCGGGGCACGCGCCCGAGACGGACGGTGCCATCGTCTCCACGTCGCCTCGGCTCGTGCTCGCCGAACGATCGGCGGTCCAGGTGGAGCTCGCCGATGAGACCTTCGAGCTCGATCACGGCTCGGTCGTGATCGCGGCGATCACGTCGTGCACGAACACGTCCAACCCGGCAGTCATGGTCGGCGCCGGTCTGCTTGCGAAGAACGCCGTCGAACGGGGGCTGGCCCGCAAGCCCTGGGTGAAGTCGAGTCTCGCGCCCGGCTCGAAGGTGGTCACGCAGTACTTCGAGAAGGCGGGGCTGACGCCGTACCTCGAGGAGCTCGGATTCCACACCGTCGGCTACGGCTGCACGACCTGCATCGGAAACTCGGGCCCGCTTCCCGAGCCGATCTCGAAGGGAATCGCCGCGGGCGACCTCGTGGCCTGCGCCGTCCTCTCGGGCAACCGGAACTTCGAGGCGCGGATCCACTCGGAGGTCAAGGCCAACTACCTCGCCTCGCCTCCGCTCGTCGTGGCCTACGCCCTGGCGGGGCGCATGGACGTCGATCTCACGAGGGAGCCCATCGGTGTCGGCTCGGACGGCCGGGATGTGTACCTGGCAGACATCTGGCCCTCGCCGGAAGAGGTGCAGGAGACGATCGCGAGCGCGGTGGGTCAGGAGATGTTCCGCGCGACGTACGCGGACGTCTTCACCGGCGACGACACGTGGCGCTCGCTCCCCGTCCCCGCGGGCGAGCTCTTCGCCTGGGATCCCGAGTCGACGTACGTCCGCCTGCCCACGTACTTCGAGGGAATGC
>DATIBA010000068.1:0-7562 GCA_035457765.1 Gaiellaceae bacterium
TCGAGGCCGGGCATAATCGCTCGCACGTGACGACGTGGGCGGGGAGAGTCGAGCGCAGCCTCGACGCGGAGGTCTGGCGGTTCCTGCGTGTCGACGACGGTGAGCTCCTGCCCTACGATTGTGAGGCGACGGCCGAGCACGCGCGCAGGCTGGCTGCTGCTGGGCTCCTCACAGCCGACGAGCTCGACGAGGCCGAGGCTCGTCTCGCCGAGATCGCGCAGGATCCGGACGCCTACGTCGACTCGGACGAGGACGTTCACTCGGCGATCGAGCGCCTCCTCGGCGACGTCGGACGGAGGATCCACGCGGGCCGGTCTCGGAACGACCAGGTGGCGGCCGCATTCCGCCTGTACGTGCTCGCTGCGTGCGCCGAGGCGCGCGAGGCGATCGATGCCCTCGCGCTCGTCGTCCTCTCCTTCGCCGAGTCGGAGGCCGAGACCGTGATGCCTGGATACACGCATCTGCAACGGGCGCAACCGGTCACCCTCGGCCACCACTTGCTGGCGTGGGTCGAGATGCTCGACCGCGATCGCACCCGCTTCGCAGCCGCTGCCGAGGCGGCTGCGGAGAGCCCACTCGGCGCCGGCGCGCTCGCCGGCTCCACGCTCGAGCTTCCGCCTCCACCGCGCCAGATGCGCAACTCGATCGACGCCGTCGCCGATCGCGACTTCGCGCTCGACTATCTCTACGCAGCGGCCGTGCTCTTCACACACCTCTCCCGGATCGGGGAGGAGATCGTCCTCTGGTCGACCTCCGAGTTCGGGTTCGTACGGCTTCCGGAGTCCGCGGCCACGGGATCCTCGATGATGCCGCAGAAGCTCAATCCCGACGTCGCGGAGCTCGCTCGCGGCAAGGCCGGAACTGCGATCGGTCGGCTCACCGGCCTGCTGGCGACCGTGAAGGGGCTTCCGCTCGCGTACGACCGCGACCTGCAGGAGGACAAGGCACCCGTGTTCGGGACGCGGCGCGACGTGCGGCTCGCGCTCGAGGCGTTGACGATGCTCGTCAGCGGGCTCGACGTCGAACGTGAGCGGCTCGCCAAGGCCGCCTCCGACCCGCTCCTGCTCGCGACGGACGCGGCTGAAGCGCTCGTTCGGAAAGGCGTTCCGTTCCGGGACGCGCACGAAGAGGTCGCTGCAAGCGTTCGCGAGGGAACCTTCAAGCGGCCGCGTAAGGGGCCGAAGCGAGCGGCTCCGGGCCCCGACGGCATTCGCGACGCGCTCGCGGAGGCACGTCGGCGCTTCGTCGACAACCTCTAGTCGGCCGGGAGCGCGTCCCTGACGCGGCGTTGGAAGTCGGCGATGAGCAGCTCGCTCTCCGGCATGAGTCGTCCTTGCGGAACTGCACCCGACTCGAGGCCCCGCTGGACCGACTCGACGAGTGCCACGTCCTCCTCGGCGACCTGGTTGTCCCAGGCCATGAGCTCGTCGATCTCGGCTTCGTCGACGCCGGGCCCGAAGAAGTAGTCCGTGACCTCGATCGTTCGCGTGGGACCGTCGGGGACGTAGCGCTCGATCGAGAGATTGGGAATCCCCGGCGCGATGTTCACCGTCGTCGTGGGGAAGAGGAAGTGGAACTGCGCCTGCGAGACGTCGCTTCGCGGCGTGTACGACGCCTTCCCGTTCCCTGCCAGCGCCGAAGCGCGCACCGGGCCGACCTGGCTCGAGAACGTCGGATGAACCTGCAGCTGGTACGAGTCCGGTGCCACGTCCACCACCTTGCTGAAGCCAGGGTGGGCAGTCGGGCAGTGGTAGCACTCGAGGAAGTTCTCCATCACGATCTTCCAGTTCGCCGCGATCGGCCACTCGTGGTGGGAGTGGAAGCGCAGTGTCCCGAGGTCGAGCCCACTCTCCGGGACGATGGACGGCAGGTCTCCGATCGTGTCCTCGAGCCGCGCTGCGTCAGGGTCGGGGTTGACGAAGACGAACGGTCCCCACGTGCCGACCGACACGGGGAGCAGGGAAAGGCCCGTCGTGTCGAACCCGGGCTCTCGCTCCGAGCGCGGCGCCTTCCGCAGAGACCCGTCGAGGTCGTACGTCCACGCGTGGTACGGGCACTGGAGGGTCTCGCGGCAGCCCTCGCCCGAAACGACGAGATGGCCGCGATGGCGGCAGACGTTCACGAATCCCCGCAGTGCGTCGTCCCTTCCGCGGACGACGGCCACGGGAACGTGGCCGACCTGTGCCGCGAAGAAGCAACCACTTTCGACGACCCACTCGAGCGGACCCGCGTACTGCCAGGCCGAGGCGAAGATGCGGTCGCGCTCGAGCGCGTTCACGTTCGGGTCGGAGTACCAGCTTGCGGGCAGGGTCCAGCCCTCCTCCAGCGGGTGCTCGATAGGGGCTATCGCGGTCGTGCCCTCGGGGATCTGCATTGCGACTTGCCTCCTGACTGTCTTGTCAGTCAGGATACTCTGCATGCCGGGAACCGAGCAAGCAGCGGTGCACCCGGCGAGCGGTCGCGTCGACGAGATCCTGCGCGCCGCCTGTCGGGTCGTCGTCGCCCAGGGCTCGCACGCACTGCGCATCGGCAGCGTCGCCCGCGAGGCAGGCGTGTCCCGGACGCTCGTCCACTACTACTTCCAAACGAGGCAGGAACTCCTACGGGCTGCATTCGCCTTCGCGGAGGACCGTCGGGCCGAGGCGCTCGAAACCGATCTGGCCGAACTTGCGACCGGGGCGGAGAAGGCGAAGCTCGCTCTCCTGCGAACGATCGAGCCCGACCTCGAGCTGACGCCGGCTCTCTGGAACGAGGTGTGGAGCAGCCTCCGCGACGACGTCGAGCTCGGGCCGCTCGTACGCGAGCGCTACAGGTCTTGGGCCGAACGCGTCATTCGCCTGCTCGAGGTCGGGCGCGAGGACGGATCGGTCCCGAGCTCGGTCGACGCGGCGCGAGCCGGCTGGCGGCTTGCCGCGCTCGCCGACGGTCTCGAGTCGATCCGCTACCTCGGTCTTCTCGACCCGGACGAGGCGCGAGCGCTTCTCACCGAGTGCGTCGAGCGGGAGCTGACCGCGTGAGGGAGTCGCAGGCGATCACGCTCGAGAGGGTCAGCAAGCGGTTCGAGTCCGTCACCGCCGTCGACGACGTCTCGCTGGAGGTCGCGAGTGGCGAGTTCTTCTCGCTGCTCGGGCCGTCCGGATGTGGCAAGACGACGAGTCTGCGGATGATCGCGGGCTTCGAGCGGCCCGACGCGGGCCGCATCCTCATCGGTGACACCGACGTGACCGAGACGCCGCCTCATCGCAGGCCGGTGAACACGGTCTTTCAGAGCTACGCGCTGTTCCCGCATCTGACCGTCCAGGGGAACGTCGCGTTCGGGCTCCGCTTCAAGGACGTGTCGAAGGACGAGGGCCGCCGGAGGGTCGCCGAGGTGCTCGAGCTCGTGCGCCTCGGTGGGTTCGGACAGCGCCGGCCGCACCAGCTCTCGGGCGGCCAGCAGCAGCGCGTCGCGCTTGCTCGCGCGCTCGTGCTCTCTCCGTCCGTGCTCCTGCTCGACGAGCCGCTCGGCGCGCTCGACGCCAAGCTCCGCCGCGAGCTGCAGATCGAGCTGAAGAGCATCCAGCGCGAGATCGGAATCACGTTCCTGTACGTGACACACGATCAGGAGGAGGCGCTGACGATGTCCGACCGCCTCGCCGTGATGTCGCGAGGGCGGGTCGAGCAGCTCGGCACTCCGCGTGAGGTGTACGAGCATCCGGAGACGACGTTCGTCGCCGACTTCCTCGGCGTCTCGAACCTCATGAGGGCGCGCGTTCTCGGCGATGGGCGCGTCGACGTCGGCGGCGTCACGTTGAGCGCGACGAGCGCCGATCCGAGAAGGGCGGGCGTCGTTCGTCTGACCATCCGGCCCGAGCGGGTCCGGATCGAGCCGCCCGCGACCGACGGCGAGAACCGTGTACCGGCGACGATCGACCGCTTCGTCTACCTGGGCTCGACGACGCAGGTGTTCGTCGCCCTCCCTGGCGGCGACCGGGTGCAGGCGCTCGTGGCCAACTCGGGAGACGTCGAGGAGTACGACGTCGGCGCGGCCGTCACCGCCCACCTGCCCGCCGATGCCCTGCGCATCCTCACGGACGAGGAGCCGGTGGTCGGATGACGGACGTCGTCGTCCTCGGCGCCGGGCTTGCTGGTCTCAGTGCGGCACGCGACCTCGCGTCCGGCGGAGCCGACGTCACCGTGCTCGAGGCACGCCAGAGGGTCGGCGGGCGCGTCGAGCAGGTCTCGGTCGACGACGGGATGCCCGTGCAGCTCGGGGGCGAGCTGATCGGAGCAGCGCACACCGCCTACCTCGGTCTCGTCGAGGAGCTCGGGCTTACGCTCGCTTCGACGTATACGGCCGTGGACGGCGCGATGACATACGACTACGTCGACGGGGTCATTCGTTCCCGGAACGGGCCGTTCACGACGGACGAGCAGCGCGCGGATCACGAGCGGGTCGAGCGGCTGCTCGGTGAGCTGATCGCGACGGTGGATCCCGAGGATCCCTGGTCTCATCCGGAGGCGACCAGACTGGACGAGGTCTCTCTCGCGACCTGGCTTCGCGCGGTCGATGCGCTCCCCACCACGGTGCGCGCCGTCGAGGGAGGAGCGCTTGCCATGGCCGGCGGCTCGAGCGAGCGCATCTCGCTCCTCTCGGAGCTCCGCAGGCTCGCCGCGGTCGGCGACACGGGGTTCTACTCCTACGATCTCTGGGAGTCGTTACAGGTTGCGGAGGGGAGTGCCGAGGTGGCGCTCCGCATGGGCGCCGAGCTCGGCGAGCGGGTCAGGCTCGGCGCCGAGGTGCGCCGGATCGCCGTCTCGACGCGAGGCTGTCGCTTGTCTCTCGCCTCCGGTGAGGAGCTGCGCGCGGAGGCGGTCGTGTGCGCGCTGCCCGTCAGCGTGCTGCACGGAGTTCGGATCGAAGGCATTGCGCCCGATCGGTTGGCGTCGCTTCGGGCACAGCGCCAGGCGCGAGCCGCGAAGGTCGTGACGACGTACGAGCGCTCGGTCTGGGCCGGCGTGGGTGCGAGCGGGCTCTCCGAAGGGGAACAACTCCTGGCGTCGACATGGCCACAGCGCGAGGGAGTTCTCTCAGGGCTCGTCCCGCCCGAGCGGGTCGAGTGGCTCCTCGCCACAGCCGAGGAGGATCGCCCGCGCGTTCTCCACGCGGAGCTCGCGCGCATGTACGGCGAGGACGCCGGGAAACCGCTGCACACGTTCCTGCGCCTGTGGGCGACGGACCCGTACACGCTGGGCTATACGACGCACTGGTGGCCGGGTGACGTGCTGCGGGTCGGCCCGCTACACGGCACCCACGATCCGCCGTTCTACGTCTGCGGCTCCGATCAATGGGCAGCCGGATACATGGAGGGGGCGGTGCGGACGGGGCGTGCGGCCGCGGCTGCAGCGCTCGGGAGGGACGCGTGGAGCCCCGCCTGATCGAAGCCGATGTCGCCGTCGTCGGCGCAGGCGTAGCCGGCCTCGCCGCTGCGAACCGTCTCGTCGACGAGGGCCGGACCGTCGTCGTGCTCGAGGCCCGAGACCGTGTCGGCGGGAGGCTCTGGAACACGGAGATCGGCGGCGAGGCGAACGAGCTCGGAGGCGAGTGGGTCGCGCCGTACCAGGCGCGGCTGCACGCCCTTCTTCCGGAGCTCGGCATCGAGCTCTTCCCCGCCTATCGGGACGGAGACGACGTGTACGTCGACGAGGCGGGGCGGGCCCACCGGCACGCGCGCGAGGAATCGGGTCTCTCCTCGAACTCCGAACGTGCGTTGAAGGAGGCTGACGCGAAACTCGACGCGCTGGCGAAGGAGCTCGACCCGGAGGCTCCGTGGGAGCATCCGAATGCGCGAGCGCTCGACACGATCACGTTCGACGAGTGGCTGCGCCGGGAGGTCGGCGACGCCAACGCTCGCGACAACCTTTGCTCGTACCTCGCCGACGGCTTCCAGACGAAGCCCGCGCACTCGTTCTCTCTGCTGCAAGGGCTGTGGACGATCGCCGGCGCCGGCGGGACGTACGAGCTCTTCGCCGGAGAGCAGTGCCTCGCCTACCGGGTAGTCGGTGGCTCGCAGCTGATCCCCATCCGTCTGGCGGAGCGTCTGGGTGACCGGGTCGTCCTGAGCGCGCCGGTTCGGACGATCCGCTGGTCGGACGAGCGCGTCGAGCTCGACGCGGGCGTCGTTCGAGCACACGCTCGCGCCGCGATCGTGGCGATACCGCCCAACCTCACCGGGGCGATTCGCTTCGAGCCGGCTCTCCCGGCCTGGCGCATGCGACTGCAGCAGGCGACCTCGCAGGGCTACGTGATCAAGCTCCTGGCGGTCTACGAGGAGCCCTTCTGGCGCGAGGACGGGCTCTCGGGCGAAGGGTTCGCATTACGCCAGCTCGTCCGGGAGCTCTACGACAACTCGCCGCCGTCGGCGTCCGTCGGCGTCCTCTGCACGTTCCTGCCGGGCGAGCAGGCGGAGATCGCAGCACGCATGAGCCCGAACGCCCGCAAGTCGGCCGTTCTCGCGGGGCTCGCGAAGTTCGTGGGCCCGCGCGCCCTCGAGGCGACGGACTACATCGAGACCGACTGGTCCGCCGAGGAGTGGACGCGTGGTGCGTACGCCGCGACGTTCGGCGCGGGGGGCTTGACCCGCTTCGGGGAGGACCTGCGCAGACCCGTCGGCCCGATCCACTGGGCTTGCGCGGACATCGCCGGCACCGGCCACATGCACATGGAAGGCGGCGTTCGCTCGGGCGAGGCCGCGGCCACAGCAGTTCTGACCACTCAGTGAGTCTGCTCGGTCTCTAGCGTCGCGAAGTCGCCCACTGCGGAGCCAGTCTGGCCTCGAGCAGCGCGAACTGTCTTCCAGAGGAGGAATCCCGCGAGCGCGATCACGATCGTGAAGGCCAGCGTGAGGGTTGCGAGCGCGTTCAGGGCGGGTGTCGGCGCCGTGCGACCGGTTCCGTAGATCCGCACCGGGACCGTGTCCGTGTTCGTGCCGCTCGACAGGAACTGGCTGATCACGAAGTCGTCCATCGAGATCGCGAAGACGACGATCGCGCTGGCGACGATCGCCGGGACTAGCATCGGAAGCAGTGCGAGGCGGACGGCTTGCAGCTGCGACGCCCCGAGATCGCGGGCGGCCTCCTCGTACTCGGGGCCGATCGCGAGCAGTCGACCTCGCACGATGATGAGGACGAAGACGAGCGAGAAGGTGATGTGACCGATCGCCTGGGCGACGGTTCCCAACGGCACGAACGTGAGCAGGTGCACGAAGACGAGGAAGAACGCTGTGCCCATGACGATCTCGGGCGTAACGAGCGTCACGAGCGAGACCGCGCGCGACCCGCCTGCGACGCGCCCTCGCCAGCGCGTCAGCCCGATGGCGAGCGCGACGCCGAGCGGAACGGTGACGAGCACCGCGATCGCGGCGAGCCGCATGCTCTGGAGCAGCGCGGCACGCAGGTCGGGGTCGTGGAGCACGGAGAGGTCGGGATCCTCGAAGTACCAGCGGAGCGACCAGCCCTGCGCGGTCGAGCGGGAGCGACCCTCGTTGAACGAGAAGCGGATCGCGACGAGGATCGGGACGATC
>DATIBA010000069.1:0-8888 GCA_035457765.1 Gaiellaceae bacterium
CGGTTCGAGACTGGAACTCGAATCCCACGACGGGCTCGTCGCCGACGACCCACGCATCGTGACCGGGTAGTGGGGCACGATCAGCCGACGCGGATCGGCTCGAACAGCGCCGCGCAAGTCATTTCAGCCCGCCCACGTCGAGCTCACGGCTCTCCGATGCGCGGACTGCGCAGGCGCAGGGTCGTGCTCGCTCGTGTTTGAGGGACCCAAACGTCTCGAAACGAGGCAACGTAGGGAAGCCACATCTAGACGCTGAAGTCGCCGCAAAGCGTTTACCAGAGCCACATCGCGCCACGAGCGACCAACGCGGGCAAACCCCTGAAATGGGACGAATAGACTCACGCTCCATGGCGTGCATTCTGCTCGACATCGACGGTGTCCTCCACGTGTCGGGCGACCCGATCCCGGGTGCCGTCGACGCCGTCGCCGAACTCCGGGGAGCGGGCCATTTCCTCCGCTTCGTGAGCAACAACTCGACCCGGCCGCGCGCACGCCTGGCCGCGGAGCTCCGGGAGATGGGATTCACCCTCGAGGACAACGAGCTGCAGACGACGCCAGGCGCCGCCGCCCGCGAGCTGGCCGGGAAGCGCGTCCTGGCACTCGTCATGGCAGCGATCGTGCCCGACCTCGACGGCCTCGAGCTCGTCGGTCACGACGCCGAGGCGGTGCTCATCGGCGGGTGCGACGAGACGCTGGAACCGAATCAGGTCTTCAGCTACATGAACCTCGAGCGCGCGTTCGAGGAGATCCAGCTGGGCGCGTCGTTCTACTGCCTGCACAAGAACAAGTGGTGGCAGACGAAGCGTGGCCCGATGCTCGACGGCGGCGCCTTCGTCGCGGGACTCGAGTACGCAACCGGCGTCGAGGCGACCATACTCGGCAAGCCGAGCCCGTCGTACTTCGCGGCCGCCCTCGACGCTCTCGAGGCAGAGCCGGAGCTGACGTGGATGGTGACGGACGACGTCGAGGCCGACGTTCGCAGCGCGCGGCTCTTCGGGATGAGAACTGCACTCGTCAGGACGGGGAAGTTTCGCCCGGAGACGCTCGAGCTCTCGGATCCGTCGCCGGACATCGTCGTCTCGTCGATCGCGCAGTTCCCCGCACTGCTCGAGCAGGAGCTGACCGGCGGGCAAACGCCGTGAAGGTCGGCGTCGACATCATCGAGATCGAGCGGGTGCGTCGCGCGCTCGAGCGGCCGAGCTTCCGCGACCGCTGCTTCACGGAGGCCGAGCGAGCCTATTGCGATTCCCGGCCGGATCCGGCTCAGAGCTACGCCGCACGCTTCGCGGGAAAGGAAGCCGTCGGCAAGGCCCTCGGCTGTGGCGTGCGCTTCACATGGAAGGAGATCGAGATCGTGGGGCGACCGAAGCCCGGGGTGAGCCTGACCGGCAGGACGGCCGCGTTCGCCGAGCGCGTCCGGGCGGGCCCGATCGATCTCTCCATGACGCACTCGCGTGAGATCGCGGCTGCGATCTGCGTGGTCAGCCCTCGTGCGAATGCCTAGGGATCTGCTCGAGCCGCTCTATACCTCCGACGAGATGCGCGCCGCCGAGGAGCGGTATCCCGCGTACCCCGACTCGATCCCCGAGCTCATGGAGCGCGCCGGAGCGGCCGTCGCGCGCGAGGCGATGGACGCGTTCCCCGCGGCGCGACGCTTTGCATGTGTGTGCGGCGGCGGTTCGAACGGTGGTGACGGGAGAGTCGCGGCGCGCCTCCTCCAGGAGGCGGGGCACGTCGCCGACGAGACGACCGAGCCCGATGGATACGACGTCGTCGTCGATGCTCTCTTCGGTACCGGATTCACGGGCGTTCCGAGACCTGAGGCTGCAGAGCTCATCTCACGGATCAACGTCGCCTCGGCACCGGTTGTCTCGGTCGATCTCCCCTCGGGGGTCGACGCGTCGACGGGAGAGGTGGCCGGAGCAGTCGTCGATGCCGACGTCACGGTCACCTTCCATGCTCACAAGGTCGGGCTCCTCGTCGGCCCCGGACGCTTCCACGCGGGCCGTGTCGTCGTCTCGGACATCGGCCTCGACGCTGCCGCAACCGCGCACCGTCGGGCGACGAAGGCGCTCCTCTCGATCGTTCCCCTGCGTGGGGCCCGCGACACGAAGTTCACGTCGGGATCCGTGCTCGTCGTCGGAGGGCAGCCGGGAATGACGGGCGCGGCCTGCCTGTCCGCCATGGCCGCCCTACGCGCCGACGCCGGGTACGTGCTGCTCGCGGTTCCGCAGGCCGCGCTTCCGGCAGCCGAGGCGCTGGCGCTCGAGCCCGTGAAGGTCGGCTGGAGCGACATGGACGCCGTCGAGACGATCGCGCGTTCCGCCGAGCGCGCCGCCGCTCTCGCGATCGGTCCGGGTCTCGGCCGCAGCGACCAGCGCAAAGCGCTCGTTCGCGAGCTTCTCCGCCGGCTCCCCCTTCCCGCAGTCGTCGACGCGGATGCGCTCTTCGGCCTCGAGCCTGTCGAGCGCGACGCGCCCACCGTCCTCACTCCGCACGCAGGCGAGCTCGCTCGGCTGCTCGACACCGACTCCGACTGGGTGAGCGCGCATCGGCTCGCCGCGGCACAGCAAGGCGCGGACCGCTACGGCGCGACCGTCGTTCTGAAAGGTGCCGACACGATCGTTGCCACGCCAGGCGCGGGTGTGATCGTGTGCGATCTCGGACCCCCTTCGCTTGCCACGGCTGGCACGGGCGACGTGCTCACGGGTGTCGTCGGCACCTTCCTCGCGAAGGGTCTCGAGCCGCAGCTCGCCGCTGCCGCAGCCTCGATCGCCCACGCGTGTGCCGCAGAGCTCGCGCCGCAGCGCGCCGGGCTCGTCGCGAGCGACCTCCTCGCGACACTGCCGAGCGCTCTCGACGAGGCGCGCGAGCACTTCTAGTCCGCCGATGCCTGCCACTGGACCCGCGACCGCGCGTTCGGCTTCCCATGGATTGGACGCCTTCGGCCTGGCAGTAGGATGAGCCACGATGCCCAGGATCGTCGTCGGTGTAGACGGCTCGGACGAGTCGAAGGAGGCCCTGCGCTGGGCGCTCGAGGAAGCCGAGCTGCGCGATGCGTCCGTGCGCGTCGTCTACGCCTGGAGCGATCCGTACGTCCTCACGCCCGGGTACGGCCTTCCCGAGGACTTCGAGTTCGACGCACTTCGCGAAAAGGCTGTCGAGAGGCTCGACGCCGTGATCGCCGAAGTCGCTGGCGCGACGAATGACGTGAAGATCGAGGGCGTCGTGACCGAGGGGCCCGCGGGGAGCGCTCTCGTCCGGGCCGCCGAGGGCGCCGACCTTCTCATAGTCGGGTCGCGCGGCCACGGCGGATTCGTCGGCCTTCTCCTCGGCTCGGTCAGTCAGCAGTGCGTGACGCACGCGCCCTGCCCGGTCCTCGTCGTGCGCGGGAAGTCCGACTGAGCGAGTTCGCCCGTATTTCGAGCTGATCGAGCCGCGTCCACGGCCCGCCATCCCTGAGAATGCGCGCATGGAGCGGTCCTGCTTCACCATCGATCTCGCGGCCATCCGCAGCAACGCCCAAACTCTGTTGCGCGCCGCGGGGGGAGCGGAGCTCTGGGCGGTCGTCAAGGCGGAGGGGTACGGCCATGGCGCCGTCGACGTCTCGCGCGCCGCGCTCGAGGCGGGGGCATCCGCGCTCTGCGTCGCGACGCTGCCCGAGGCTCTCCACCTCCGCGCAGCTCTGCGTAACGCGCGCGTCATCGTCATGGGCCCCGTCTCCGAGCGGGAGGTCGGCGAGGCACGGGCGGCCCGGCTCGAGCTCGTCACCGCCGATGGGAGAGTGCCGGAGGGCATCCGTGTCCATCTCAAGCTGGACACCGGGATGGGGCGCTGGGGACTCGCCGAGCTGGCCTCGGCCGGCCGTGACGTCGTCGGCCTCATGAGTCACCTCGCGGTCGCGGAGTCCGACCCCGCCTTCACGCAGCTGCAGATCGAGCGCTTCAAGGAGGCGACGGCCGGGCACGCCTCGCTCACGCGGCACATTGCGAACAGCGCGGCGACCCTTCGGTACGCCGAGGCGCGGTTCGACGCCGTTCGCTGCGGCATCGCGCTCTACGGGATCTCGCCGTTCGGTGCGGACCCGGGTGCGGAAGGGCTCGAGCCGGCGCTGCGCTGGGACTCGTACCTCGCGCTCGTCAAGCAGCTCGAGCCCGGCGAGAGCACGGGCTACGGGCGCCGCTTCGTCGCCGACCGGCCGACGTGGATCGGCATCGTCCCCGTCGGGTACGCGGACGGGTTCCGTCGAGACATGACTGGAACCGAGGTGCTCGTCGAAGGCCGGCGCAGGCGCGTCGTCGGCACGATCTCGATGGATGCCTTCGCGGTCGAGCTCGACGAGCGGCTTCCTCAGGACACGCCGGTGACGCTCGTCGGCGAGGGGATTCTCATCGAAGACCACGCCCGTGTTGCGGAAACCATCGGGTACGAGATCGCGACCGGGTTCAACACGCGTTCGGGGAGAGCACGGCGGGTGGCGAAGGATGGATGAGCGAGTCCGCGAGGTGCTCGGCGACGAGGAGGCATGGATCGTCGGCGGCGCGGTCCGCGACGAGCTGCTCGGACGTCCGCTGCTCGATCTCGACGTCGCCTGCCGCAATCCGCGGGAGGCCGCGCTTCGCTACGCACGGCTGTTCGCGGGTGCTGCGTTTCCGCTCTCGGAGCGGCACGGCGCGTGGCGTGTAGCCGCGTCCGACGCTCCCCAGACGGTCGACTTCACACCCAGTCCCGACGGCATCGAGGCAGATCTCGCCTCCCGTGACTTCACGTTCAACGCAATCGCGGTGCGGGTTGGATCGGGCGAGTTCTGCGATCCGTACGGCGGCAGGGCCGACCTCGCCGTCGGGCGCATTCGCGCCGTCTCCGACTCGATCTTCCTCGACGATCCGCTGCGCCTTCTTCGCGCCGTGCGGCTGGAGGACGAGCTCGGCTTCAGCATGGACGCACATACGGAGGAGCTTCTGCGGGATTCCACTGCGCTCGTGACGCTCTCTGCGGGAGAGCGCATCCTCGGCGAGCTACGGCGTCTCTCGGCCGCCGGCTATCGGCGGCTCGAGGAAGTGGGACTGCTCGAGCCGCTCGGTGGACGGCTGGTCGACGGGTTCGACGTCCTCGACGACTCGGACTTCCGTCTCGTGGCGGTGTTCCGGGAGAACCTCGCAACCTTTCCCGTCTCGAACGACACGCGCCGGTACGCGACGACGCTGCTTCGCGCACGCGCTCCGGGCGATTCGTCCCCGCGCTCGATCCATCGGTTCCGGCGCGAGACGGAGCCGTGGTCGCTCGATGCGCTCGCCTTCGTCGGTGCTTCGGAGCTGGCGGAAGCCGTCCAGGAGGCGCGACGAGCCGAGCCGTCCGAGCCGCTCGTCCGTGGCGACGAGCTCGGCCTGCCGCCCGGACCCGAGATCGGGCGTATCCTCGCTGCCATCGCCGAGGAGCGGGCAGCCGGGACGATCTCGACGCGCGAGGACGCGCTCGACCTCGCACGCCGGCTCCGCGAGGAGGCGTTGTCCTGACGGTCGAGCTCCGCCTCGCGTTGCAGGAGGCCCGGGCGGCCGATCTCGCTCAGCGCGTCCGCCGGCTGCTGGGGCCGTTCGTCGGGACCGAGACCGTTCTCGACGCGGGTTGCGGGACGGGAGCGCTGGCGTTCGCGCTCGCACCGCACGTAGCCGAGGTCGTCGGAGTCGACACGAGGGAGGACTACCTCGAGGCCGGGCGAGGAGCTGCGCCGGAGAACGTTCGCTTCCTCGAAGGCGACGTCACCGCGCTTCCGTTCGGCTACGCGAGCTTCGACCTCGCGTGCTGTCATCGCGTCCTCCATCACGTACGCCGTCCGGAGCTCGCCGTCTCGGAGCTCGCGCGGGTGACGCGCGCCGGCGGCCGGGTGTTCATCGTGGATCAGCTCGGATCGGTCGATCCACTCCGCACACTCGAGCTCGACCGGTTCGAGCGCCTTCGGGACGCGACACATCAGCGGCTGCTCCCGGATGGGGACGTCCGCGGTTACCTCGACGCGAACGACCTCGTGCTGCTCACGTCCGAGGTGACACGCGAGCGCGTGGACCTCGAGCAGCGGCTCGAGCTCGCCGGAATGTCGCAGGAGGATCGCGAGCGCATTCGGGGGCCGGCGCCGGCGGAGCCGTACGACGTCGAAATCGGCTGGTACGTCGCACGGAAACCCGGGCCGTAGAGTCAGTCCTGCACGCCCGAGCGGTAGCCGTAGCTACCGACGAGGCGCGCGAGCACTCCCGGAAGGAGCGCCTGGAAGATCGAGACGAAGCGGTACGGGAACCACGGGATCGTCATCTCCCGCTTCCCCTTCTCGACGGCCTCGACGATGGCCTTCGCGACGTCCTCCGAGTCGATCACGAACCGGCGCATGAGCGAGCTCTTGAGCGTCGTACGCGGCTTGAACCCCTCGGTCTCGACGAAGCCGGGAAGGAGCGTATGAACCCGGACCCCCTCGGTGCGGAGAGTCGCGGCGAGCGACCGCGAGAACGCGAGCTGTGCGTGCTTCGCGGCCGCATACGGCCCGGCGGGGGCGAACGCGATCGTTCCCGCGACGGAGACCACGTTGACAACGTGCGCATGGGGCGCGGCTGCACGGAGACCCGGCAGAAAGGCGCGCGAGCACCAGACGCCGCCGAGGTAGTTCGTCTCGAGCACGCGCTCGACGGTCTCGGGCGAGGTCGAGACGAACGAGCCGCGGCCGGGGACGCCCGCGTTATTGACGAGGAGGGAGACGGCCGGGTGGCGGTCGAGGACGCGCGTGGCCACCTCGTCGACCTGAGCGCGATCGCGCACGTCGCAAACCTCCCACTCGCCGTCGATCTCCGTAGCGAGCGCCTCGAGCCGGTCGGCGCGGCGCGCCAGGACGACGCAGAGCCAGCCTCGCCGAGCGAGCTCACGAGCGGTCGCCTCTCCGATCCCCGACGATGCTCCCGTGACGACCGCTACCCGCCTCTCGCTCATCGCGCGGCGAGCCTATCCGTTTAGGATCGCCGGATGGCCCGCAGGTTCGAGGGCAAGCAGGCGCTCGTGCTCGGGGTCGCCAACCGGCGCTCGATCGCCTGGGCGATCGCGCACCGGCTCGCTGAGGAGGGAGCGCAAGTCGCGTTCACATACCAGGGCGAGCGGATCGAGAAGAGCGTCCGCGACCTGGCGGATACGGTCTCGAGTCCCCTCGTGACGGAGTGCGATGTCCGCTCGGACGAGGACATCGCGCGTGTCTTCACCGAGGTCGGCGAGACCTTCGGCGGCGGGCTCGACATCCTCGTCCACTCCGTGGCCTTCGCGGCCGCGGAGGACCTCGAAGGGCGCTTCACGGACACCCCGCGCGATCGCTTCTGGATGGCGCTCGACATCAGCGCGTACTCGCTCGTCGCGTGTGCTCGAGCCGCGGAGCCGCTCATGGAGGCTCGCGGCGGCGGCTCCATCCTGACGATGACCTACCTCGGCGGCGAGCGCGCGGTCCCGCACTACAACGTCATGGGCGTGGCCAAGTCGACGCTCGACTCCTCGGTCCGCTACCTCGCGTGGGATCTCGGCTTCAAGAACATCCGCGTCAATGCGATCTCGGCCGGCCCGGTGCGCACGCTCGCGGCTCGTTCGATCGCAGGCTTCACGACGATGGAGACGATGTTCGAGGACCGTGCGCCCCTCCATCGGCAGATCGAGGCCGGCGACTGCGGGGCCGCGGCTGCGTACCTCCTCTCGGCCGACGCGGGCAACGTGACCGGCACGACGTTGTACGTCGACGCCGGCTATCACGCCATGGGTATGTAGGCGACCCCGCGAGCACCGGGAACGGCGCCGGATGAAGGATCTCTACGACCCCTCCGAGCCTGAGCGCGTGCACGCGCGGGCGCGTGCGAGCGCGCTGCTGGCCCGCTACAACCGCACGGGCGCGGGCGACCCGGCTCGTTCCGAGATCCTCCGCGAGCTGTTCGGACGTGTCGGTGCCGACATTGCGATCGAGCCGCCCTTCCACTGCGACTACGGCTCGAACATCGAGGTCGGCGAGCGCTTCTACGCGAACGCCGGCTGTGTCTTCCTCGACGGTGCGCCGGTGACGATCGGAGATCGGGTGCAGCTCGGCCCACAGGTTCAGCTGCTCGCAGTCTCCCACCCGCTCGACCGCGGTCAGCGAGCCGCCGGGCTCGAGTACGGCGAGCCGATCACTATCGGCGACGACGCGTGGTTGGGCGGAGGCGCGATCGTCTTGCCTGGCGTGACGATCGGCGAGGGTGCCGTCGTCGGCGCAGGCAGTGTGGTCACGCGGGACGTTGCGCCCGAGGCGGTCGTCGCCGGCAACCCCGCGCGTGCCCTTCGACCATCGGTCGTGGAGCGCTGAAGCGGACCACGCGCTGATCGTAGACCGAACGCGCCGCTAGGGAGCCGACTCGATCACGGGTTCGGCGTCAGGCGGGATCACAGCCCGCCCGCACTTCGGCGATGCTCACTCAACGAGGAAGGCCCGCCGGAGCGGGCCTTCCAGGACAACACTGGGGTGCGATGAAGCCGTGCCTAGTTCATTTCGTGACCACGGTGCTCAATGACGCCGCGTTGTTAGAGGGTTGAGGATCGGGTGTCGCAGGTCGGCCAAGGACCGAGACTCGTGTACGGGGCTGACGACCAGCGCCTCCAGCTCGGTGATCACCTCGCCGGGGCTAAAGCGGAACCGCTGGATCGAGACGCACCGGCACCGGGGCACGTACACGATCCGGCCGGGGGAACGGATGCGCAAGCTGTGGAAGGAGTAGCGACCTGGCCTGGCTCGAACTCGGCGAAGCTCGCCGCCTCCTCGTATCGTTCACTGCATGAGGCTGTCGACTTGGGCCTCGGGACTGGCGCTGCTCGGCGCGAGCGTCCTCGCGGCGCTCCTCGTC
>DATIBA010000070.1:0-14119 GCA_035457765.1 Gaiellaceae bacterium
GCTCCCGACGCTCCTACCGCCACCACTGCAAGCGCCGCCACGAGCGTCGCGGCAGCGAAATGACGTACGTTCATGCGCATCTCCCGCGGCATCTGGGTGCGTCGTGTGCGCCGCATCTCGGCGTGGCAGGCATCGGCTCGAGCGCGCCCAAGTGGTTTATACCAATCTGCCACCAGCCGAGAGGCTTCCACATCGCGGCGCTGATGTCAAGCTCTATTGATTAACTCAATAGCGCGCAATTTCCTGCTCATGAGCCGAAATGCCCGTGGGCTACGTGGAGCCCGTCGTGCCCAGCTTTGGTACTAGCCACGCTTCGAAGCGGTCACGCTTCCATCGCGCCGGGCAGATTGCGATCCTCGACGACGCTCCTGCGGGAACGACAGCGCGGTCACGAGCCGGTACCGGTCGCCGCGATAGATCGATTCGACGAACTCGACGATCTCTCCCGCCTGCGAGTGCGTTACGCGCTCGAAGCGGAACGCAGGCGAATGGAGCGGGACTCCGAGCGCATCGGACTCCTCCTCGTCCGTCACCGTCGGCTCGATCGTCTGCTCCCCTCCCACGATGACGATTCCGTAACGCTCGCGGAGGAGCTCGTAGAACGAGTGCTCCTCGAGGTCTCGCGCCGTGAGTCCGGGCACGTGCTTCTCGCGCACGTGAACGGTCTCGATGGCCATGCTCTCCCCATCGGCGAGCCGCAAGCGGCTCGCGACCATCACCGGCTCCGATGGCGACACGTGGAGGACGCGGCCCAGCCGCGCACCGGCTGGTGTCACCCGCAGCTCGAGCGTCTTCGACGCGGGCCGCATTCCCCGTCGCCGCATGTCGTCCGTGAACGACGTCATCGTGAGTTCCTGAGCGATCTTCGGCTCGCTCACGAACGTGCCTGCGCCCCGGCGCCGAACAAGGTACCCCTCGCGAGCGAGATCGTCGAGCGCGGCGCGCAGAGTGAGGCGCGAGACGCCGAGTTCGGCGCTGAGCTGGCGCTCGGACGGAATCGCGTCGCCGACGTCGAGCCGCTCGACGATGTCGAGTACGAGCTCCCGGGTCTCGCTCTGCTTCGTCACGGGGCGACCAATCGTAACGCACTCCGTCAGGTGGTCAATACCGGACCACACGGAGAAGCCGCACGTCTCAGATTCCGGCGGCGGGAAGAGCGGCGACGCCGCTCGGTCTCGAATGCACGAGACTCGCGCCTGTGTCGGGGTCGAAGAAGTGGAACCGAGATGGGTCGACCGCAAGGCGGAGGGCGCCACCGACACGCGCCGCGGTACGCGGGTCGACCCGTGCGTTGAGGAGCGTCGCCGGCTGCGCGACGAGCCCTTCGTCCGACTCGCCTTCTGCCTCGAGCACTTCCGAAGTGATGCGCGGAGCGTCGACGCTGAAGTACACGTGCGCGTCGGAGCCGAGCTCCTCGAGCACGACCACCCTCACGTCGAGGATTGGAAGCTCTGACGCCGCGAACGCCGCGTCCTCGAAGCTCTCGGGGCGAATGCCCAGCGCGACTCGCCCGGACCGCGCAACAGGACGGCGCATGTCGGCAAGTGGAACTCGGAACTCGCCGAACACGACGTCGCCGTTGTCGATCTTCGCCTCGACGAGATTCATCGCCGGCGACCCGATGAAGCCGGCGACGAACAGATCTCGGGGCTGCTCGTACAGGTGTTGCGGGGCGTCGATCTGCAGGATCCGCCCGTCTCGCATCACCGCCACCCGCTGGCCGAGCGTCATCGCCTCGACCTGGTCGTGGGTCACGTACACCGTGGTCACACCGAGCGCCTGGTGCAGCTGGGCCAAGGATGCTCGCATGCCGACGCGCAATTTCGCGTCGAGGTTCGAGAGGGGCTCGTCCATGAGGAACGCGTGCGGCTGTCGTGCGATGGCGCGTCCCATGGCCACGCGCTGACGCTGCCCACCCGAGAGCTGAGCCGGCTTGCGCTCGAGAAGCTCGTCGAGCCCGAGCAGCCTCGCGACCTCGTCGACGCGACGTCTGATCTCGGCCTTCGGCATCCGGCGCACCTTGAGGCCGTAGCCGAGGTTCTGGCGCACGCTCATGTGCGGATAGAGCGCATAGCTCTGGAAGACCATCGCGATGTCTCGGCGCCGAGGAGCGAGGTCGGTGACGTCTCGCCCACCGATCGAGATCGTCCCACTGGTGATGTCCTCGAGGCCCGCGATCGCGCGAAGCAACGTCGACTTGCCACATCCCGACGGCCCCACGAGCACCATGAACTCGCCGTCGTCGACGCGCAGCGAGACGTCGTCGACGGCGACGACGCCTCCGGAGAACACCTTCGTGACCTGCTCGAGCTCGATCGCTGCCATGGCGCGAGGCTATACCGATACCACATTTCCACGAAAATTGGTATTGACCACCGATGGGCAGGAGCGTAGACTCGCCCGATGGTGCAGTCACGGAGCGACCTCGACGATCTCACGACCGAGGCCGGGAGCGACGCGTCGACGGACTTCGAAGCGCGCGCGACGCTCGAGCTCGTCCAGTTGATGAACGCCGGCGACTCCAGAGTGCCCGAGGCGGTGGCGGCCGCGTCGACCTCGATCGCGGATGCGATCGATGCGATCGCAGCACGGATGCGCGAGGGCGGCCGCCTCGTCTACGTCGGGGCAGGCTCGTCGGGGCGCATCGCGGCGCTCGACGCGTCGGAGTCCGAATCGACATTCTCGACCGAGCCGGGCGTCGTCGTCGCGGTCGTGGCCGGGGGCGAAGACGCGCCTCCGCTCGAACAGGATGCGGCAGAGGACGACCGCGAAGCCGGAGCGCGAGACCTTTCCGTGCTGGATGTCGATCCGAGGGACTCCGTGGTCGCCGTGAGCGCGAGCGGGCGGACCCCGTACGTGCTCGGCGCGATCGCCGCCGCCTCGGAGGCAGGGGCGCTCACCGTCTGCATCGTCTCGGTCAACGACTCCGAGTTGGCGCAGCTTGCAGACCACGAGATCGCCGTCGTCGTCGGCCCGGAGTTCCTGGCGGGCTCGACGCGGCTGAAGGCGGGGACGGCGCAGAAGCTCGTGCTCAACACCTTGTCGACCCTCGTGATGATCCGCCTCGGGAAGACCTACGGGAATCTCATGGTGGACGTCAACGCGACGAACGAGAAGCTTCGCGCGCGGGTCCGGCGGATCGTCCGCACCGCGACCGGCGCGTCGCCGGAGCAGGTCGACGAGGCGCTCGAGGCGGCGAACGGCAGCGCCAAGGTGGCGATCGTCTCTCTCCTTGCGGGGGTCGACGCAGGCGAGGCACGGGCCAGGCTTGCCGACACCGGCGGAAGCATCCGACGCTCCGTCGAGGAGCCCGGATGAAGCTCGGCGTCGAGGCGGCGCTCGTGGACGGTCGCGTCGTTCGCGGCGACGTCGAAGTGACGGACGGTCGCATCGCCTCCTACGGGCTGGCGTCTCCGAACGGACGCGGACTGGCGGTCCCCGGATTCGTCGACCTCCAGGTCAACGGTTTCTCGGGGGTAGATTTCCTCGAAGCCGACGCAGACGCCTACAGGCGCGCAGGCGACGCGCTGCTCGAGACCGGCGTCACCGCCTATCTCCCGACCTTCATCACCGCTCCCGAAGAGCAGCTCCTCGCCGCCCTCCGCGAGGTGCCTGCCGGCTCGGACGGGCCCCGCATCCTGGGTGCTCATCTCGAAGGACCGTTTCTCTCGGCCCTGCGTCTCGGTGTGCATCCGGCCGAGGCACGCCGCAATCCCGACGTCGCCTACCTCGAGCGACTGCTCGACGCAGGGCCCGTCCGACTCGTCACACTCGCGCCGGAGCTCCCCGGAGCAGGCGCACTCATCGAGGTCCTTCTCCGTCGCGAGATCGTCGTCTCCTGCGGCCACTCGGACGCGACCTCCGACCAGGCGAACATCGCCTTCGATCTCGGTGTTCGAACCGTGACCCACCTCTTCAACGCGATGCACCCGTTCCACCACCGCGACCCGGGTCTGGTGGGAGCAGCACTCGCGCGGGCGGAGGTCGTCGTCCAGCTCATACTCGACGGCGTCCACATCGCTCCGATCACGGCGGCGATGGTCTGGCGCGCGGCCGAAGGGCGCGTCGCGCTCGTCACCGACGCCATGTCCGGCGCCGGGCTCACCGACGGCGTGTATCACCTCGGTGGCATACGCGTCGAGATCCGGGACGGCGTCGCGCGTGGCCCGAGCGGAGCTCTCGCGGGAAGCACGCTCACGATGATCGAGGCCGTGCGAAACCTCCACGCTCTCGGCGCCTCCCTCGAGGGCGCCGTGGGCGCGGCGACCGAGGTGCCGGCTCGAGTGCTGCGGCTCCCGACCGCAGGAAGGCTCGTCGTGGGGTCGCGGGCGGACGTCGTCGTGCTGAGCGAGGAACTCGAGATCGAACGCGTCCTCGTCGAGGGCCGGGCTCGTGTCGTCGGCTGAGGCGGTCCCGATTCCGCCGGCTCGCGGCGCAGGCAGCCGGTTTCTCACCGAGATCCGAGAGCAACCGGCTGCTCTCGGCCGGCTGCTCGACGCGCAATCCGAGTTCGCACGCGTCGCTGCCGAGATGCGCGAGCGAGGCGCGACGACAGTTCGCATGGTCGGCCACGGCTCCTCGGACAACGCGGCCTCCTACGGCGTGTACGCCTTCGGGCTCTTGCCGCACTGGACCGCCCTTCGAGACTCGATCTCGCTCACGGTCTACTACGGCGCGGACCTCGACATGTCGGGCTCCACTGCTCTCGCCCTGTCCCAGTCGGGGCGCACTCCCGACGTCGTCGAGTACGCGCGACGTGCTCGTCGACGTGGTGCGTTCACGGTCGCGATCACGAACGATCCAGAGTCGGAGCTCGCGGGCACGGCGGACGCCGTCCTTCCTCTGAGCGCAGGACGGGAGGACGCCGTTGCCGCAACGAAGACGTACACGAATCAGGTCGCCGCGCTCGGCCTCCTCGCAGCGCACGCCGCCGGAGTCGGCTCGCGGTTCGCCGACGAGCTCCGCGTCGTCGCCGGACAGCTCGAGGAGCTCACGGAGAGCATGGAGGCGAAGATCACGGCCGTCGCCGTGCCGTTCGCCTACGCGGGACGCATGTTCGTAGTCGGACGGGGCGCGGAGTTCGCGACGGCGCGCGAGATCGCGCTCAAGCTTCTCGAAACCTGCCGCGTCGCCGCCGAACCGCTGACGGCGACCGATCTCGCGCACGGGCCGGTCGCCGCCCTCGACTCTCTCTTCCCCGTCTGGGCGATCGCCTCCGACGACCCAACGCTTCCCGCCGTGCTCGAGGCCGTCGCGCGGGCGCGCGAGGCGGGCGCAACGGTCATCGCCAGTGGCAGCGCGGCAGAGGCGATTCCGTCGGCCGAGTACGTTCTTCCCGTTCCCCGACCTCGCTCGTCGCTCCTCACGCCGCTCCTCTCCGTCGTTCCCGGACAGCTCTTCGCATGGGCCCTGGCGCGGACGAAAGGCTTCGACCCGGACGAGCCGCGAGGGCTCTCGAAGGTCACCCTGGCGCGCTAGTGCGCACCGGCGGCGCGGACCGGGTCAGTTGAAGGCAGCGCTCTCGCGCGCCTGCGCGGCGACCTTGTCGAGGATCGCCTCGAGCAGGCGTCCCGACGAGAGAACGTGCTCCCGCGCGAGCACGCGCGCTCCCTCAGGGCTGCGGGCGGCGATGGCCTCACGAATGGCGCGGTGCTGACCGTCGTTGTTGCGGAACAGCTCGTCGAGGTCGGCTCCGGTGGCCCAGAACGGCTTCACGAGGAACGTGCGCCGCGCCGCCTTCGCCATGCGCTCGATGAGGGGCACGTCCGCCGCCGCGTAGATCACGTCGTGGAAGGAGTGGTTCGCGAACAGCCACTCGCGAGCCAGCTCGAGGTCCTGGCGACCGGCATGGCTCGTCTCCACGAGCTCGCGCGTGAGCTCGCTGAAGCGGTGCTCCGCGACCTCCAGCTCCGCAAGCTCCGCGTCGGCCATCTTCGGAGTCGCGATCTCGGTCGCGAGGCTCTCGAGCTCGGCGCGCACGAGGAACGCCTCGCGGAGCTCGTCACGCGAGAGCATGCGGACACGGACGCCGCGGTTCGGCTCGAACGTAACGAGCCCGAGCGCCGCCAGCCGCCGGAGCGCCTCGCGGACGGGTGTCCGCGAGACCTGGAACTGCTCCGAGAGATGCTCCTGGCGAAGCACACTCCCCGGCGGGATCTCCCCGGAGACGATGGACTCCTCGAGGGCGAGGGCGATGTCGTCGGCCTTCGTCCCGTCGGACACTTATCCGAGCTCCAGGAGCCGCTCGTACGCTGGAAGGGTGAGGAACTCCGTGAACTCCTTCGCGAGCGTGAGCTGCTCGAACAACGTGCGCGCCTCCGCGTACACGGGCTCGGCAGGGAGCTCCGCAGTCACGTCTGCGATCGTCCGCTCGACGTCCGCCCGCGCGACCCTCCCGTGATGGATCCACTGCCAGATCTGGGAGCGCGAGATCTCCGCAGTCGCCGCGTCCTCCATCAGGTTGTCGATGGCCGCCGCTCCGACCCCCGAGAGCCAGGCTGCGATGTACCGGATCCCGACGGAGACGTTCGCGCGCACCCCGGCGTCCGTGATCTCGCCGGGTGTGGCAGCCACGTTCAAGAGATCGGCCGCCTGGACGGAGACGTCCTCGCGGAGTCGCTCCAGCTGGTTCGACCGCTCGCCGAGCGCAATGTCGAACTCGACCAGCGCCGTGGGAACGAGATCCGGATGCGCGACCCACGTGCCGTCGAACCCGTCGCCGGACTCGCGCTGTTTGTCCTCGCGCACACGTGCGAGTGCGATCTCGTTCACCTCGGGATCGCGACGGCTCGGGATGAACGCGGCCATACCGCCGATCGCGTGCGCCCCCCGAGCGTGACACGTGTGCACGAGCAACTCGGTGTACGCGCGCATGAACGGCACGGTCATCGTCACCTGGGCGCGATCGGGGAGCACGAACTCGTCGCGGTCGTGGAACTTCTTGATCACCGAGAAGATGTAGTCCCAGCGGCCCGCATTCAGCCCGCCCGAGTGCTCGCGGAGCTCGTAGAGGATCTCCTCCATCTCGAACGCAGCGAGAATCGTCTCGATCAGTACCGTCGCCTTGATCGTGCCCCGCGGCACACCGAGTGAG
Source organism: Gaiellaceae bacterium (assembly GCA_035457765.1). Classification (GTDB taxonomy): domain Bacteria; phylum Actinomycetota; class Thermoleophilia; order Gaiellales; family Gaiellaceae; genus GMQP-bins7. Next base: position 7,094 of record DATIBA010000070.1, read on the forward strand.
TCCTGCGCGAAGCAGAAGACGTCGTTCCAGAGCCGCGCCTCGAGATGGCTCTCGAGCTTCGGGAGGTAGAAGTACGGGCCGGTGCCGCGCGCGAGGAGCCGCTCGACGTTGCGGTGGAAGTAGATGCCGAAGTCGAAAAGGCTCGCCGAGACCGGGCGACCGTCGATCTCGACGTTCCGCTCGAGCAGGTGCCAGCCCCGGGGGCGCACGAGCAGGACGGCGACGTCGTCGTTCAGCGCGTAGCGCTTCTCGGGCGTCTCGATCGAGATCGTCCGCTCGATCGAGTCGGTGAGGTTCTGCTGGCCGCCGACGACGTTCGCCCAGGTGGGCGAGTTCGCGTCCTCGAAGTCGGCCATGTACATCCGCGCGCCTGAGTTGAAGGCGTTGATCACCATCTTCCGGTCGCCCGCCGGCCCGGTGATCTCCACCCGGCGGTCCTGAAGGTCCTGGGGCACCGGCGCAACGCGCCAATCGCCCTCGCGCACCGAGCGCGTGGACTCGAGGAAGTCGGGGAGCTCGCCCGCCGAGATTTGCTCCTGGCGCTCGGAACGCGCTCGGAGGAGCTCCTGCCGGCGGTCTTCGAACTCCCGCTCGAGCTCCACGACGAGATCGAGCGCTCCAGGAGTGAGTACGCCCGATTCGTCCGGAGCGAGGAGAGTGGCGGCTGGCGAGCTCGTGCTCAAGCCACCGGCGCCGCGTCGAACTGCGCCTCCTCGGTGGAGCCCTTCAGGGCGAGCGTCGAGCTCTCGCCGCCGGTGACGGCCTCGAGCACGGCGTCGAAGTAGCCGGCGCCGACCTCGCGCTGGTGGCGGGTGGCGGTGTAACCCTGCTCCTCGAGCGCGAACTCGTGCTCCTGGAGCTTCACGTAGGCGCTCATGCCGTCCTGAGCGTATCCGGCCGCGAGATCGAACATCGATGCGCACACCGCGTGGAAGCCGGCGAGGGTCACGAACTGGAAGCGATAGCCCATTCGTCCCAGCTCCTGTTGGAACGACGCGATCGTCTCCTCGTCCAGGTGCCGCTTCCAGTTGAACGACGGCGAGCAGTTGTAGGCGAGGAGCTTGCCCGGGTACCGCTCGTGAATCGCCGCGGCGAACGACTCCGCCTCGTCGAGGTCGGGAGTCGAGGTCTCGAACCAGATGAGATCCGCGTACGGCGCGTACGCGAGGCCACGGGCGATCGGAGCCTCGATGCCGGGCTTGACCCGGAAGAACCCCTCGGGGGTGCGCTCGCCGGTCAGGAATTCGCGGTCGCGCTCGTCGACGTCGCTCGTGAGGAGCGTCGCAGAAAGCGCATCGGTCCGCGCGACGAGGACCGTCGGGACGTCGAGCACGTCGGCGGCCAGGCGCGCCGAGACCAGGGTCCGGACGAACTGGGAGGTGGGAACGAGCACCTTCCCGCCGAGGTGGCCACACTTCTTCTCGGACGAGAGCTGATCCTCGAAGTGGACGCCGGCGGCGCCCGCCTCGATGAAGGCCTTCATCAGCTCGAACGCGTTGAGCGGACCTCCGAAACCGGCCTCGGCATCGGCCACGATCGGGGCGAGCCAGTACGTCCCGTTCTTCGACTCGGTCGAGTCGATCTGATCGGCACGGAGCAGGGCATTGTTGATGCGCCTCACGAGGGCCGGCGCGCTGTTGACGGGGTAGAGACTCTGGTCGGGGTACGTATGCGCTGCCAGGTTGCCGTCTGCCGCGACCTGCCAGCCGGAGAGGTAGATGGCCTTCAGGCCGGCCTTCACCATCTGCACCGCCTGCGCGCCAGTGAGCGCACCGAGCGCAGCCACGTAGGGCTCGGAGTGGAGAAGCCGCCAGAGACGCTCCGCGCCGAGCCTCGCGAGCGTGTGCTCGATGCGAAACCGTCCCTGAAGCCGCTCGACGTCCGTCTGGGAGTACGGCCGCTCGATTCCTGCCCATCTGTCCGTGCCGTTTGCCCCGATCGTGCCCATCGTCTCCTCCCCAACTCGAAAGTGTGTCCGCATTGTACTCGATTGGATCCCAAGAGCGGCACATGAGCCGATTCTTGGCGGCAATACCCTCATTTCGGATCCAATAAACATCGATCCTGGATCCGAAACCCTCGTTGATACGATCGGCCGCGATGGCGAAGACGGAGACCGCCACGGACTTCGGCGTCGCCGTCGCCGAGGCGTATGCAACGCGTGGCGCGGCCGTGGAGCTCGGCGCAGGCGTGCACGACGGCGCCCTCGTTCCGAACGCGCGTGTTCGCGTTCCACTCGGCATGCTGAACCGGCACGGCTTGATCGCGGGGGCGACCGGAACGGGGAAGACGAGGTCGCTGCAGGTCATCGCAGAGCAGCTCTCAACGGCCGGTGTCGCGGTGTTCGCGGCCGACGTGAAGGGAGACCTCTCGGGACTGGCAGTACCGGGAGCGGACGACGGTCCTGCGAAGAGGCGCGCGAACGAGCTCGGGATCGAGTGGATTCCGGCGGGCTTTCCGGTCGAGTACCTCTGCCTCGGCGGCATCGGCCCGGGTGTCCCCGTACGCTCGACGGTCTCCGACTTCGGGCCGTTGCTCCTGGCGAAGGTGCTGGGTGCGAACCAAACCCAGGAGCAGAGTCTCGCGCTCGTCTTCCACTATGCCGACTCGAAGGGCTTGCCGCTCCTCGACCTCTCGGACCTTCGCGCCCTGCTCACGTTTCTCGACTCGGACGCGGGAAGGGACGAGCTTCGTGGCATCGGGGGGATCTCTCCGCAGACGGTCGGAGTCCTCCTCCGCTCGCTCGTCGGCCTCGAGCAGGGAGGCGGCACGGAATTCTTCGGCGAGCCGCAGCTCGACATCGCCGACCTCGTTCGAACCGCGCCCGATGGCCGCGGAGTCGTGTCCTGCCTCGAGCTGCCCGCGGTGCAAGACAAGCCCAGACTGTGGTCGACGGTGCTCATGTGGGTCGTCGCCGAGCTCTTCGAGACGCTTCCGGAGATCGGTGACAGGGATCGGCCGAAGCTCGTCTTCTTCCTGGACGAAGCGCATCTCCTGTTCGACGGCGCAAGCAAGGCTTTCGTCGAGTCCGTCACCCAGACCGTCCGGCTGATCCGCTCGAAGGGAGTCGGTGTGTTCTTCGTGACGCAGACGCCGAAGGACGTCCCCGCAGACGTCCTCGGCCAACTCGGACATCGCGTCCAACATGCCCTGCGCGCGTTCACGCCCGAGGACGAGAAGGCGCTGCGGGCGAGCGTCCGGACGTATCCGAAATCGGACTTCTACGACCTCGAGGACCTGCTCACGCAGCTCGGTACCGGCGAGGCCGCGGTCACGATCCTGTCGGAGTCGGGCGTCCCGACACCGGTCGTCCACACGCGCATGCGCCCACCACATGCCCGAATGGGACCCGCGGACGATGTGGACACCGCGGCGAGGAGCTCGCCCCTCTTCGCCAAGTACGGCACGCCCCTCGACAACCAGAGCGCGCGCGAGCTGCTCGCCGCGCGCCTCGAGCAACCTGTGGCCGACGGCGCAACTCCTCCGCAACCGAGCCCGCGCCAGAAGAAGGCTGCCGACGCCACGGCCCGAGGTGCGGACGCGATCGGCGACTTTCTCACGTCCTCCAGTGGGCGTGCGCTCACCCGAGAGGTGGTCCGCGGGGTATTCGGGATGCTCAAGAGGTCGCTCTAAGTTGGTTCTCGCCGCGTTTCTCGTGGGTCTCGCACTCGTGATCGGTGGGACCGTCTTCGCCGTCGTGCGCGGCGTCGCACTCTGGCGCTACGCGAAACGCACGGGTGGAAGGATCTCGGACGAGCTGGCTTTGTTCGACGAGCGGGCCGCGCGGACCGAGCGCCTGCTGGCCGACGCGGAGAGCTCGAGCCGAGAGCTCGAGGCCGCACTCGAACGGTTGCGCGTCTCACGGGCTCGCCTCGACGTGCTCCTCGACTCGCTCGAAGCAGCCAAGCGGCGAACGCGCTGGCTGCGGGTGCTCCTGCCCCTTCGATGATCCGCGTCGCAGCGGTCGACCTCGGGACGAACTCGACCCGGCTCCTCGTCGCGGACGTCGAGGGGGAGCAGCTCTCGGAGGTCGTCAGACGGCTCACGATCACGAGGCTGGGCGAGGGCGTCGACAGCCGCCGGCGGCTCCTCCCGCTTCCGGTCGCGCGCGTCCGCGGCTGCCTTGCGGAGTACCGCCGGGAGATCGAATCGCACGGAGTCGATCGGACCCTCGCGATTGCCACGAGTGCAGTGCGTGACGCAGACAACGGCGAGGCGTTCCTCGGCGAGATCGAATGGAGCTACGGCTTCACGACGTTGCTGCTCGACGGCGCGGCCGAGGCCTCGATGATGGCCCGCGGAGTCGCGGCTGGGCGGGGAGCCTTGGAGCACACTCTCATCGTCGACATCGGCGGCGGGTCGACCGAGCTCGTCGAGTGCGGCGCCGACGGCGAAGTCGTAAGCTCCGCGAGCATCGACGCCGGTTGCGTGCGCGGAACCGAGCGATTCATCGAATCGGACCCTCCGACACCCGGCGAGCTCGCCTCGGCAGCCGCGGCCGTGAGGACCCTCCTCCCCAGCTCGAACGCGACGAGTGCGATCGGGGTGGCCGGCACGATCACGACGCTCGCCGCGCTCGATCTCGGCCTCGTCGAGTACGACCCCGAGCGAACGCACGGCTACCGCATCGCGCGCGCTGCGGTCGGGGAGCAGCTCGAACGGCTGGCTGGCATGACGCTCGCGGAGCGGCTTCGGGTACCGGGAATCGAACCGGGGCGCGCGCCGGTCATCGTCGCCGGGCTCGTGATCCTAGGCGAGATCCTCGACGCGTATGCACTCAACGAGATCGAAGCCTCGGAGCGCGACATCCTTCACGGCGCTGCGCTCACGGCGGCCGCGCTGCCCGCACGCGAGGAGGGCCCGGCGCCTCCAGGTGCCTACACCAGCTGCTGACGACTACGCGGCTGGCGGCAGCGGTTCCTCGTCGTCCTCGTCGTCCTCGTCCTCGGCGAGCCGCCGCTGGAGGACGCTTCGAGAGAGAACGCCGACGAGGCGATGGTGCTCGTCGACGACCGGCACGCGCTCGGCATCCTCGGCTTCGAGGAAGCGAAATGCCTCCTCGAGCGGAACATCGGGGCCGATGGTGTGATGCGGAGGCTCGGCGATGTCGCCGAGCGCGGTCTCGCGGGGATCGCGCCCCTTCGCCACGACCTCGCGCACGAGCGTCTTTCGCGTCACGACGCCCACGAGCCGCTCGTCCTCGGTGACGAAGACCGCGCGAACCTCCGTCCTGGACAGGAGCTCACCGGCCGCCTGCGCGGATGCAGCCGCCGGGAGCTGCCCCGGGTGTGAGACCATCGCGTCGCGGACGACGCTCACGGGAAGATCCCCCTCGCTTCGAGCGCCTCGGAGACCTCGCGGATCCCGGAGACGAGGGCACCCGTGCGGAGCGGGACCCGTCGTGCCTCGGCGAGGTCCCAGACGCGATCGAAGGCGTCGGAGAGCTTCGCCGCGAGCTTGGCTCGTATCTCGTCGCGAGTCCAGAACAAACGCCCGAGGTCCTGCACCCACTCGAAGTACGAGACGGTGACGCCGCCCGCATTGGTGAGGATGTCTGGAAGAACCGGAATTCCGCGCTGCGCGAGTATCTCGTCGGCCTCGAGCGACGTCGGCCCGTTCGCACCCTCCGCGATCATCCGAGCCTGAATGCGAGGTGCGTTCTCGGCATTGATCTGATCCTCGCGCGCGGCAAGGACGAGGACATCGCACTCGAGCTCGAGCAACTCGTCGTTGGAGAGACGGATGCCCGCGTCACAGTCCTCCAGCGAACCGTGCTCACGCACGTACTCCGTGAGCACCGGTACGTCGAGACCCTCTCGTGCGTAGAGCCCGCCCGACACGTCTGACACCGCCAGGACCGTTGCGCCGCGGGCATCGAGCTCCTGGGCTGCGATTCCACCGACGTTGCCGAAGCCCTGGACGACGCACCGCTGTCGATCGAGCGGCCAGTCCAACCGGTCGCAGGCACGGCTCACGACCATGACGACCCCTGCCCCGGTCGCCTCGTGCCGAAAGACCGACCCGCCGATGGAGATCGGCTTCCCGGTGACGATCTCGGGCACCGCATAACCGCGTTGCATCGAGTACGTGTCCATCATCCACGCCATCGTCTGTTCGTTCGTGGCCATGTCCGGCGCGGGGATGTCCTCCTGCGGGCCGATGATAGGAAGGAGCTCGGAGGTGAATCGGCGGGTGAGGCGCTCGAGCTCTCCCAGCGAGAACGAGCGCGGATCGCAGCGCACGCCACCTTTCGCCCCGCCGTACGGCAGACGGAGAAGCGCGCACTTCCACGTCATCCACATCGCGAGCGCGGCACACTCGCCGAGAGTCACCTCTGCGTCGTAGCGAATTCCACCCTTCGTCGGACCCATGATGCTGGAGTGCTGGACGCGGTAGCCGGGAAAGACGACTCGCCGGCCGTCGTCCATGCGCACCGGGATGCTGACGATGATGGAGCGCTCTGGATACCGGAGTCGCTCGGCGACGTCCTCGGGAATGTCCGCGACGGAAACCGCCTGATCGAACTGCGCGACCGCCATTCGGTACAACGGCGTATCCCACTCGAGCTGGGCATGGGCAAGCGCTTCCGGCGGGCTCGCCACGGCCGGCGGAGTGTATCCCGCCATGACTGCAACCCCCGACGCGCTCGGATGAAGCGGCGGCGCCTCGGATGCTCGCCCGCGCTCGGCGAACGGCGCTGGCCGCCTGCCGATCTTGTGCGATGCCGGGGGCGGGACTCGAACCCGCACGCCCCCGAGGGGACACCTGCTTTTAAGGCAGGCGCGTCTCACCCGTTCCGCCACCCCGGCCCGACCAGTGTACGAGGCCGCGCGGGCCGAGGGCTTGTGGACCTCGGGCCCAGACCCTAGACTCGACCCGCCGTGCGCCTCAGGATGTCGCTCCTCGCATCGTTGCTCCTCATCCTCGCCGCGTGCGGTGGAGACGAGAGCAAGGAGCCGCTGACGCTCTCCGAGCGGGTCGTTGCCGAAGAGGACGCTCCAGGCTCGAAGCCCGATCCCGTCGAGA
>DATIBA010000071.1:0-4931 GCA_035457765.1 Gaiellaceae bacterium
CATCGTCTGGAGACCGAGCCGCGGCCATCCGGTTCGGTCGAGCTGCAGTGGGTCGAAGCCGTGGCCGTTGTCGATGATCTCGACTCCGACCTCCTCCGCGTTCGCCCCGACGACAACCTCGACGTGCGACGCTTCGGCGTGCTTGCGAACGTTGCTGAGCGCCTCCTGGACGATGCGGACGAGCTGGATCTCAGCAGCAGGGGGGAGCGCAATCCTGTCGGCGTCGTCCAAGACGCGGAGCTCGATTTCGCAACCGGCCAGACGCGGCAGGCGGTACAGGTAATCGCGTAGGGCTGGGACGAGTCCCGCCGGAGCCGCACGCAGACCCATGATGGCTTCTCGTATGTCTGCGTAGACCTCCCGCGAGACAGCGCTCATCGCGTCGAGCTCAGATGTCGCCTCGCTTAGCTTTCGTGTCTCGAGGAGCTTCTTGACGGCCTGCGTCTGGGTATTGATGTAGCCGAGTACCTGAGCGAGGCCGTCGTGGAGCTCTCGCGCAATGCGCTCCCGCTCCTCGAGCACAGCACGATCCAGAACCTGTGCGTGGAGCTGCGCATTCTCGATTGCAAGGGCGACCCGCTCTCCTATGCCCTCGAGCACGCGGCGCTCACCCGGGTTCGCGAACGCCGCCCTGCCCCGGGCCGCGACCGCCAGCACACCGATTACGCCTGTTGGGCGGCGGAGGGGAAGTGCGGAGAACGTCTGCAAGTCGAGTGGGGCGACTTCGTCGTCATCGAATCGGGAATCCGGCCTGTCGTGGGTGACGACCATGGAGGTCGCCGTCGCGGCTTCGCCGAGGAGCCCCGTCCCAAGCCGAAGCCGGGGCTGTGATGAGAACACTCCTCCCCTTCCGACTCCTCGGAAGCGCTCGAGCCGTAGGCCCGCTCCCTCGACGAGCCAGAGCTCAGCTGCCGCGGCCGACGTGACCGCGAGGATGGCATCGAGCGCCTCGTCGAGCATCTCCGACAGGTCGACGGACGATGCCGATGCTCGTCCGACTGTGAGGAGCGCGGAGAGCTCCGCGTTCTGCTGGTCGGTGCGAGCGAGGAGCTCAGAGAGCTCGCGATTCTGATCGAGGACGCGCGACTCGAGATCCTCGATGAGCGCAAAGATGACCGACGCGAACCCGAAGACGCAAACCGCGAAGAACGCACCCAGGAAGAAAACGCCGGGAGACTCGTGCAGCCAGTCGTGGAACGAAGAGCGCAGCAGGATCACGAGCACGAGAAGCGCTGCGAACGGCAGCACGATCGCGAACCACTTCAGGCGAGCGAGGCTGACGAGCTCTGCCGCGACGAGCCGGTGCCCCAGCCTTCCGAGAACGGTCACAAGCGCCTCTTTCGGCGTTTCCCGAAGTGTGGTTCTGCCTCTTCCCTGAACATCGGGCGGGATACCGATTCGTGTTGCGGGAATGCCGCGCCCGCTGTTCACTGCGCCGCACGCGTCGCGGTGCCTGCTCGACCGGGGACACGGGCGACGCCTAGCTCGAGTGCTCGGCCCGCGCGCACCGGTGCTCGAAAACCGATCCGCCTCGACCCAACGAACGTCTATGCGTCACGTTGTTTGCGGACTGCACCAGAGGGATACGTGAGGAGTCAAAAGGAGGATCCGATGCGTCGCACACTTCGCTCGCTCGCACTCGCGTTCGGCCTGGCGCTCTCGCTCGCCTTGCCTGCGGCAGCCGGTCCGTTCCCGGAGGTCATCTCACTTCCGAACGGCTTCCGGCCGGAGGGAATCGCGATCGGGAACGGCAGCACCTTCTACGTCGGCTCGCTCGCCAACGGCGCGGTCTACCGCGGCGACCTCAGGACCGGCGCAGGCGACGTGCTCGTCCCTGCGCAGTCAGGCCGTGTCTCCGTCGGTCTCGAGTTCGACGGCGGTCTCCTCTACGTCGCGGGCGGCCCGACCGGCCAGGCGTACGTCTACGACGCCGCAACCGGTGCCTCTGTGGCCTCGTACCAACTCACGACTGGCCCGTCGTTCGTCAACGACGTGGTCGTGACGAAAGAGGCGGCCTATTTCACCGACTCGTTCCAGCCCGTTCTCTATCGCGTGCCCCTGGGGGGCGCGCCGGGCGTCGCGGTCATTCCGCTCGGCGGAGACTTCACCTTCGTTCCGGGCGCGTTCAACACGAACGGGATCGACGCCACCCCCGACGGCAAGACGCTGGTCATCGTCCAGTCGACCCTCGGCGCCCTCTACACCGTCGATCCGGGGACGGGAGTCGCCGACCAGATCGACCTGTCGGGCGGTGCGGTGTCGAGCGGCGACGGCATTCTCCTCGACGGCAAGACGCTCTACGTCGTCCAGAACGTCCTCAACCAGGTGGCCGTCGTCTCGCTTGCGCCCGATCTGTCGGCGGGTGTGATCGTGGCTGTCGTGACCAATCCGCTGTTCGACGTCCCGACCACGATCGACGAGCGCGGCAACCGCCTCTACGCCGTGAATGCACGGTTCTCGACCCCGCCGACGCCGACCACGGCGTACAGCGTCGTGCAGTTCGACAAGTAATGGAGCCTAGCGCTTGCTCCTCGACCTCCCGCCAGCGGCGGGCTGCGGCCAGGACGCGGTGTGGCGGCTCGTGCCGCTGCTGGCGCGCTCCTAGAGGTCGATCGCGAAGACGTCGTTGGCCGAGAGGCCGTGGACTGATCCGTCGAAGTGGAGGGTCGAGGAGTAGGTGCCGGAGGTCGTCGGACCGAGCGCGGTGGGCGTGAAGACGAAGATGTCTTCGTCGGCGCCCGAGACGCCGGCGACGGAGAAGCTGTTCAGAGTCGAGAGGTAGATCTTCCCGGCGGCGTCCACCGCTGTGGCGTCGACGTCCTCGCTTGACGCCGTCAGTCCGACGTCGGTGCCGTCGAAGTACATGGCGTACGTCCCCGCGGTTCCGTCGCCGAGCGAGCTCGGGGCGAACTCGAAGAGGTCCTCGTCCTCGGCCGTGAGGCCAGTGACGGTCGCCCCGTTGACGGTCGAGAGGAGGAGGTGCCCGTTGGGGAGGAGCTCGACTGCGTCGATGTCCTCGGCGTTCGTCGTCAGGCCGACGTCCGAACCGTCGAAGAAGAGCGAAAAGGCTCCGCTCGTCGTCGAACCGAGGGAGCTCCCATCGAAGCGGACGACGTCCGAGTCGTCGGTAATCCCGGCAATCCCGGGGACCGCGCCGGGTACGTCGAAGGAGAGCAGGAGCGAGTCCTGGTCCAGCCAGGAGAAGGCGTCGATGCGGAGGGCCGCGATTTTGACGTCGGTGCCGTCGAACGCGAGGCTGAACGCCGCTCCATCGAAGAGGAGGACATCCTCGTTGTCGGCGCTGACTCCGCCCGGGCTGGCGAAGTCGAAAAGTGAGAGGTAGAGCGACGAGCCAGGGCTCTCGGCGACGTCGCTGACGGTGACGGCGATCGCCTGCGTGTCGGAGAGCAAGCCGTCGGAGGCAGCAACGATGACGTCGTAGACGTTGTTCCGGCCCGCGTCCGTGGGGGCTTCGAAGTCGGGCGCACTCACGAAGGTGAGGATGCCGGTGGAGCTCGAGATCGCGAAGCGGTCGGCGTCGGGGCCGCCCGTGATCGAGTACGTGAGTGTCTGACCGTCACCGTCGCTCGCGTCGACGTCGGCTACCACCGTCTCGTTCTCGGAGACGGAGATTGCCGCCGTGGCAGCGCCGCCGTTCGACGTGATGTCGGGCGTGAACTCGTTCTCGCTCGTGACGGTGACCGTCACCTCGTCGAACGCGGAGAGTGCACCGTCGCTTGCGGTCAGGCGGAGAACGTAGGTTCCGTCGGTGGAGAAGCTGGCGCTGGTGTCGACCGCGCTCGCGTCCTCGAACGTGACGGTTCCCGCGCCGGCGACCTGGCTCCACGTCGACGTCACGGTCGCGGGCGGGTCGGGCTGGCCGTCGTCGGTGACGGTGCCGTCGAGAATGGCGTTCGCGGGGAGCATGATCGACTGGTCAGAACCGGCCGCCACGACGGGCGACGCGTTCCCCGTCGGCGGACCGCCCGCCTGGGTGAGCGCGCCCGTTGTCTCGTCGCGCGAGAACACGGAGATCGCGCCGCTGAAGAACGAAGCGGCGTAGACACTCGTACCGTCCGGGCTCACGGCCACGGAGCGCACCCCGTCGAGGGCAGTTCCGTCCGAGCATGTGCCACCGCTGCCGGACTCGCTCACACAGCCCGAGATCCCGGAAAGCTGGGTGAGCCGGCCGGTCGACTGGTCCCGCGCGAAGACGGCGAGCGCATCACCCGTCTCTGCCGCGACGTAGACGTTCTTGCCGTCGAGGCTGACAGCAACCGAGCGCGCGCGATCGAGTCCTCTTCCGTCGACACAGCTCCCGCCGTTCCCGGTCTCGCTCACACAGCCGGCTGCACCAGTGAGCTGAACGAGAGTTCCCGTGGACTGATCTCTGGAGAAGACCGCGACCGCGTCGCTCGACATCGAGGCGACGTAGACGTTGTTGCCATCGGGACTGACGGCCACGGCACTCGCGCCGCCGAGAGCCCGCACATCGGCGCAGGCACCCGCGGTGCCGGTCTGGCTCGAGCAGCCGTCGATGCCGGCCAGCTGCGCAATGTGCCCGCTCGTGCTCTCGCGTGAGAAGACGGCGATCGCGCCGCTGGTCTCGGATGCGGCATAGACGCTCTTGCCATCAGGACTGACAGCGACCGACCGCACGCCGTCGAGTGCAACACCGTCCGCGCACGCACCGCCCGTCCCCGTCTCGCTCGTGCAGGCGGCGGCGCCAGGGGCTTGCGTCAGGGCGCCCGTTGTCGTGTCCCTGGCGAAGACCGCTGCGGCATCGCTGAAGAACGACGCCACGTAGACATTCCTCCCGTCTGGGCTCACGGCGGCTGCGCGTGCACCTTCGAGCGCGACGCCGTCGGCGCATGCCCCGCTCGTACCGGTCTCGCTCACGCAGGCGGCACTGCCTGCGAGTTGAGCGAGTC
>DATIBA010000072.1:0-22269 GCA_035457765.1 Gaiellaceae bacterium
GACGACGATGGACTCGTCTCCGCGCTGTCGCAAGCCGCGGCGCTGCCGCGTCCCAACCTCGCTGGCCGGGACGCGGCCGGAGATCACGACGTCAGGCTGCAGGCGGAACGGGTGGAGGAGATCCTGCTGCGAGCCGCTCGAGGTCGGCAAGCCTGACCTCGACGAGCGGGCCCACGCTGTCTTCGAGCCCGGCCTCGCGCGCGACTGCGAGCGCCTCCTCGTACGTCGTGCGCACCTTCTCCAGGTCGACGCCCTGCTTCAGGCGGTTGTCGCCCGTGACCAGGAGCTTCTGAATCCGCGCACGAGCCTCGTCGTCGGCCACAGGTTGAGCCTATCGCCGCTGCTACCCTTGCGCCCCGATGCCCTGGCTGCAGATCTTCGCCGTCGTGCAGGTGCTCCTGAGCGCGTTCCTCATCACGCTCGTGCTCATGCACTCGGGCCGAGAGGCAGGCATGGGTGGACTCGGATTCACACCGCACTCACAGGGTGGAACGCACATCGTCGAACGGAATCTGACGCGGCTCACGGTCGTCGTCGCGACGGTGTTCGGCGCGAACACCATCCTCCTGTTCCACCTCCTCTAGAATCTCCGTACGCGCGCGCTGGTGGCGGAATTGGTAGACGCGCTAGGTTGAGGGCCTAGTGGCCACTTAGGCCGTGGAGGTTCAAGTCCTCTCCAGCGCATGAGCAGAAAGGCGGCTGCGGCCGCCTTTCGGGCATTCTCGGCGCATGCACATGTACTCGGATCTCGCGCCGTGGTTCCACCTGCTCACGCACCCGAGCGAGTACACGGACGAGGCGGCCTTCGTCTCGCGCGTGGTCGACGACGTCGGCGACGGCCAGTCGCAGACGCTGCTCGAATTCGGCTCCGGGGGCGGGAACAACGCATCGCACCTGAAGGCGCGGTTCACATGCACGCTAACCGACCTCTCCCCCGAGATGCTCGCGCTGAGCCGGTCGCTCAACCCCGAGTGCGAGCACCTGGAGGGCGACATGCGAACGCTCCGCCTCGGGCGCACGTTCGACGTCGTCTTCATCCACGACGCGATCTCGTACCTGACCACCGAGGAGGATCTGCGCGCTGCGCTCGAGACTACCGCGGTACACGCGCGACCCGGTGGCGTCGTGATCCTGACGCCTGACGCGACGACGGAGATCTTCAGAGCCCAGACCGATCACGGAGGCAACGACGGCGAGGACGGACGGAGCCTCCGCTACCTCGAGTGGACCCACGCGCCGGAGCCGGGAGGGTCGACGTACGTCACCGACTACGTGATCATCGCCCGTGGGCCCCAAGGGGAGCTGCGAGTCGTTCACGACCGGCATACGCTCGGGCTCTTCCCGCGAGCGACCTGGGAGCGCCTCATCGAGGAAGTGGGGCTCGACCTCGTCGACACGACGGTCGAGAATCCGTACGAGCTCGAGCAGGCAGCCTTCGTCGCGGTTCGACCGCAAGCTTGACGTCATCCGGAAGGATCTCTACTCTCCTTGACGAACATATGTTCGTTCCCCGACCCTGGAGAGCCCGATGCTGACGACGCGACAGCAGGAGATCTGGCAGTTCCTCGCCGAGTACGTGGACGAGCACGGCTACCCGCCGACCGTGCGCGAGATCGGCGACGCGGTCGGTCTCGCCTCACCGTCGACCGTTCATGCGCACCTCGCGAACCTCGAGCGCGCGGGTCTGCTCAAGCGCGATCCGACGAAACCGCGCGCCATCGAGCTCGTGGGTCGCCGTCGCGCGGAGACGCCAGCCGCGGAGGCCGCCCCACTCGTCCCGCTCCTCGGCCGGATCGCCGCAGGCGGGCCGCTGTTGGCCGAGCAGGAGATCGAAGACCGCATTGCCGTACCCGAGCCTCTCGGCCGCAACGCCGACTTCCTCCTGCGCGTGAAGGGCGAGTCGATGATCGAGGCCGGCATCCTCGACGGCGACATCGTCGTCGTCCACCGTCAACCCGATGCGCGCGCCGGAGACATCGTCGTCGCTCTCGTCGGGGACGACGAGTCGGCCGACGAGGCGACCGTGAAGACCTTCCATCGCGAGAGCGACGGTCGCATCCGCCTGCAGCCCGAGAACAGCTCACTCCAACCGCTCTACCCCGAGCACGTCGAGATCCTGGGCAAGGTGACGGGTGTCTTCAGGAGCCTCGGGTGACGCTCGCGCCACTCAACCGCACGCTTGACCAGGAGCTCGCGGCGCTCGTCCGTGGTGCGAGCCTCGAGTGCCTCGTCTGCGGCGAGTTCGTCCTTCACGCGGACGGGACGATCGCCTGTCCCGAGTGCCGCTCGATCCTCGCCGAGGGCAGCATCCTCGCCGAGGGATGGGAACTGCCCGAGTTCGAGCTACCATCGGTCGTGCAGGCCGGGTGACCGCGGGCCTCTCCCGAGGCTCGAGGAAAGTCCGGACACCGCAGGGCAGGACGCTCGGGCAGCTTCGTTGGAAACGCCCAACGGGGCCACCGAGGCGGCGAAAGCCGACGGAAAGTGGAACAGAAAGGAGACCGCCGGCCGAGGGAAACCGAAGCCGGTAAGGGTGAAACGGTGGGGTAAGAGCCCACCAGCGGTCGTGGCGACACGGCCGGCTCGCCAAACCCCGTCCGGTGCAAGGTGAAGCAGGCTCCGCTGACGCGGCCCGCCGAGGAGCCGGGTACACCGCCAAGAGAGATGGTCACCCTCGACAGAATCCGGCTTACAGGTCTGCTACGGGAAAGCCCTGCATTTGCAGGGTTTTCCTATTGATGGCTGCTCAGCCCGTGCATCACCGGTGCATCACGCGCCTCGAGCGGGCCCTAGCCGCGGAAGGACTGGCGCTTGCGCACCGCGGTCGCGAACGCCTCCTGCACCGCGCTCCGAGTCACCCGTCACGCTGGCGGCGACGCGAGCGAAGACGTCGTACCGGCTGCGGTACAGCGCCTCGAGCTCATCCAGCCTCGCTCCGCGGCGTCCGATCACACCTCTCTGACGCGCAGGATGCGGGATTTCTTTAGTTGATGCCGAGTCGGCCCAGCACCAGGCGCCGACGGCGGTACGATCGACACGTGGACCGCGCCGTGCACGACCGGGGTGGCTGGCCGACCGATGCCCCGATCGACCGCAGCGAGCACGAGCTCGCGGACTGGGAGCTCCTGACCGATGCGCTCGTGGGCGCACTCGGCGGCGTCGGCGTCATGAACGTCGACGAGTTCCGCCGCGGTATCGAGAGCATGCCGCCGGATGAGTACGAGACTGCCTCGTACTACGAGCGCTGGCTCTACTCGGTCGAGACGATCCTCGCCGAGAAGGGCGTGCTCGAGCCGGGCGAGGTCGAGGCGAGGCTGGGCGCGTGACGTACCGCTCGGGACAGCGGGTGCGAGTCGCGGACCGGCGCTACGACGGCCATCACCGGACTCCGGGGTACCTGAAGGGAAAGACCGGGAAGGTCGAGCGAATCCACGCGACCTTCACGAACCCGGAGAGCCGCGCCTACGGCGCGGACGGGCTGCCGGCGCAACGTCTGTACCTCGTCGGCTTCGATCAGCGAGACATCTGGCCACACTACGCGGGATCGCTTTCCGATCGGCTGTACGCCGACGTCTTCGAGCACTGGCTGGTGGATGAGGAATGAGCCACGACGAACACGAACACGACCACGACCACGACCACGACCCGATCGAATCCGACGAAACGGCCGTCGCCGCGCGCGCGAGGGCGCTCGAGGAGCTCCTCGTCGAGAAGAGCGTGATCACGAGGGACGACGTGCGGCGAAGGATCGACTGGCTCGTGTCGCGCTCGCCAGCGGACGGCGCCCGCCTCGTCGCACGGGCGTGGGTCGATCCCGAGTTCAAGCGGCGACTCCTCGAGGACGCCCGTAGCGCCGCACTCGAGATCGGTCTCGACCCGGGACCGTCACCAGTCGTCGTCGCACTCGAGAACACGGAGAGCGTGCACCACATCGTGGTCTGCACGCTCTGCTCCTGCTACCCGAGAGCGCTCCTGGGCCCGCCTCCCGACTGGTACAAGAGCCTGCCCTACCGGTCGCGCGCGGTCTCGGATCCCCGCGGCGTTCTCGTCGAGTTCGGCCTCGAGCTCGACGACGCGGTCGAGCTGCGCGTCTTCGACTCGACTGCGGACATCCGCTACCTCGTCGTCCCGCGGCGGCCGGCAGATACCGACGGTCTCAGCGAAGACGAGCTCGCGGAGCTCGTCACCCGCGACTCGATGATCGGTGTGGCCGAGCCGCTGGCGCCGACGCAGGTCGCCGCCTAGAACCGCCCGGCTACGCGGCTCGGAGAATCACTTCGATCGCGGTGCCGCGCCCAGGCGCCGACTTCAGGCGTAGCTGACCGTCGATGGCCTGCGCGCGTCGCCGCATGTTGGCAACTCCCTGCCCCGCTTCGGACTCGGTGTCGTCGAACCCCACCCCGTCGTCCGAGACCACGACCACTCGCCTGCCTCCCCGGTGTGCGATCGTGACATCGACGTGCTCGGCACGGGAGTGGCGCCGCGCATTCCCGAGCCCCTCCTGGACGATCCGGAAGACCTCGATCTGCTCGTCGGGTGCCAGGCGGACCTGGGGATCCACTGCCAGCTCGACGTCGAGCTCGCCGTCCGCACTGACGAATTCCACGTAGCGGCGGAGCGCAGCGTCGAATCGAGCCGACCCTCCCGCCGAGGAGAGTGCGAGAACGGCGAACCGCGCTTCCTGCTGAGCCGAGGTTGCCGCCTGCTTCAGCCGCGGAAGCACTTGGTCGAGCGGAGCACCCGTCTCGAGCATGTTCACCTGCGTCGAGATCGCGAAGAGGTACTGCGCGAGCCCATCGTGGATCTCACGGGCGACGCGCGCCCGCTCGTCGGCCACCGCCCGGCCGAACTCGGCGTCTGATATCGCCCTCCAGACGCCGACGAGCAGCATCGCGTACGCGATCACGCGCAGGAAGTCGCCGAGTAGGAGGTAGTCACTCGACACGATCGGCGTGAGGACGAGCGAGACATCGGCGAAGAACGCAAGTGTCGCCGCGAGGCACATCCAGCGGTCGAGATCCCGGCCGTGGCGGCGGTAGCGAAGTCCGAATCCGAGCACTGCAACCGACCACAGACCGGCAAGCAGCACGGCGGCGACCCGGACGTACGTGCCCTCGAGCGCATCGGGGTCGAGCGTGCCCGTGTTCGACTCCGGGACGAGGAGGACCCCCGCGGCACAAGCCAGAACAGCGGCCACTCCGAAGCCGACGACCACGAGCGACGGGCGGCGCGCCGACAGACGGCCGTCCACGTACGGCGCGATGGCGATGAGCCCTGCACCGAGCAACCGCGCACCGAGCAAGGCCCACGCGGCCTGCGGGGTGAGCGAACCCCCGCCGAGGACCGGGGCCAGGCTGAAGAAGATCGTCCCGAGCGCGATGCTCCAGAACCCGGCGGCGACGAGGAGGTCGAGGATGCGACCCTCGACGAGGAAGCGGACGGACGCAAGCGCGCAGACGATCGCCGCGACGACGGCAACCGCCGTGTCGAACACGAGTCGTACGTCGTGCAGCTCGTAGGCCGACGGCAGCGACTCGCTCAGCGCAAAGAGCGCCGTGCCCGATGCCAGGAGACCCACCAGCACGAGCTCGCCGAGCAACCACGACCGGTAGACCTGAGCCCTCGCCCTGTCCACGATTCACTTGTCGGCACCGCGCCTCGTGCCGATAAGAGGCTCGTGACGGAGCGCGTCCTCATCGTCGACGACCACCCGCTCACGAGGGATGCGCTCGCCGCGCTCTTGGTTCAGCAGGGATTCGACGTCGTCGGCGACGCCCACGACGGCGAGCGCGCGATCGCTCAGGCCGAGGAGCTGCAGCCGGATCTCGTGCTCCTCGACCTCACGATGCCGGAGATGGACGGCCTGACGGCGCTACCGCTCATACGTGAGCAAGCGCCCACCTGCGAGGTGGTCGTCCTAACCGCATCCGACGACGAGACGAGCCTCCTCGCAGCCATCCGTGCCGGTGCGTCGGGCTACCTCCTGAAGACCGAACCGCCCGAGCAGATCGCCACGTTTCTCCGCGGCGTCGCTCGAGGAGAGGCGGCGCTCTCGGGCGGGGTCGCGCGCCGTCTTCTCGATCGCGTCCGCGAAGGCGGTCGCCTCACCGGCGTACCGGACGAGATCACGAACACCCTGTCGGCGCGCGAAGTCGAGGTGCTCCTGCTCCTCGACGAGCACCTCGGTACGGACGAGATCGCCCAGCGGCTGTTCATCTCCGAGCACACGGTTCGCTCGCACGTCAAGAGCCTCTTGAAGAAGCTCGGCGTCTCGTCGCGACGGGACGCGCTCGAGCGGCTTGAGACCGCCCGCGGCTAGCCCTCCTCGAAGCCATCGAGCGCCGCCTGGACGAGATCCGGGAGCGTCTCGAGGTTGTAGCCACCCTCGAGCACGGCAGCGACGCGCGGTGCGAGCGCGGCGCAGCGCCGACAGAGCTCGCGAAATCCGACCGCGCTCACGTCCATCTCGGCGAGCGGATCGTCTCGGTGTGCGTCGAAGCCGGCGGACACGAGAAGGAGGTCCGGCTCGAAGGCGCGGATCGCCGGCTCCACGACGGCGTCGAACGCCCGCGCGTACTCTGGGTCGCCGGATCCGGCCGCCAGAGGGACGTTGAGGGTGTGCTCGTCGCTCGAGCCCGGGCCGCCCGTCCCTGGCCAGAACGGCCATTGGTGGAGCGAGACCACGAGCACGGTCGGGTCCGTGCGGAAGAGCGCCTCGGTTCCGTTCCCGTGATGGACGTCGAAGTCGACGATCGCGACCTGCTGGAGACCGAGCTCCTCCTGGGCGTATCGCGCCGCAATCGCGACGTTGTTGAAGATGCAGAACCCCATCGCCGACGAGACGAGAGCGTGGTGACCGGGAGGCCGAACGAGCGCGAAGCCCTCCGACTCCGCTGCCTGGATCGAACACCCCGCCGCGAGAGCCGCTGCCTCCCAGGTCGTCGTACATGCGAACGTGTCCGGGTCGAGCCAGATCTCGTCGCGCACCGCGTCGATGGCATCGATGTACGCACCGTCGTGAACGCGCGCGATGTGCGTGCGCTCGGCCCGCCGCCCGTGGACAAAGCCCGGGAAATGCTCGAGCAGTGCTGCGAGCCGCTTGGGGTTTTCGGCGTGCAGATGCTGACCCATCGAATGCAGGTGTGCGAACGCCGGGTGACTGATCACGTCCACGCAGCGGCCTCCTCGAACCTGCGGGCAACGCCGGCGAGCCCGAGCTGGCGGGCATGGTCGGCCGCAGCGTTCCACGCGGGAGTGACGTCCGGAAGAGGTGGAAGGGGCGCCTCCCGGTCCATCGCCGCGATGCGTCGATAGAGGCGAAGCGCGTCGGCCTCGGCGGCGAACCGGCCGTCGGCAAGCATCGCCTCGAGCGACCCGTACTGGCTCAGCAGATCTGCCGCCCGCTTCTCTCCAACGCCGCGCGCTCCGGGTATCCGATCCGAGGGGTCGCCCCGAAGGGCGATGAAGTCGGGAACCTGGACGGGATCGACGCCGTATCGCTCCCGGACTTCCGCGGGACCGATGCGGGCCGGCGCACTCCCTCGTACGGGCTGGAGAACGGTCGTCCGCGAGCTCACGAGCTGGAACGCGTCGCGATCAGACGTCGCGACGAGAGTCACCCCGCCGGCTGCCTCCTCGCGTGTGACAGCAGCTGCGAGGAAGTCGTCCGCCTCGTAGCCCGCCTCCTTCGCGACCGCGAAACCGGCCGCTGTCGCGACTGCCGGCAGGAGATCGAGTTGCTCGAGCAGCTCTGCGTCGAACACGCGCCCGCTCTGGTACGCCTCGAGCTCGTTGTGTCGGTAGGTGGGCACGTCGAGTGTGTCCCAGGCGACGAGCACCGTTCGTGGGCGCTCGTCCTGCCAGAGGCGCAGGAGCATGTTCGTGAATCCGACGATGGCGTTGCCCGGGCCGCCGTCGCCGCGACGCATCGTCTTGGGGAGAGCGTGATACGCACGATGCGCGAACGAGTCGCCGTCGATCACGAGCAGGGGCTTCATGAGACCGCCCGCTCCAGTTCGGTGATCGCCTCGCGCAACCGCTCGGTTGCGGTCTGAGTTGCCTGTGCCGTCGGAAGCCCCGAGAGATCGTCGAGCTCGATCGGCGCACCGTACGCGACCCGGAGCGGGCCGAGCCGGGCGAGCCTGTTCGTCCCCGAGATCCCCGCCGGAACGAGCGGCACGCCCGCCTCGAGCGCGATGCGCGCCGCCCCCGTGTGCCAACGCGCTTCGTATTTCTTGCGCAGCCCTTTTCGTCGTCGAGTGCCCTCGGGGAACATGACGACGACGTATCCCTCGCGCGCGAGCGCGATCGCGGTACCGATCGCCTCTTCGTCTCGCTCGCCTCGCCGGACGGGGAAGGCTCCTCCGGCGGTGACAATCGCCCGGAGCGGGAACCGGAACAGCTCCGCCTTGGCCATGAACCGGAAGTAGCGGTGCGGGAAGAACGGCAGCGCAAGCGGCCACGGATCGAAGTTCGACCAGTGGTTGGCAGCGATGACGAAGCCACCGTCACGGGGCACGTTCTCGAGGCCCGTTGCTCGGTGGCGAAACACGACTTTCACCACCGGCCAGCTGAGCACGGCGACGAGGTAGTAGAACCAGCTCGGACGATGTGGTCGGGCCACGCCGCCGGAGTATCGCGAGATTGCTGCAACGCGAGCGCCCGGTTCAAGGTGATCGCCCGTCGTGAGACGATGATGGGGGCGGCCAGGCGAGGACGCAGGGAGCGCCCAGATCGAGAACATGGACGCGATCGAGGACGCGGCATGAGGGCCACCCAGCGCCGGATCGCGACCTGGTTGCTCATCCTGAATCGGGCGCTAAGGTGTCCCGCCAATGCCCAAGCGCCTGGTCATCGTCGAGTCCCCGGCGAAAGCCCGGACCATCGCGGGCTACCTCGGCGGCGAGTACGCCGTCGAGTCCAGCGTCGGTCACATCCGCGACCTGCCGGACCGGGCTTCGGACGTCCCCGAGGCGCAGCGAAAGCGCTTCGGCGCCCTCGGCGTCGACGTGAGCAAAGGGTTCGAGCCCTACTACATCGTGGATCCCGGCAAGAAGAAGATCGTGGGCGAGCTTCGCAAGCATCTCTCCGGCGCCGACGAGCTGCTCCTCGCGACGGACGAGGATCGCGAGGGCGAAGCGATCGCATGGCATCTCGTAGAGGTCCTGAAGCCGAAGGTTCCAGTCCGCCGAATGGTGTTTCACGAGATCACGAAAGAGGCGATCGGGCGCGCGCTCGCCGAGACGCGAGACATCGACCAGCGGCTCGTCGACGCTCAGGAGACAC
The DNA here is from genome assembly GCA_035457765.1 of Gaiellaceae bacterium. Taxonomy (GTDB): domain Bacteria; phylum Actinomycetota; class Thermoleophilia; order Gaiellales; family Gaiellaceae; genus GMQP-bins7. The sequence goes on from DATIBA010000072.1 coordinate 9,286, forward strand.
GCCGGATCCTCGACCGGCTCTACGGGTACGAGGTGTCGCCCGTCCTGTGGAAGAAGGTCACGCGCGGACTGTCCGCCGGGCGCGTCCAGTCCGTCGCGACGCGGCTCGTCGTCGAGCGGGAGCGCGAGCGGATGGCGTTCACCTCGGCCGAGTACTGGGATCTTCTGGCCACGTTCGACCCGGGCGGGTTCGAAGCTCGCCTGCTCGCGGTGAACGGTGCTCGAGTCGCGCAGGGACGAGACTTCGCGCCGACCGGAGCGCTCGATGACGCCTCGCTCGTCCGGCTCGACGAAACGGCCGCGAGATCGCTCGCCGCCCGACTCGGAGGCGCTGCCTTTCGAGTCGGATCGGTCGAGGAGCGCCCGTATCGCCGCAAACCGGCTGCACCGTTCAGGACCGCGACGTTGCAGCAGGAGGCAAGCCGCAAGCTCCGATTCGCGGCACAGACGACGATGCGCGTTGCGCAGCGGCTCTACGAGGCCGGCTACATCACCTACATGCGCACGGACTCGACCACGCTATCCGAGTCCGCACTCGAAGCCGCCCGAACACAGGTGCGCGATCTCTTCGGAGACGAGTACGTCCCCGACAAGCCCCGCCGCTACGGACGGGCGGTTGCGAATGCCCAGGAGGCGCACGAGGCGATTCGACCGGCCGGCGACGCGTTCAGGTCGCCGAAGGAGGTCCAACGCGAGCTCGGGCGGGACGAACACGCGCTCTACGACCTCATCTGGAAGAGAACGCTCGCGTCACAGATGGAGGACGCGAGGGGCCAGACCGTGTCGCTCAGGCTCGCGGCGCGCAGCTCGGCCGACGAGGAAGTGGAGTTTGGGGCCTCGGGAACGGTCATCACTTTCCGTGGCTTTCTCGCTGCATACGAACCGGGTCGTGACGAGCCGACGGACGACGAGGAACGTGTGCTCCCGGACCTCGCGGTCGGACAGGAGGTCTCGTGCACGGCCCTCGAGCCGGAGGGACATTCGACCATGCCTCCTGCCCGGTACACGGAGCCGACGCTCGTGAAGGCACTCGAAGATCGCGGAATCGGCCGCCCTTCGACCTACGCGGCGATCCTCTCGACCATCGTCGACCGAGGCTACGTCTTCAAGAAGGGAACGGCGCTCGTGCCGACCTTCGTCGCGTTCGCCGTCGTCAACCTGCTCGAACGCCACTTCGAGCAGCTCGTCGACTTCGACTTCACGGCACGGATGGAGGACGACCTCGACAGGATCGCGGCTGGAGACGAGGAGCGGGTCGATTGGCTGACGAAGTTCTACTTCGGCGCCGGAGACGATCCGGGACTCCACCACCTCGTCACCGACCATCTCGACGAGATCGACGCCCGAGCGGTGAACTCCATCGCGGTTCCGGGAAGCGACGGCGTCGTCCGCGTGGGCCGCTACGGGCCCTACCTGGAGCGAGGAGAGCAGCGCGCAAGCATTCCCGCCGACGTCGCGCCGGACGAGTTGACTGCGACGAGGGTCGACGAGCTCCTCTCGCAACCGGACAGCCGCCCGCTCGGCATCGATCCGGAAAGTGGCAACGAGCTCGTCGTACGCTCGGGTCGGTACGGCCCGTACGTCACCGAGGTCCTGCCCGAGGGTTCGGAGAAGAAGGCCCGGACCGCGTCGCTTTTCGCCTCGATGTCGCCCGAGGACATCTCGCTGGACGATGCCGTCAGGTTGCTGTCGCTGCCGCGCCTCCTCGGCGAATCAGACGGCAAGGAGGTAACGGCCCAGAACGGGCGCTACGGCCCGTACGTGAAGAAGGGTTCCGAATCCCGCTCCCTCGACTCCGAGCAGCAGCTCTTCACGATCACGCTCGAGGAGGCGCTCTCGCTCCTCGAGCAACCGCCGCGACGGCGCGGGCGCAGAGGTGCAGGGCGCGGCCCGCTGAAGGAGCTCGGCGCTGATCCGGTGAGCGGCCGCGCGATCGTCGTCCGCGACGGGCGGTTCGGGCCTTACGTGACGGACGGCGAGACGAACGCAAGCCTCCGACGCAACGACACGCCGGACGGAGTGACACTCGAACGAGCGAGCGAGCTCCTCGCGGAAAGACGCGCTAAGAGCGCGTAAAGCATTCTGGAGGGGGGTTTTCGTCGTCCGCTCGAGCGGTCATGATCTAACTGCCTGGGGCCCGACACGTCTCAGGTGAGAGTGGGCCTACGGGCTCCGTGCGTTTGCGCCGCGAACCGCCTGGGCATCAACGGCGGAATACGAGAGTAGGACGCGAACGTTACGAGCTTGTGACGCACAGTCGCCAACGGATAACCCTGGAATCGAATAGATAATCGCCCTAGACTCCGTGAGTTTGTCACTTCCCCTGAGTAGAGCTCGAAAGGACTGAAACACGAACTTGACGCAGAACCAGCTCATCGAACTGTTCGAGTCGGAGCACGTGAAGGCTCTGATCGAGCGCGCCGAGGAGCACGGGGGCCAGCTCGAGGCACCCGAGCTCGAAGCGTTCGTGCTCGAGCACGACATCGGCGACGAGGACGCCGAGCTGCTCCAGCGCGAGCTCGAGGCGCACAACATCGAGATCACCCAGCCCGACCTCGAGACCGAGAAGCAAGACCCTGCCGCCAAGCAGTACGAGGCCGGCGCCGTCTCGGGCGCCGCCGACAGCCTGCAGCTCTTCCTGGCCGACGTCGGCCGCCACAAGCTTCTGACTGCAGCCGAGGAGGTCGCGCTCGCCAAGCGGATCGAGCGCGGTGACCCGGTTGCGAAGCGCGTGATGATCGAGTCGAACCTCCGGCTCGTGGTGTCGATCGCCAAGGGTTATCGCGGCCTGGGCGTCCCGTTCCTCGATCTCATCCAGGAGGGCACGCTCGGCCTGAACCGCGCGGTCGAGAAGTTCGACTGGCGTCGCGGCTTCAAGTTCTCGACGTACGCGACCTGGTGGATCCGCCAGTCCGTGCAGCGTGCCGTCGCGAACCACGCGCGGACGATCCGCGTGCCGGTGCACGTCGTCGAGCGGCAGCAGAAGCTCTCCCGGGCGGCACGGCGGCTCGAGGTCGAGCTCGGTCGCGAGGCGACGAAGCAGGAGCTCGCCGAGGCCACCGGTCTACCGATTCAGCACGTCGACGAGGCGCTCGGTGCTGCGCACGCGTCGGTCTCGCTCAACCAGACGGTGGGCGCCGACGACGAGGGCGAGCTCGGCGACCTCTTCGCCGATCGCGAGGCCGCCGACCCGTTCGACGAGGCCGAGGAGTCGCTCCGGCGCCAGAGCATCCGGCGCGCACTCGATGCGCTTCCGGAGCGCGAGCGGCGGATCCTCGAGCTGCGGTTCGGTTTCGAAGGGGAGCCGTGGACGCTCGAGGCCATCGGCCATGAGCTCGACCTGACGCGCGAGCGGGTGCGCCAGCTCGAGGGACAGGCTCTCAAGCGCCTCGAGGCGCTCCGTGATTTGGCAGGCCTAGCGGCCTGACGCAGATCTGGCCCGCCTGGCGACGACGGAAATCCTGTTAGTCAATAGACGTGACGGGCGGGCTCGACCCGCCCGTCGCCGTTCGGAGGCCGGTCGCTCGTCGACGCTCCGCCTCGGCCAGAGCGTCATCGTCGTAGAGATGACACTCGACCTCCACCTCATCGGCGGCGAGCGGCCGAGGCTCGAGGGGGTCGTGCCAGTCGATCTGGACGCTGTCGCCTGCCGACGTCATCTGCTTCACGCCGCGCCAGAACGGCTCTGCGGGGTCGTCGGCACGAACCGTCGCCAGGAACTCGCGCACGTCCTCACCCCGGCGGCTTCGCGCGCGCAGGCGCGCGGTGACGCCCGCGACGTCGAGCACGCCGAGATCCTCGATCAGGGCCCGCTCGGCGACGTACTGCTCCTCCTCCTGGAGTGCCCAGCGGGCCTCGAGAAGATCTCTGAGATCACGCGGCTCCCACCCGCAGACCTCGAACGCCTGCGGGCACCGAGGATGGAACGAGCAGCCAAGTGGTGGTCTCGCCGCGTCGGGAACCTCCCCGCGGGGCAGGTCACGCGGCACGCTCCGCGTCGGGTCGGGCTCCGGGATCGCCCGCAGGAGAGCTTTCGTGTACGGATGCTTGGGGTGATCGTAGATCGCCTCGGAGGGCCCGATCTCGACAATCCGGCCGAGGTAGAGGATCGCGATCCGGTCGCAGAAGAACTTCGCCGTGGCAAGGTCGTGGGTGATGTACAGATAGGTGAGGTCGAGCTCGCGCTTGAGCTCCAGCATGAGCTCGAGGATCTTCGCCCTCACGCTCATGTCGAGCATGGAGACGGGCTCGTCGGCCACGAGAAGGACGGGGTTGAGGATGATCGCCCGCGCGATCACGGCTCGCTGCTTCTGGCCACCCGATAGGTCCGACGGATACTTGCTCATGAACTGCTCCGGCGGTGACAGGCCGACGGTCTCGAGCGTTTCGGCGATCCGGCGACGCAGGACGGTGCCGCTGGCGACCTTGTGAATGCGCAGCGGATGTCCCACCGAATCCTCGATCGTCATCGCCGGATTCAACGAGGCATGTGGATCCTGGAACACGATCTGCATCTCCCGACGGAGGGGACGCAGCTCGGACTCACGCAAGCCGGCGATCTCGCGTCCGTCGAAGCGAACGCTCCCCTCGGTCGCCGGGACGAGGCCGAGGATGGTCCTGCCGAGGGTCGTCTTCCCGCTCCCGGATTCACCGACCAGCCCGAGGACCTCACCCTTGTGAAGATCGAACGAGACGTCGTCGACCGCCTTGACGTGCCCGGCCTCGCGACCCACCAGGCGCTGGCCGAAGCTTCCTCGGATGGAGTAGTACGTCTTCAGGCCACGAACCGAGACGAGGACGTCGTCGGCCGCTTCAGGCTTCCTCTGCGACACCTATCTCCTCACGCTCGAGAGGTGCGGTGCCGCCGTCGGGAATGCGTGCGAACGGGCCGTGGAGCCAGCACGACACTCTGCTCGAGTCGAGGGCCTCCTCGATCGGGTCCTCGACAGCGCAGACCAACATCGCGCTGGGACAACGAGGATGGAAGCGACAACCCATCGGTGGAGAGATGAGGTTCGGAGGGGCTCCGGGAATCGAATGCAGCTCGGTGGTATCGAGCGAGATCGTCGAGCGGAGAAGCTCCCTGGTGTACGGGTGGGCAGGCTCGATAAAGACGTCTCGTGCCGGCCCCTCCTCGACGATCCGACCCGCATACATCACGGCCACGCGATCGCACGCCTCGGCCACGATTCCCAGGTTGTGCGTGATGAGGAGCAGCGCGGTCCCGAAATTGTGGCGAAGGTCGGCGAGGATGCTCAGGATCTGCGCCTCGACGATGACGTCGAGGGAAGTCGTCGGCTCGTCTGCGATCAACAGCTTGGGTCGGAGAACGAGTGCGAGCGCGATCATGATGCGCTGGCGCATTCCTCCAGAGAACTCGTGAGGGTATTGACGAAAGCGAGTCGGCGGGATCCCCATTCGCCCGAGCGTCTCGAGCGATCGCTTTCGGATCTCGTTCCCGGTGAGCGCAGGCTCGTGCTGCTCGAGCGTCTCCCGAAAGTGATCCTCGATCCGCATGAGCGGGTTCAGTCGCGTCATCGGCTCTTGAAAGATCAGACCGAGATCCGGCCCCCGCAGATGCCGCAGCTCCTTCGACGGCATCCCCACCAGATTCCGGCCTTCGTACAGCACCTCACCGCCCGACACCGCCCCCTCGGGGAGAAGTCCCAGGATTCCGCGGCCGAGGGTCGACTTCCCGCAGCCGGACTCACCGACGAGCCCCAGGACCTCACCGGCTCCGATCTCGAGCGTGACCCCGTCGACCGCTCGCACGGCACCTCGCGGCGTGCCGTAGTACACACGCAGGTCCCGCACGGCGACGACGGGTGTGACGCCCGCGGTCACTCCGACTCGACGGGCTCGGAGAAGTCGACCGGCCCCCTGGGGCGCTTGCGAAGGACGGGGTTGATCGTTTCGTTCAGACCCTCTCCGAGAAGCGTCAGACCCGTGACGAGCAGCACGATCGCGAGCCCGGGAAAGATGCCGGTCCACCAAATACCCGAGGCCGCATCGGACACGGCACGCTGAATGTCGTACCCCCACTCGGCGCCGTCGCTCGGCTGGATCCCGTAGCCGAGGAACCCGAGGGCGGTGAGCGTGAGGATCGCGTCAGCCGCATTGAGGGTCGCCAGGGGTGGAACGTTCTGCACGACGTTGAAGAAGACGTACTTGCGGACGATCGTGAACGGCTTCGCGCCGAGAGCTCTCGCGGCTTCGACGAATGGCTCCTCGCGAATGCTGATCGTATGGTTGCGAACGACGCGGAAGTAGAGCGGGACGTACACGACCGTAATCGCGATCGCAGCCGTGAAGATCCCCTGTCCCACCTTGTCGGCGAGCAGGAAGGCGATGACGATCGCCAGCAGGAGGAACGGAAAGACGAAGAGCGCGTCCATGATCAACACGAGCACGCGGTCGAGCTTCCCTCCGAAGTAACCGGACAGGAGACCGAGCGGGACGCCGATCGAGATCGAGAAGAAGAGGGAGATGAGGACGACCTTCAACTCGGTCTGGGTCCCCCAGATGATCCGCGAGAGAACGTCCGTCGACTGCACGTTCGTGCCCATCAGATGGTCTCGCGAGGGAGCTTCGAGCTGAGCGAACCGCCCCTCGGAGGTGCGGAACTGGTCGAACTCGTACGGAGCGATCACCGGCGCGAGGAGCGCGACCAGGACGAAGCCGAGCGTGATCGCCGCACCGAGCCAGAGCATCGTTCGCGCCATGCCGCGAGCCTCGGCGATGGGAGCGAACGCCCGTCTCAGACCGACGAAGCGCTTGTGGCCGGCAGGGACGCTCTCCACCTGGGCCGGGACCGCCATCAGTACCGGATCCTCGGATCGATGTACGCGTTCACGAAGTCGATGATGAGACTGGCGAAGACGACGACGAGCGCGAAGAGGATGACGATGCCCTGAACCGCCGTGTAATCCCGGTTGCCCAGGTACGTGAACAACGTCAGACCTATCCCGGGCCAGTTGAAGGTCGTCTCGGTGAGGATCGCACCCGAGAGGAGCAAGGCAACGGTGAGACCGACGACGGTGATGACGGGGACGAGTGCGTTCTTGAACGCGTGGTGGTACACGACCGCGCGCTCGTCGATTCCACGTGCGCGCGCAGCCTCGATGTAGTCGTCCTTCATCGTGCGGATCACGTTGACCCGGACGAGGCGGATGAAGACCCCAGCAGTGACGAGCCCGAGCGTCACCGCAGGCAGGATGAGATGCTTGACGACGTCGACGAACGCATCCCAATCACCCGCGATGAGCGTGTCGATCGTGTACAGGTGGGTGTGCGTCTCGAGGGTTGCGTCGACCAGGGGGCTTGCGCGATCCGACGTGGGCAGCCAACCCAGGTAGGAGCCGAAGAAGAGCTGCGCCATCAACCCGAGGAAGAACACGGGCATCGCGTAGATGACGATTCCGAACAATCGGCTGCCGCCATCGATCCACGTATCGCGAAAGCGACCTGCCAGCAAGCCGAGCGTGACACCGACCACGACGGCGACGACCATCGCGAAGAACGTCAGCTCGAGCGTCGCCGCCCCGTTCTCGACGATGATGTCGCTGATCGCTCGCCTGTCGGTGGTCGCCACGCCGAAGTCGCCTCGGACGACGTCACCGAGGTATTCGACGTACTGGATCAGGATCGGCCGGTTGAAACCGAGCTCATCCCGAATCCTGTCGAGCTCCTCCTGGGGGACCCTGCCTCCGAGCGCCGCGGACACAGGATCGCCTGGAGCGACCCGCATGAGGAGGAAGACGAGCGTCAGCAGGATGAGCACCATGGGGATGACGAGCAGGAGCCTCGTCACGAGGTACTGCCGTAGCGATGTTCCTTTTGCAGCCATCGACGGCTAGAGGCTATGGAAGCGGAGCGAGGGGCGCCGCGACCGCGACGCCCCTCCTGCCCCACCTACGACTTCGACAGCTTCCAATACCGCATGATGAACGCCGCGTCGAGCGTGCTCGGAATCCCGCGCACGTTCGAGCGAGCAGGAGCAACCATGTTGCCCTGCCAGACCGGAATGATCGGAACGTCTGCGGCAGCGAGTACCTGAATCTGTCGGATGATGGCGATCCGCCTTGCGAGCGTCGTCGCCGCCTGCTCCTGGTTGAGCAGCCTCGTCATCCGCGGATTCGAGTACCCGTTCTCGGTGAAGTTGCCGTCCTGGTAGAAGGAGAGGACGTAGTTCTCGGGATCCGCATAGTCCGGGAACCAACCGAGCTGGAACGCGTTGTACTGATTGCCGAGAACGCTGGAGTACTGCGCCCACTCTGCGGTCTTCAGCGTGACGCGAAAGACGCCGCCACGCTCGAGGCTCCGCTTGATCTCCGCGTATTCGTCGGCCGAGGCGGCGCCGTAGCGGGTCGGCGTGTACCAGACGTCGATTGCGAGCGGCATGGTGACGCCCGCTGCCTGGAGCTCCCTCCGTGCGGCTGCCACATTGGGGGTGCGCCCGTACCGGCTCGCGAACGCGTCGATGTGGCCCGGAAGCCCTGCCGGCGGCATCGAGAACAGGGGTCTGACGGTTCCGCGATAGACCCGCGACGCAATCGCTTGCCTCGGCATGAGGTACGCAACCGCCCTGCGCACGTTGATGTTGTCGAACGGCTCGCGCTCGACGTTCAGCACGAGGTAACGGATCACGGCCCCCTGACCCTGGTGCACGCGAACATTGCGCGTCTCACCGAGATCCACGAGCTCCGTCGGCGTGAACGTCTGGAACGCCATGTCGATCTCGCCGCGTTCGAGAGCGAGCTTCATCGTCGACGACCTCGTGTAGTAACGGAGGATGAGGCCCTCGCTCTTCGCGTTCGGCCCCCAGTAGTCGTCGAAGCGCTCGAAGACGGCCTGCTGGCCGGGGGTGTACCTGACCAGGCGGAACGGGCCGGTGCCGATCTGGGGCTGCGTGTTGCCTTGGAGCCGGTTCCCTTGGTACGCATCGCTCGGGACGATCCCGGCTGCACCAGTCGCGAGGAAGTAGGGCCAGGTCGAAACGGCGTTCTTCAGATTGAAGGTAACCGCGTAGCGCCCATTCGTCGTGACGCTCCTCAAGCTCGAGAGCAGTGAGGCCGGCGTGTTCGCGGCAGCCTGCCTCAGGATCTGCCGGTTGTTCACCCGGTCGAACGAGAACTTCACGTCCGCCGAGTCGAAGTCCGAGCCGTCGTGGAACTTGACGCCACGGCGTAGGTTGCATCTCCAGACCCTCGTCGATCCGCGGGGCTGGCAGCCAGTTGCGAGCGAGGGCACGATCTTCGGTCCGTTCCTCGCGTCGTACAGGTGCTCGAAGACGTTGGCACCCAGGGTGAACGTCCCGAAGTCGTAGTTCCCCGCAGGATCGATGTTCGTGATCGCATCGGTGGTGCCACTCACGAGGACACCCGCCTGCGTCGATCCGCCAGGCGCGGACTGACCCGCACCGGCGGCGAAGGCGACAACGAGCGCGACGACTGATGCGAGCACCCCAAGTCGAAGGCCCCTCGATCTTCGTTTCATCTGGTCCCCTTTCTCATACCCGCGCGCGGGCATGAATCGTCAGGCCACAGCAAGTACGACGCCACCGATACCGAAAAGTCGGGTCCAAGGACCCTGCGGTCACACCGGCGGCCGATGAAGCGTCTCCCACGCAGAACGGCAGTACTTCACATGATCTGCCGAAAAGGGTCAAGTCGATGCGTCGCAGCAGCCCTCCCCCGTTCGAGTCATGTGATACGCCCGTGACCTAAAGAGGGGAAGCGGCATCGCCGATACCCGGAGCGTGGACGCCGCTGAGCGTAAGGAGATCCTGAACCGATATCGGGACCACAGCCGACGCTTCGAGGCGGCCGCAGCACGTCGCAGCTCCCGCCGACATGGCTCGGTCATCCCGTTCACGCCGCCCGCAACGCGGGAGCTCGGCCAGGATCCCACAGCCCGCGAGATCGAAGTTCTTCAGCTCGTCGCCGACGGCCTCGTCAACCGGGAGATCGGAGAGCGTCTCTTCCTCTCGGAAGAGACGGTGAAGTCACACGTGCGCCACCTGCTCGCGAAGCTTCAAGCGCGCAGCAGAGCCCACGCCGTAGCGGTTGGCTTCCGGCGTGGGCTCATTGCGTAGCTACACAACGCCAGCATCCCATTTCTCCATCCGGGCCTTTCCTTCGGGGTTCGCCCCCGAAAGAGGGATGCCCACCCCCGGTGGAGAACCGAGGATGTGACGGATCTACCAGGCTTTAGTGCCCTCGCGCATAGGCATGACTCCTCGATTGGGAACTGACGGCAAACACATCGTATACCCCGTTCGAGGGATAGTTCAAGGCGTCCACCGAATGCGCGCCCACCCGCAGCTCTTGACGGCGGTATATGTAGCTGCACTCGTTGCGACAGCGATTGGCACAGCGGCTGCGCTAGTACTCGCGGGCTACGGGTTAGGAGAGCCCCTCACAGTCCTGGCCCTCGCCGTAGCGGCCGCGGCCGGTGAGCGTGTCGGCATCCGACTTACTAACACGGTCGAGCAATCGATCTCAGTCCTTCCGATCCTCCTTGCGGCAGTGCTGTTCGGCCCACTGGCGGCAGCAACAGTTGGAGCGGCATCAATGCTCGGGGAACGAGAGCTGATGTCGCATGGAAACCGCGATCGGGCGCCACGACTCAAGTGGGCCACGTACACGAGTACGCGATTCATCGGTGGAGCCGTGACCGGATTCGCGGCGCAGGCAACACTTGGGCTCGTGCCGACCGAGTTCGGTGGGCTAATCGCAGCGACGCTGGTCGGCGCCGTGGTGAGCGAAATGCTCGAAATAGCGTTCGCGGTCATGACCATGGCAGTGCGAGGCGGATCCATTCGTGACACCGCGAGCACAGCAACCCCCCTCCTCGTACTCACAGCGCCACTTTACGCGCCAATCGTCGCACTTCTTGCATTCATGTACGTGGAGGTGTCTCCGTGGACGCTAGTCCTCTTCCTCGTCCCCGGAATGGTTGCTCAGCGACTCTATGGCCTCTATCAGCAGGAGCGACGTCTGGCAGCGGACCTCACATTGGCCAATGAGACCCTTGAACGGGCAAACCTTCAGTTCGCAGCGGCACTCATCGCGACGCTCGATGCAAGAGATCGCTACACGGCAGGCCATTCGGCCGCCGTCGCCATCTACTCGCGCGACATCGCAGAGCGGATGGGTCTCGAGTCGGACGTTCGCGACCACGCGTACCTCTGCGGCCTCGTGCACGACATCGGAAAGATCGGACTCTCACCCGGCCTGCTCGAGAAGCCCGGAGCGCTCACACTCGAGGAGCGGCGTCAGATGCAGGAGCACTCCGCGATCGGCGAGCGAATCCTGCGAAACGTCGACGAGTACTCCGAGATCGCGACTGTGGTGCGACACCATCACGAGCGGATCGACGGGCAGGGCTATCCCGACGGGCTGGTCGACGACGAGATCCCACTCGTCTCACGCATCATCGCCGTTGCCGACGCGTACAACGCGATGACGTCGGATCGGCCGTACCGAGATGCGATGCCGAGCCGTGTCGCCCGGCTCCGGCTTGCACAGGCCGTCGACAGCCAGTTCGATACCGCCGTGGTCGCCGCGTTCGAGGCCATCCTGGCCGGCGCAAGCGAAGACTATCGGCTGGCGCGCCGCCCAGACTTCCGCGAGTTCGCACAGAGCTCCTACGACGATTCGTCTACCGATTCGCTCGGGCGGGTCGCCGACGTGGCCTGATCAGCGCGCTCGAGAATCGCCTGGACCGCGAGAGCGGTACGCGAACGTAGCCCGAGCTTGTCGTAGATGTGGTGCGCGTGGACCTTGACCGTGGACTCCTCGATGAAGAGCAGCTTTGCGATCTCGCGGTTCGTCAGACCCTCGGTGAGCAGCTCGTAGACCTCGCGTTCACGGCGGGTCAGCCGCTCTCTGGGATCGCCTGGGATCACGATCGGCAGACCTACGGCGCCGGCGAGATCCTCATCCCGAGCGGCTCTGAGCAACGCGATGATCCGCTCCTGCTGCGTGGAGGAGCGAAGCAGGACCGTCAGCAGGTCGGGCGCGGACCTGTACGCCGTGACCAGGATGTCGACGGCGCCGGTTCGGAACGCGGCGCACTCGAGATCTGCCACCCGTTCGACGACGTCGGGGCGGTGCTGCCTCAACGCGCAGATCGCCTCCACCGCAGGAGCGAGGACGGCGGGCTCTACCGCCCGGGAGAGGCCGCGGACCTTGTCGACCAAGGAGAGAGCCTCCGGCACTCGACCTGCTGATGCGAGCACGAGCGCACGTGAAAGCACTACCTCGGCCCGAGCGGACGGAAGTGGTGACCGAGCAGGAATCTCAATTGCAAGTGCCTGCAGAAACCGGGCCTGCTGGGCGAAGAGCCGAATCCGAAGAGCGTTTCCAAACTGCTGGGCGTACATATCGTGACCAGTCCGGGCGACGCGATTTGCTTCAGTCAAGTACTCATCCGCCTGCGTCCACCGTCGCAGTCCTATCAATGCGCGCGCAGCCGAACACAGTGCGTGGGCACGAGCAAAGTCGAGCCGGAAACGCTGGATGAAAGCCAGGAAGTCGTTCGCTTGCTCCAGGGCCTCGTCATATCGAGCAACGAGCGCGAGTGCAGCCGAATAGCCGCTCTGAAACGCCGAAACAAGCATCGGATCGCGGATCCCACTGAGAAGCTCAGCTGCCGAGTCGGCATCGGTGAGCTCCAGGGCCCCCATGTTCATCTGGTAACCCAGACAAGTCGCCGCGGAGCGAACGACCTCTCGTACATGAGATCGCTGTACCCCTGCTTGCAGCTCACGCAACCAGTCCTCCGCCTCCGGCATCTCGAGCTCGATCGCGCACAGCAGCTGCCCCCATCTCGCATCGCGCCGCTCGGACTCGGTGGATGCAGCCGCCTCGGCCCGTCGGTACAGCTCCAGCGCGTCGTCCTCGCGCGATGCGAGGTGAGCTGCACGCCCGGCGACCGACAGTGCGCGGAAAGCAACCTCGGAGCCCACGCTCGCCGCCGCTTC
>DATIBA010000073.1:0-3448 GCA_035457765.1 Gaiellaceae bacterium
TGGCCGGACATACCCATCCTCGGGTTCACGAACCACACGGACAAGGCGGGGCTCCAGCGTGCGCACACGGCCGGCTTCGACCAGGTCGTCGTGAAATCCGGGCTCGTCGAGCGGGCACCGGAGCTCGTCGACGAGCTCACCAAGAGCTAGCTGTCCGGACCGCGGCTCCGCTGGATGCCGCGGCTAGACTCGCTGGCGTGACGTACATCATCGCCGAGCCCTGCATCGACATCAAAGATCTTTCCTGCGTCGACGTCTGCCCGGTCGACTGCATCCACGAGTTCGAGCGTATCCTCATCATCGATCCCGAGGAGTGCATCGATTGCGGGGCATGCGAACCGGAGTGCCCGGTCGAGGCGATCTTCCCCGAGGACGCGCTTCCCGACAAGTGGAACGCGTTCGTCGAGATCAACTACGCCTTCCCCGATCCGGCCAAGATCAACACGCTCGTCGACAAGTACGCGGACGAGAACGACGTCCACAACGAGCCGCTCGAGTAGCGCTCAGACCGGGAGGAGGTACGCGCAGCGGCGACCGTCGCCGGGGAGTGGCGACGGCGCGATCTTCGCGACCACGTAGCGGCCCTCGCCGTCCTCGATTACCGTCCCGAGCCGCGGCGGTTCGCCGGTCCGCTCGACGAGCGTGTAGCCGGTCGGGGCCCACACGAAGAAGAGGAAGCCGCTTCTCCCGTTGGCGTCCACCGACCCGGATCTTAGTGGTGGCTCCAGGAAGTGCGCCACCGCTTGGCGGCTGCAAACGCTTCGCATCGCCTCGACCTCGGTCGCCCACATGAGTCCTGGCATCCGGGCTCCCTGCGTCCTCGCGCTGCTCGGTTCTCGCTCGGCCAAACGGAACCGAACTTCGAACACGACTACCGCCGCGCGGCCGAGGGCGGCACGTCGATTCGGATCGTGGAGCCGCGTGGGTACCGGACCTCGGACGAGAATCGCGCATTCAGCGTCGCCGCACGCTCTGCGAGCGCCTCGAGCACTGCGCTTCGTCGCTCGGGGGGGCCGTCGTCGGCGACGACGAGCTCGACACCGCCCGCCGGCGTCGCTCGCACGGAGATCTCGATTCTCGTGGGCGCCCCCCGCTTGACCGCCTGGTCGGTCGCTTCGCGCAGGATCTGGTAGAGGGCGGTCTGGGCGTTCTCCCCGAGCCCGTCCGCGTCGTCGACGTCGAGGTCGATCTCGACGTCGTGTCGCGACGAGAGCCGGCGAGCGAGCGCACCGACGGCGACGGCGAAGCCGAGCTCGCGGAGCACCTTCGGCTCGAGGTCGTCGCAGAGTGCGCGGAGATCCCGAGCCGACTCCCGGGCCAGCGTCAGACCGCGGGTGAGCGCGTCGTCTGCTCGCTCGGTATCGCCCTCACGAAGACTCGCGAGACCCGCGTCGAGCATCTGGGCGATCGCCGAGAGGTGCTGGACGGGCCCGTCGTGGAGGAGCTCGGCGAGCCGACGGCGTTCCTCCTGCTCGGCGAGGATCCGCTCGGCGAGGAGAGCGCGCTCGGCGTCGTCCGTCGTCAATCGATCATCGCCTCGCGTAGCGCGATGGCGACCGCCTGGGTGCGGGTGTCCGCCTCGAGCTTCGCGAGGATGTGGCGCACGTGGCTCTTCACGGTCTCCTGGCTGATGAAGAGCTTCGCAGCCACGTCCACGTTCGACATCCCGTCGGCGAGCAGTTGCAGGATCTCGCGCTCACGCGGCGTGAGGATCTCGGCCTGACCTTGCCCGGAGACGAACTCCGCCATCAGACCCGGGTCCACGAAGGTCTCGCCCGCGGCGACCTTCTCGATCGCGCGAAGGAGCGTCTCGTGTGGCGTCTCCTTGAGGATGTATCCGCGCGCGCCGGATTCGAGACCCCGCTGGAGGAGCGAGCGCTCGCCGTAGGCCGTGAAGATGAGGACGCCCGTTCCGGGCACCTTCTCGAGCAGCGTCTCCGTCGCCTCCAGACCGTCCATGTCGGGCATGCGAAGGTCCATGATCACCACGTCGGGCCGACGCCGTTCCGTCAGCGCGACGGCGGAGGCGCCGTCCGACGCCTCGCCGATCACGCGGATCCGGGGCGAGCGCGAGAGCGCGAGGCGCAGGCCCTCGCGCACGACCTCGTGGTCGTCGGCGATGAGACACGTGATCTCGTCAGCCACGTCGCGATTCTACGGCGCGCGTCGGCAGGCTCCTGCTTCATCGGATCTCGAGCCCCTGCTCCCGTCAGACGGCGAGCGCGAGCTGAGCCGGTTCTCGCCGGGGAAGCGGCTCTCGTCGGCGACGCGCCGTATGGGCCGCGGCACGCCGCACCGGCTCGGTGATGGGTGTGCTCAGGGCAGCAGGCAGGTACGCCCGCGAAGAGAAGAGCGCCTCGTATCGAGCAACCTCGTCGGGCCAGTCGTTCCCGAGTGCCTCGAGGAAGTGTTCGCGGACACCGGGTCGAAGATGGACGACGCTGGCCCAGATGCTGCCGGCGCCCGCGGCGCGCGCTTCGCGAACGACTGTTTCGAGCTGCTCCGGGCGATCCGAGAGCCCCGGGAGGATCGGGGCGATCCCGACGCCGACCTCGATACCGGCCTCGGCGAGGCGACGCACGGCCTCGAGCCGGCTGGACGGCGGCGCTGTTCCGGGCTCGGTCGTTCTCCAGACGCGGTCGTCGAGCGTCGGGATCGAGACGTAGATGCTGACGCCGACGACCGAGGATGCCTCCCGGAGGACGTCGATGTCTCGGACGACGAGGGGTCCGCGCGTGACGATGGAGAACGGGGTCCACGCGGCTGCGAGCTCGCCGATGCATGCCCGCGTGAGCCGGAAGCGTCCTTCGGCAGGCTGGTACGGATCGGTTGCGGAGCCGAGCGAGACCTCGTCGCGCTTCCAGGAGCGACGACCGAGCTCGCGGCGGAGGACCTCCACGACATTCGTCTTCACCCGGATCGAACGCCCGTACTCGTCGCTCGAGGGGCGATCCGCGCGTTGCTCGAAGTGTCGGACGTAGCAGAACGTGCACCGGTGCGCGCAGCCCATGTACGGGTTGAGCGACCACTTGAAGGGCATGCCGCGGACTGCGGTCAGGGCCGTCCTGCAGGGCTCGAGCCGATATTCGACGGGCACGGTCGGATGATAGAACATACGTTCGTAGGAGGCCAGCGCGCCGAGCCGCGCACGTTGCTCGGCTGATACGCGCGTGGAGGACTGCGTCACAGCACAGCGACGGGGACGGCCTGAGCCGTCCGGACGATTGCCTGGCTAGAGTCCACCGATGGACGAGCTCGCGGGTGGCATCCGCCGCGTCACCCTGCCGCTTCCGACGCGGCCGGGGCACGTCCATGCGTACCTCCTCCCCGGCGACGACGGCTGGACGCTCGTGGACACGGGCGTCGGCCTTCCGGATGCGAAGGAGACGTGGGCGGCCGAGCTCGAGGAGGTGGGAGGTCGGGTCGCCGGCGTATTCGTCACGCACTT
>DATIBA010000074.1:0-5193 GCA_035457765.1 Gaiellaceae bacterium
GTCAGTCCAAGACTCGCGCTCGCAACGACAACGCTCCCCGTCGTGCGAGTCGGGCGCACCTTCGGTGTGAGCGTGCGGACGACCGGCGGTGTCGGCCCGGTGACGCTCAGGGTCATCTCTGGCCGCTTCCCGGTCGGTGTCCGCTTGCTGACGAACAGTGGGCGCATACGCGGAAAGCCACGTAAGGCCGGCGTCTACCGAATCACGATCGAAGGACGGGACGCTCTCGGCGTCTCCGTACGGCGGACCTTCGGCCTGACTGTCCGCAGCGCTGGGCGGTAGCTCTCGCGAGAGTAGGCCTTCTCGTGCCTCAGCCCCCCGCAGACACGCGAGCGTCGCCGTCGAGAACGCTAGAGCATCCGGCGACCGCTGCCTAGACGCTTCTCGGGAAATGTCCACCGAACCCCGAACGGCAAGCGCCGATGAAAGGAGGCCAGGCGACACCTCGAACTCCGTGACGCCCCGAATCTCTCTTATGGGCACCCGGCCCCTCCAGAACGCTTAGAGCGTTCGGGGTCGGCTGCCTAGACGCTTCTTCGGACGTCCTCCAGGAGAGCGCCGGACGCGACCAGGGGTGCGGGCTTGGAGGACGCGAGTCGTCATGGGCTACCGGATAGGGCCGGACGCGGGGGAAGGACAGGCTCTGAACGTATTCGCCGCACTTTGCGGCTTGACAGGTTGTCCGTCTTGCTCGCCTGGAGTAGCTTGCGTCAGAGCGTCAGAGCGTCAGAGCGTCAGGGGAGTTGGGGACATGGGGACGGCGGCGGCGCGATCTTGAAGATCGTCGGAATCATCGACACCGTGGTCAGGGTAATGCTTGGCACGATCCGTCTGATCGCGCACCCGAGGAGATTGCTCGTCAGTCTTGGACGATGGCGGAAGCCGCTTGCAGCGCGCATCGCGATGTACAAGTAGGCGCGCTCTTCGGACGTCCGAGAGAGAGCCGGACGCGACCAGGGGAAGCGGAGACTCGTGGCTACCCCCCTCGGGAGCGCCGCGCCTCCTCGGGGGAGCCGCGCCCGGCGGAGCTGAGCTTGCCATTTCCGCTACACCCACGCGTCAACAGGGATCGGCCCCTCCAGGAATGACCGCTGCCCACGGGCTCGAGCTTGCGCACGTTGAACTCCTCGAAGCCCTGCCGCCGTCTGCGCTCTACGGCGCGTTGATCGCGGCGCTACTCGAGGTCGCAGTAGCTCCGCCGCGGGTCGAGGCCGACGACTCGCTCCCGTACGCTCCGCGCCAACACCTCGGGGACTGGCTTATCGTCGAGCGTGATCCGGCTGCCGGTGCACCCCTGGCCGCGTGCGGCCGCCCCCGTCGGTCAGGCCTTCACCCGCTTTGTCTTGCCCCGCTCGATCCTCGCGACACCGGCCGAGGGAGCGAAGATGCTCGTGCGCCCGTCGTCCCACCGGACCTTGAAGCGCGGCGGATTCTCGCTCAGAACCTCCTCGATGACGCCCGCTCGACCCGACTGAGCAGCTCGCTCCGACTCGACGACGATCCTATCTTCCACGCCCGCGTCCATGGTCTGCCCTCCTGCCAAACGATCTCGTCAAGCGAAGGCTACCGCGCGTCGAGACGTTCGTCCGCCGCGAGGACGCTGAGCGGTTCATCGAGGACGTGCGAGGCGACGATCCCGAACTCGCGGCGAAGCTCACGGGGACGTTTCGATCCTGTGATTCACAAGCCCAGATAGCCAACCCGATTAGTTTCCGAGCCCGAGCCGGTCACCAGACCGAGCGGCAACATCGAGACACAGGAGGGCGACAAATGCCAGCACGGATCGTTGTGACGGAGTTCGTATCGCTCGACGGCGTGATGGAGGCGCCGGGAGGCGAGCCGGGGTTCAAGTACCCAGGCTGGACCTTCGAGTTCGACCGCGGTGACGACGGGAACCAGTTCAAGCTGGACGAGACGAGACAGTCCGATGGCCTGCTGATCGGCCGACGCACGTACGAGAGCTTCGCCGGTGCCTGGCCGCAGCGCGAAGGCGAGTTCGCCGACAAGTTCAACTCGATGCCCAAGTTCGTCGTCTCGACGACGCTCAAGGACCCGGAGTGGAACAACACGACCGTCCTCTGTAGCGGCGACGCGACGGCCGAGGTGCGCAAGCTCAAGGAGGACTTCGACGGCGAGCTGCAGGTGCCAGGCAGCCAGCGGCTGGTCCAGGAGCTGATCGAGAGCGATCTCGTCGACCAGATCAACCTGATGGTCTTCCCGGTGATCCTGGGGACGGGCAAGAAGGTCTTCGACGAGACGCCCGAGCGACGCAACCTTAGGCTCAAGGAGTCGAAGGTCGTCGGCGACGGCGTCGCCGTCCTGATCTATGAGCGCGGCGCCTGAAGGCGGCGGCGATCTCGGCGTGATCGAGCACCCCGCGCCCGCGTCGTCGGACATCGGTGTGCGACCGCCGGTCATGGTCTCCCGGACGTTGTCAGCATAGGCAGGACCTTACTCCACCTGCGAGCCGACCGCAGGCCGGGGGCTCACGAGCCTCATGGTTAGCCCGTCGCTCCTACGCTCGTCGAGCGTTCGTCGGACGTGCAACACGTTCCCCTAGACGTCGCTCCGCTCGAGTGCGAGGAGCTCGCCGGGACGCAGGTAGCACCATGCCCCGACGATCACGGCTACGTCATGCGGGCTTCGCAGCTCGCCCGCGATGACCTCAACATCCTTCGGTTCGAGCACGAGCCGCTCAACGACCTCGGGCACAGTGTTCCGCCCGGTCGCCTTCGCAGGGTTCCGCTCGAGGTACTCGCACGAGACGGCGGCGTCGAGCACCTCGCGCAGCGCCCGCACGACCGAGTAGCGGAACCGCGGCGGGAGCGTCGCTAGCGAGCTCGTCGGCAACGCCAGCGGAAGTCTTCGTCATGGTTCCGCCTATCGGCGCGGCGCCGCGAAGCACTTCCGCGCCGCCACTGTGGATTACCCGCCGAAGGCGTTCACGTACGTCGCGAAGACATGCCGGCAATCGATGCCGCCAGCCCTTACCGCAGTTGTGCTCACAACAACGAGTACGTCCGTGGGTAGAAGCTCGACTCCAACATCCCTGAGGACACCGATGGCCCTCAGCGTGTAGCCAGCAAGCTCTTCGCGAGTGTTTCCGCAGTCTTCCTGCATCTCGGTGAGCATCTGGCGCATCACCCTGACTGAGGGCACAAAGCCCTCTGGCGTCCCGGCTCGTTGAAGGGTTGCCAATGCTTTCTCAGGAGCGGAAGAGCTTGGGTCGTCTGTGCCCGGCTCAGTGGCGGGCGTCACCGGGATAGCCGTCTCAGCAGGGGGTGCTGTCTCGTCGTCTCCACCGCAGCCCGCAGCCGTCACTGCAAACAGCCCAAGCGCCAACAGCGCCACCAGGCCCAGCGTCATCAGCCGGGACCGGCCGTGGTTGTCCGCCGTTGGCGGAGGGGTCGTCAATGGGCGTCAATCTATCGCGGCCGGGTCTTGCCGAACCAGGGTCGCCGTAACATCCGCCGGACTGTCCCCGATAGGCCGGGGCTGGGTCGGCTACCCGAACACCTCGCCACGACTCTCGCCAGATGGGACCCAGCCCCGTTGCAGGATGACGCCCAGAGACGCCGCTGACCGGATGGCATTACACAGGCACGTCCCTAGGGAACATGTGGCCATCGGCGACACCGGCGGCGCCGCCGCGCGTAGAGGGTGACGGTCAGCCCTGCCGCGGGTTCCCGTGGCCCACTCGTGGCCCAAACGTCAGAAGATCGGCTTGCATAGCCTTGCGGGCTTCGGGAGACGTTGCGGCCCGGGAAGCCCGCATGGCTGCGAGCGTTCGTCGTCCCATGTCGTCACCGGACGTCGCACGTCACCGCCGTCGTTATGGCTTCCCAAGCCAGGTGTCGCCTTCGAGCCCCGTCGTCCGCTTCCGCTCAGCTAGGCGGAATCCCAGTCGTGGAGCGGGGTTCCTCCTCTCCCCGCGCTCGGCGCGAAACACGCCCGAGGACGCCCGAGGACGCCCGAAACAGGCGATCACTTGCCCGCAACTTGCCCGCACCGGCGAGTCTAGACCGGCTCGTCATCCAGCCCATTCATCTCGGCCTCCACTCGCATCCAGTCGATGTGATCGCACATCGCGTCGGCCATCGCCTCCTCATCGAAGTCGACCGGAACGAGATCAGGTTCAAAGGCATCGGACGCCGGGTCAAGCGCTTCTGCCGAGCGCATCAGCCTGAGGAGGAACCGCTCAGCACCCTGTAGGAGCGCTCTGGAACCCTAATGGGGTCGCAGACGCGAGGACGGCCTCCTGTACGAGAGCGCTCGAGTAGCGGGGAGATGTGCGGCTTCGATGAGCCCTTGTGCATCAGGCTCGAGCAGACCACCGAGGAAGCGTTCCGCGAGGCTGCGTACTTCCGTGAAAACGTCGGACGTCGCATGGTCGGCTCGTACGTAGTCGGCCACCTCGATCGGCATGGGAAGACACGATGACGTGTCTCGAACCCGTGGCCGCGCTGAGCGTGATGGTCGCCAGCGCCTGCCTCATGCTGGCATCGCCAGCACTGGCGAACGTAGTGGCCACGCCAGCGCTCTACGAGAACTGCACCAACCTGAACAAGAAGTACCCGCACGGCCGCGGGAAGGTGGGCGCGAGAGACAGGACGACACCTGCGGCTCGAACGTGACCGTTTCGTAACCCCAATCCGTGTGACAAGCCTCGCGCCGTGTCGACAAGCAGGCGGCCAGACGTCACGTCTTCTCGCAGGCGATTCGCCGTCGGGCCGGACGAAGGCAACCGGGCGTTCGCGAAGCTCGCCCTCCTCGGGCACCTGTGGTGGCACGACGAGGGGCCGCTCGGGCACGTCGAGGACGTGATCGGGTTCAAGGCGAAGCGGCTCTGGATCTCGTTTGCGAACTTCACGCTGCATGTCGCGGCTGAGCCTGGAGTTCGGGTACTGGACGGAGGATCCCGCGGGAGCTCCCGAACACCCGTCCGCACGGTGACGCCGATCGACACGGTCGACGAGGCCACGAGCACCCACGGGACGCGCGTGAACCGTACGCCGCGCAGAGCGATCCTCACGACTGGCGTCGCAATCCCGGCGAATCGCTGGATCGCGTCCGTCATCTGCTCCGTGTCGTCGTCCTCCGCCAAGAGGCGCTTTCCCTCGGCGGCGCTCGTCACGTGCACATCGGAGGAGAGGAGGCGCTCGAAGGCCTGGTGGAAGACATCGCCCGCCGCTC
>DATIBA010000075.1:0-5424 GCA_035457765.1 Gaiellaceae bacterium
CTCTATGAGAAGCGGCGCGAATACACGCGAACGCGCATGGTCCAGCTCGCACCGTACCTCGTGGCGGATTCGATCGAGAGCTACCGAGCCGATTCCATCGACGGAGATAGCGTCGAGGCCATTTTCGATCCGCAAGAGCTCGACGAGGGCCTCGCGTTCAGACAGTCCATCCCATCGGACTTATCAGCACTCCTGAAGAACTGGTCGCTGGGTTTCTGCCCCCTCAACTCCATCGAGCGCTCGATCAGCGACCTGATCGATGCGCGCGGGCCCAATGGAGTGGAGCGCAAGGCGGCGGTGGTGTCAGCGGAGGATGCGATGGCGATGCTCCAACCGGGAGACGTCCTCATCGACTCAACGGGAAGCAGGTCCCTGCTTCGAGATCACCTGGTTCCCGGCTCCGGCGAAGTGGCTGAAGGCGCGAACACGCTCAAGGTCCGACTCGAATACGCGCTCGTCATCACGTTCCTGTACGGGCAGCCGTACGACTGCAACGAGTACTGCAAGTACTACAAGAACCTCGAGAACGCGCAGCACAAGTTCATCCCGATGGTGCACCGCACGCACTACGACGGCAGCGTCAGCCACGTCACAGGCATCATCTCGATCAGCGCCGAGGAATTCGGGGCGATGCCGTCCCGATTCGACGGCGAGTGGCTTCGCGACAACTTTCCCGGGGTCGCTCAGTCGATGGACCGGTTCATCGACAAGATCAAGGAGGAAACTCACGGCGAGATACTCGGCGACCTCGAGATCGTCCGGATTCCGCTCGATCTGTATCGGGCGCGCAATGCGACCAGCCGGCAGTGGCTCACAGCGGCGCCAGGCGACCACCCCTTCGCCAGCTCACGGGTGCTCCTCGCCGGCGACTCGGCTGTTGGCTCTCCGTACTTTCAGTCGATTTCGCTTGGTTTCGAGTGTGCGATGTTCCTAGCGGGGCTCATCGCGCAACGGGACCTGCCGCTAGGAGAAATGCTCGATCGCTATGAGCTGTACATCTACAAGCAGTGGCTTCGCGTCTACATGCGCAGCAAGATGATCAAGCACAACAAGGACTTGTTCGAGTCGCTCGACGACCCGCTCGCGCTCCTGGAGAAGTTGCACATCTACTAACGGAATTCGTCGATCCGTGTGCTGATGCTCATGCGGTCCTGCCGAGCATTCACGAGCCCCCCGCAGGCCCGGTGATCGGCCTGCATCACAGCGCCGTACGGAACGCCAAGCGGCTCGACACCGACTCCTGCATCGTCTTCGAGGTCGAGAATGGCCGCATGCTCTCGGGGCGGGAGACTTCTTCGACCTCAACACTGGGACGACTTCTGGTCGTAGCCACCTCCGGCGCGCGTCCGGCAGGCACGCTGGGGCCAACGTCCAGAGTGTTTTCGACGAAGTGTCGAAATCCCCGCAACTGTGGGGGTTCGACCGTGAGACTGATGACGAAGACCATGACGGTCGCTACCAAGGCCCGACTCTTCGGGGCGCGAAGGTCCATCGAACGTGTAGCCGTTCGCCTGCGCGAGTGTGCGGGTTTGAAACAGGGCGGGCTAGCTGGTCCGTCGAGAGCCGACCATCGTGGTCAGGACGAGCGCGAAGAGGAGAATCGCGGTCGGCGCGAACACGGCGCGCTCCGACGAGCTCTGCGTCGCGAGGTTGAGGACTACCGACAGCGCGGAATAGATCGTCGTGAACCAGGAGAGGGCGGTCACCAGTCTCCCCGAAGCGTTCTTGAGCGGACCCTCGCGCACTCGCGCCAGGATGGCAGCGGCCATCACGAGCAGAATCGCGCAGGAGACGGCGGCCAACACCCGTCCCGATGTGTCGAGCGCGCCTTCCGTCTCGCCTCCTTGCGTATACACGCCCCACGGTGCACCGAAGACGAGTGCGACCTGGAAGGCCGCGATGCTCACCATCACGACGGCAGCAGCGCGGGCCGCGAGAATCGGGAGCATCAGATCCGACTGTAGGCCCTTACAGCAGCACGCTGCCTGCCCCGTCTGAGTCTCCTCGACGGGCGCTTCGGGAACCAGCGCCGGATCATAGAAGTGGATGACCGGCCGCCTCACGCACTGCGGCCCGGAACCCCTCCACGCTCGGGCCGTAGCCCCACTCCCGGGCGAGCTCACGCGAACGTGCTGCGTGTGCCCACCGCAACGCCGGGTCCGAGGCGAGTGCGCGTAGAGCGTCGGCCGCCGCGTCGACGTCTCCGGCAGCCACGAGGAAGCCGTTCTCGCCGTCGACGAGGAGGTCGTGCGCCGCGCCGACGCGATCGGAGAGGACGAGCGGCAGCCCGCAGGCCGCAGCCTCGTTCACGACGACGGCCCAAGGCTCGCGCTCGGAGAGCAGCGCGAGGACGTCGGCGGCGACGTAGAGCTCCACGAGCTTCTCCCACTCGGTATCTCCGGCAAACACGGCGCGCACCCCGAGCTCGTCAGCGAGTCTCTCGAGCCGAGTCCGCTCCGGGCCGTCTCCTGCGAGGAGGAGTAGAAGCCTCGAGTCGTTCGCATCTGCGACGGCGCGGACGAGGATGTCGAGTCCCTTCTCGGGAGCGAGCCGCGCGACCGAGAGCACGACCACGTCGTCGACCTCGGCTCCGAGCTCTCGGCGCAACGTCGGACGCCGCTCTGCGACTCGGTCGGCTCGCTCGCCGAACTCCTCGACGTCGATCGTGTTCGCGAACACGTGCACGCGCGCGGGCGAGGCACCTCGTGCGATCATCGAGCTACGCGCGAGCGTCCCGGTGACGAGCACACCGGATGCGTTCTGCACGACGGATGGGACGACCATGTCCTTCACCCACCGTCTCCAGCTCGCGCGTGGGCCCTCGTCGTGGCTCTCGACCACGAGCACGTAGGGCACGTTCTCGAGTCGGCACCAGGCGATGGCCACCTGAGCGGCGAACGTGCTCCAGCCCGAGACGACCACCACCCAAGGTCGGGTGTCTCTCAGCGTGCCGACGATGCCCGGAGTGAGCGGGTAGTCGTGATGGAGAACGGTGGCAGCCTTGGGTAGACGGACGCCGCGAAGGAAGACGGCTCGATGCCGGGGCTCCACGGTCCACGTGCGACGCGCGACGGTTTCGGCCGCATAGACGACCGTGAGGTCGATCTCGGGCAGCGCAGCCACTCGATCGAGGAGTGGCGCACGGTACGGAGTCGGCTCCGGGAAGACTGCCGTCACCCTAACCGGCGGCGCGTTCTCGTCTGTAAGAGAGCCGAGCTCGCGGAGCCAGGCGCGAGCGTCGCGGCGCGCAGTCCGCTCGCGGGAGCGCCGCGCAGCGCGGTCGGCGGCCTCGTGGAGCGCGAGCGCAGGGTCGAGCTCGAGCGCGCGTCGCAACAGGCTCAGACGCGCGCCACCTCGCGCCCGGCGAGCCGCCCGCACGAGCGGGTGCGCAACAGCCTGGCCCAGGGAGTCGTGAGTCGCGGACAAGCCGCTCTCGAACGTGCGAGCGAGCTCCACGTACGCGGAAGCGGCCACCTCGATGAACTCGGGCTCGACTGGCTCCCCGACGCCGAGGCTCCAGGCGAGGTCGATCTCTCTCGCGGACAAATGCCGAGCGACCTGCGCGATCTCACGGCGCGCGACGTCGAGCTGATGAGCGCGCTGGAGCCCTCGCCTCGCCTGCGAGGCCTGACCTGCATGCTCCCGATAGAGGACGAGAGGCTCGGAGAGATTGGCGCCCTCGCCTGCCGCGAGCGTGCGAGCCCACAGGTCGTAGTCCTCGCTCTCGAGGAACGACGGGTCGTAGCGAAGCCCGTGCCGGTCCAGATGCTCGCGATCGACGAGCACGGTGGGGTGGAAGAACGGCGAGCTGAAGAGGAGATGCCAGCGGACCGCCGTCGGCGTCGCCGGCATGGCATGGACCACCCCCGGCGTTCCGGCGTCGTCGACGGCACACACCGAGGACCCGAGAACGACGGTCCCGGGAGTCCCGCGGATACGCGCCAGCTGACGCTCGAGCCGCCGCGGAAGCGCGACGTCGTCGGCGTCCAGGCGGGCGACGTACCGCCCTCGCGCCTCGTCCAAGCCGCGATTCAGCGAGGTCGCCAGTCCGAGCTGCTCGTCGTTTCGAAGAACACGAAGGCGTGGGTCGCGGATCCGCGCGAGCACATCCGGCGTGCCGTCGTCGGTCGATCCGTCGTCGACGACTACGAGCTCGAGATCGGCGACGGTCTGCCGAAGGACGCTCTCCAGGGCGGTGCGCAGGTACGACTCGCCGTCGTGGACGGCCACCAGCACGGTGACGAGCGGCGTCTTCGACACGTCCCGTAGCCTACGGCCCGTGCTGCAGGAGCTTCCGTCGTTCGACCTCGTCGTCGCGACGGTGGGGCGCGTCGGCGAGCTCGCACGTCTGCTCGCGTCCGTCGAGGCACAGGCGCTCCCGCGTGTCCGCGTCATCGTCGTCGATCAGAACGACGACAGCCGGCTCTTGAAGGTTCTCGATGCCCGCGGCCTCGAGCTAATCCACGTGCGATCCGAGCCCGGTCTCTCGCGCGCGCGCAACGCGGCTCTCGACCACCTGCGCTCGGATGTCGTCGCCTTTCCCGACGACGACTGCGTCTACCCGCCCGGGTTGCTGCAGCGAGTCGCGGAGCGCCTGGCGGCGGACCCCGATCTCGACGGGCTCACCGGGCGAGCCGAGGACGCCTCGGGGACATCGTCGGCGTCCTGGAAGGCGGATCCTGTTTTCCTGACCGACGACAACCTCTGGAACCGGGCGATCTCGTACACGATCTTCCTTCGTCGTGCCGTCGTCGAGCGGGTCGGCGAGTTCGACGAGCGTCTCGGTCTCGGCTCGAACGAGCCCTGGGCGTCCGGGGAGGAGATCGACTACCTCGTTCGCGCGATTCGGGGCGGGGCGCGGATCGAGTACGACCCGTCGCTCGTCGTTTCGCACGATGTGCGTCTCGACGATGAGCGAATCGGCGCTCGCGACGGTGCGACCGTCGGGTACCTGCTCCGCAAGCACGGGTACCCGCGGACGTCGGTCGCGCGCATGCTCGTGCGACCCGTCGGCGGCATCGTCGCGTCGCTCGCCCGGCTGGACCGCGCACGAGCGTCGTACCAGGCCGCGACCTTGCGCGGTCGAATTCGCGGCTACCGCGGGGCGAGTCGCTCGAAGAGCTCCCGATGACGCTCGAGCCACGGCTCGAGCGAGAAGCGCTCGACCGACCGCTCTCTCGCCGCGGCCGAGTACCGGGGCAGGTCGCCCACGACGCGGTCGACGGCCTCGGCCAGCGCATCGGGAGGAGGCGGCTCGTCCCGCTCCCAGCCGTCCGTGTGCGGGACCCCGATCCCCGCCACGTCCCCGACGAGCTCGACCGTCCCACCGCTCGCGGGATGGACGACCGGGAGCCCGCACGCCATCGCCTCGACGACGAGCGTCGGGCAGGGGTCGTTCACCTTCGTGTGCAGGAGAACGTGCGC
>DATIBA010000076.1:0-15157 GCA_035457765.1 Gaiellaceae bacterium
GGCAGCGATAGGACTATCGCTGCCCGCCGGCTCGCGCCTCATCTCGGTGTGGCGGCAGGGACGCACGGAGCTCGTGGAGCCGTCGACCGTGGTGCGCCCCGGGGACCAGGTGCTCGCGGTCGTGCCCGCCACCGCCACGGCCGACCTGCGCCGCGCGCTGCTCGGGGCGCGGACGCCAGCCAAGTAGCGACTACACCCCCTGACGTCGCGGGGGGATGCTCGCAATTCCGCGACCTGCGGCGTCGAGCGAAGCCGAGCTGTGCCCGGCGAGAGCGGGGCGAGGCCAGACGCGCCAGGCGTCAGAGCCGCCAGTAGTGCCGCGTCAGCAAGACGACGACGGGGACGATCTCGAGGCGACCGACCCACATGAGTCCGATCATGGTGATCTTCGACGCCTCGCCGAACTCGGCGAAGGATCCCATCGGACCGGCCATCCCGAACGCAGGGCCGACGTTGCCGAGCGTCGTCGCGGACACCGCGAGCGCGTCGAGCGTTCCGAGGTCGACACCGCTGATCGCCGAATCGATCGCGATCACGGACGCGCCCACGGCCCAGAAGCCGACGTACAGGAGGATGAACGCGGCGATCGCCCGGACGGTTCGCTCGTCGACGGGAGTGCCGTTGAGACGGATGGGCAGGACCACCTCGGGGCTCAGCGTCTGGTCGATCTCGCGGCGCAGCACCTTCCCGAGCAGCAAGTGGCGGACGACCTTGATGGAGCCGCCCGTCGATCCGGCCGACCCTCCGACGAACATGAGCGCGAACAGTGCGAGGAGGAGCAGCGCGGGCCACAGCGCGAAGTCCGCACTCGCCATGCCGGTGGTCGTCATGATCGAGACCGACTGGAAGAACCCCGTCCGCACTGCCTCCTCTCCTTCCGCGATCCCGTATCCCCAGAGCATCGCGGTGACTGCGACGGTCGCGACCAGGATCAGCGCGAGGTAGAGCCGAAACTCCTCGTCGCGGGCGAGCACGCGCGTGCGCCGCGACACGAGCGCGCGGTACATGAGCGCGAAGTTGGCGCCGGCGGCCAGCATGAAGGAAGCCAGGATCCACTGGGCCTCCGCGGAGAAGACCTCTGCCGACCGGGGTTGGGTCGAGAACCCGCCCGTCGGCATCGTCGAAAACGCATGCGCGAGGGCCTGATAGGGCGTCATCGCGTCGTCGATCCCGACCCATCCGAGAGTGGCGAGCATGAGCGTCTGGAGAGCGGTGAGCCCGACGTAGAGCACCCAGAGCTTGCGAGCCGTGGAGCGGATGCGCTCCGAGAGTTGCGCGATCTCGGGTCCGGGGAGCTCGGATTCCATGAGCTGACGTCCGCCGACGCGAAGTCGAGGCAGGACCGCGATCGCCAGGACGATGATCCCCATCCCCCCGAGCCACTGCGAGAACTGCCTCCAGATGCCGAGCGAGCGGTTGACGTCGTCGAAGTCGGTCACGACGCTCGCGCCTGTGGTCGTGAATCCCGACATCCCCTCGAAGTAGGCGTCGAGCGGGTTCGAAAGTTGCTCGCCGCCCTCGAAGAGATACGGCATCGATGCGAACGCCGCGGCGAGCAGCCAGGTCAACGCGACCACGAGGAACCCCTCGCGTACTCCGACGCGCCCCGCGGCGCCTCGCGTCAGGCGCTCGAGAGCGAACCCGAGCCCGGTCGTGACGGCGCCGGCGACGAGGAATGGCAGCGGCGTCTCCCCGTACCAGAGCGCGAACGGAATCGGAAAGAGCGCGGCGAGCCCCAGGTACTTCCCGAGCATCCCGACGAGGTTGGCGACGGCCGAAAGGTCGATGGCCAGTCGACGTGGAGGGCCGATTCTCGCGCTCGCGGCGTGGGCCAAGTCAGAGCGCCTCGACGACCCAGGGCACGTTCGCGGCCTCCGTGAAGATGATCACCCGGTCTCCCGCCTGGAGGACGTCGTCGCCGTGCGGGAAGATCGCGTTGCCGTTGCGGACGATCGCGCCGATCAGCGCACCGTGGATCGGCATGTCGCGGAACGCCGTGTCGACGTAGCGGCTCGACTCGCGGGTGGTCACGTCCAGTACCTCGTAGCGGTTGTCCTCGAGCATGGCGACCTGCTGCATTCGTGGGTCGTGAGCGAAGCGCACGATCTCCTCGGCCGTGACCCCGCGAGGGTTGACCGACACGTCGATCCCGGTCTGCTCGAACGCCATGACCGAGACCGCCTCGTGCGCGATCGCGATCGTGAACGGGATCCCGTGCACTCGCGCCAGTGCGGCGGCGTACTGGTTCTTCGCGTCGTCGCGCATCGCGAAGATCCCCGCCTGAGACTGTCCGATGCGCTCACGCTCGAGGAAGTCGGGATCGATGCCGGTCGCGTTGAAGACGCGAGCGTTCGGAAAGGCCTCGGCGGCTCTGCGGGCCTGCTCACGGGATGCCTCGATCATCCGGACGCCGATGTCCTGAGCGAGGAGCACGCGTGCGATGGCGCTGCCGACGTGCCCGGCGCCGTAGATCACCACGTCCCGGACGGTGCCGCCCTGCGGCCAGAGCAACGTGCTCCAGGCCTTGGTCGCATCAGGGGAGCCGATGACGACGATCCGGTCTCCGGTCCGGATGACGTCGTCGCCACCAGGAAGGATGGTCTCGTCCCGGCGGATGATCGCAGCGATCTTCGAATCGTCGGGGATGTCGGCGTCCCTGAGGGGGGTCCCGAGCAGGTCCGGCGAGGCGTCCTCGTCGACGTCGAATTCGCCGACCTGGACCTGGCCGTCGGCGAAGACGTCGGTCTGTCGGGCAGCCGGAACGCCGATGATCCGGCTGATCGCGTGTGCCGTCTCGAGCTCCGAGGAGACGACGAAATCGACGTCGAGTTGCCCCTCGCGCCAGAGATCCACGTACTCGACGCTGGACGTACGAATGACGGTGGTCGCTCCCTCGGCCTCGCGCCGGGCGAACATGCCGGCCACGAGATTGACCTCGTCACGCGACGTGCAGGCGATGACGAGGTTGGCGCTGGAAACTCCCGCCGCGGCCAGGTCCTTCCGGCTCGTGCCGTCGCCCTCGAACACCGCGACGTCGTACCGTCCCGTCAGAGCCTGGAGGCGCGATGCCTCCGTGTCCATGACCGTGATCTCGTGGTCCTCGTGGAGCGCTTCGACGATCGTCGTCCCGACCTGGCCGGCGCCGATGAGGAAGACTCGCACGACCGCGTAGCGTACTCCGGTCAGGTCGCTCGGAGGCCTTTCGCTACCTTGGCTGTGTGCGCGCTGTCTCGATCGTGGCCTCGCTCGGCGCTGCGGTCGCGCTCCTCGGAATCGCCGGCTCGGCCTCGGGTGGCGGGACCGCGTTTCGGTCCCTCGTGTACGCACGAGGCCTCGATGCACCGGTGCTCCTGACGCACGCCCCTGGGGAACCACGGTTCACGTACGTCGTCGAGCAGAGGGGAAGAATCCTCCGGATCGACTCGCGCAGGCGGAGGACCGTCTTCCTCGACATCCGGGGCGAGGTCGAGTACGGAGGAGAACAGGGCCTGCTCGGGCTCGCGTTCCACCCGGGTTACGCGCGCAACCGGCTCTTCTACGTCGCGTACACCTCGGCCAGCGGCCGGAACACCGTCGCGCGGTTTCGCTCGAGGGGCGCGAGGGCCGTACCTTCGAGTCGTAGGATCCTGCTCGCCGTGCCGGACCCGTACGGGAACCACAACGGCGGCCACCTCGCCTTCGGACCCGACGGACGCCTGTACACGAGCATCGGGGACGGAGGTGCCGGCGGCGATCCGGAGAACCGGTCTCAGAACATTCGCTCGCGGTTCGGGAAGCTGCTCGCGCTCGACGTCTCGAGGTCCGCTCCGAGATGGACGATCGCCGCGCTCGGGCTGAGAAACCCGTGGCGGTTCTCGTTCGATCGTGCGACCGGTGATCTCTACATCGGGGACGTCGGTCAGAGCATGGTCGAGGAGATCAACTTCGCACCGCGACGGAGTCCGGGCCTCGAGAACTACGGCTGGGATCTCTTCGAAGGCTCCCGGCGGTTCGAGAACGGAAGCCAGGGGCCCGGCAGACTCGTGTCTCCGGTCTTCGAGTACAGCCACGACGAGGGCTGCAGCGTCACGGGCGGATACGTGTACCGGGGCGTGGCGCGCGCTTCGGAACGGGGGAGGTACGTCTTCGGCGACTACTGCAGCGGGACCGTCTGGAGCTTCCGCATCTCTGCCGGCGTCGCGACGGACGTAAGGGAGGAGCCGTTCGAGATCGACAGCCTCAGCTCGTTCGGCGAGAACAGCGCGGGCGAGCTCTTCGCCGTCTCCCACGGCGGCACGATCTTCAGGATCAGTTAGTGGTCTAGCTGGCCCGCCGGCGGACACGCGGCGGCGCCTGCCCGAGCGCCGCGTAGGCGAGCGCGTTCAGCGACTCGCGCAGCTCGCGCAGCTCGCGGGCGACGACCGTGAGCCCGTCCTGGCGCTCGGCGGTGCGGTTCAGGCGCTCGAGCTCGTCTCCGATTCGATCGAGGCGCTCGAGGAGCGCGTCGAGCTGACGGTCGCCGAGGTCCTTGGCTTCCACGGTGTCGATTCTACGTGGCGAGCTCGACGAGGTCGCCGCGGGCTCGGACGACGGCAGCTCCTGCACCCAGCGTGCGGAGCAGCCGTTCCAGCGCGCCGGGACCCGCCTCCAGCGCCGCGACCCGGCGCTGCGCTCCGAGCTGAGCGAGGGCGATTCGGGCGAGAGGCTCGGGTGCGTCCGTGAAGACGCCTATGGAGGCGCCCCGGGCCGCGAGTGCGCGCAGTGCGGCGCTCATCTCCGCGTCGCGCCGGAGATAGACTGGAGCGCGATCCTCGGCGAAGCGCTCCAGCAGGGTTCGCCAGTTTCCCGCCCCCAGCCGGTCGAGCTCTGCTGCGGCGTCGCCACGGTCCTCGGACAGCGCGGCTCCGTCGAGCGCGAGCACGGGTTGCACCGAGGCGAGCCAATCGCGCCAAAGGGCGCGGGTGTCGCCGAGGACGTCGAGGTCGATCGCGACAGCCTGGATCGCTCTCATGCCAGCCGGCGCGATCGGACCGCTTGCCAGAGGACGACTCCACACGCGACTCCGAGCGCATCGATTGCGACGTCGACCGGCGAGCCCATTCGACCGGGGACGAACGCCTGATGGAGCTCGTCGCTGACCGCATAGAGCGTCCCGACTGCGAGGGCGAGGCCGCTCCGCCCCGTCGCTCGCACGAGAAGCGCTCCGAGGACCGCGTACTCCGCCGCATGTGCGAGCTTGCGGAGGGCGCGGTCCCAGCCGCCCAGGCCCGTCCCCAGATCGGGAATCGAGGAGAGTGCGAAGATCAGCGCTGCCCAGGCGAGCACAGGAAGCCACAGTCGGACGAAGGTGCCGGCCACCGGTCCGATGATAGGCTCGCATCCATTCAGGAGCACGGCGAGGGAACCCGGTGCGAGTCCGGGACGGTCCCGCCGCTGTAAGGGGAGAAGCTCCCCCGCCACGTAGCCACTGGCCCCGGCCGGGAAGGCGGCGAGGGAGGGAGCCCCGAGTCAGAAGACCTGCCGCGCTCCCCTTAGCCGAACCCCTCGCGGAAGGAGGATTCAGGTGTTTCGTCTCTCAGCTCTCGTCGCCGGTGTGACGGCGGTGTTCGTGCTGTTCGCCTCCGGTGTGTCCGGCGGAACGCGGTTGCAGGCCGAGTTCCCGGTCACGATCGTCGCCTCGAACGGGAAGGTGACGGTGGTCAGGAAGCCGCGGCGGGTCGTGTCGCTGTCGCCGACCGCGACCGAGTCGCTCTTCGCCATCGGCGCCGGCCCGCAGGTCGTGGCGGTCGACGACCAGTCCGACTTCCCGAAGAGCGCGCCGAAGACGTCGCTCTCGGGATTCACGCCGAACGTCGAGGCAATCGCGTCCTACCGGCCGGATCTCGTCGTGATCGCCTACGATCCGAAGGGCCTCTCCGACGCGCTCGAGCGGCTCGGGATCACCGTGATCCACCAGGACGGGGCGAAGTCGTTCAAGGGTGCGTACCAGCAGATCCGTCAGCTCGGCCTCGTCACCGGGCACGCGTCCGAGGCGACGCGGCTCGTAGCTCGGATGAAGTCGAAGATCGCGGCGATCGTCACTGCCGCCAGAGGGATTCGAACCGGTCTCTCCGTGTACCACGAGCTGACCCCCGACCTCTACTCGGCGACCTCCAAGACGTTCGTCGGGAAGGTGTACGAGGCGCTCCGGCTCCGGAACATCGCCGACGCGGCCGACTCCGCCGGCTTCGGGTACCCACAGCTGTCCGCCGAGTACGTCGTCTCCGCCAGCCCCGACGTCATCGTTCTCGCGGACACCGTCTGCTGCGGACAGAAGCCGTCGACGGTTGCGGCCCGGCCCGGATGGGATCGCATCAGCGCGGTCCGCACGGGCTCGATCGTTCGGATCGACGACTCGATCGCGTCGCGCTGGGGGCCTCGCCTCGTGAACTTCTTCCGGGCGATGTCGTCCGCGCTCGCGCGGCTCCGCCAGTAGCACACCGCGACGATGAGCATTGCTGCGCAGCAGGTCTCGGACGTTCGGGCTCGCGGTCTCTCGCCCGTCTGGGCTTGTTCCGCGGTCGGCTTCCTGCTCGTCTCGCTCGTGGTCGGCGTCCTCGCGGGCCCCGTCGACCTCGGCGTCGCCAGCGTGCTCGAGTCCGCCGCGGCCCGGCTCCACGTGCCCGGGGCATCGACGCCGCTCTCCCCGACCGAGGAGGCGATCCTCTGGGAGATCCGCGTTCCGCGAGTCGTCCTCGCCGCTCTCGTCGGCGCGATGCTCGCGCTTGCGGGTGCGACGTACCAGGGCGTCTTTCGCAACCCCCTCGCCGACCCGTACCTGCTCGGAGTCGCGGCCGGCGCGGGACTCGGGGCGACGATCGCGATCGCCTACCTCCCCGACGGGCTGCGCGGGCAGCGGGCGCTTCCGATAGCGGCGTTCGTCGGAGGAGCGGTGGCCGTCATGCTCACATACGCGGTCGGGCGCTCCGCCCGGCGTGAGCGCGACGCGGCCACACTCGTCCTCGCGGGCGTGACCGTCGCGGCGTTCTTCACGGCCTGGCAGACGTTCGTCCAGCAGCAGAACTCGGAGACGCTGCAGCAGGTGTACTCCTGGATCCTCGGGAACATTCCGAGCACCGGCTGGTCGGACGTCATCCTGATCCTGCCCTACGTCGCGGTCGCGACCGTCGTGATCCTCGCGCTGCGCCGAGTCGTCGACGTCTTGAGCCTCGGGGACGACGAGGCCGCGACCCTCGGCGTGGACGTCCGCCGGGTGCGCCTGGCGCTCGTCGTCGCGGCGACGCTGGGAACCGCTGCCGCCGTTGCCGTGAGCGGGCTCATCGGCTTCGTCGGGATCATCGTCCCGCACGCAGTTCGCCTCCTCTCCGGAGTCGGCTACCGGGCGCTGCTTCCGCTCTCCGTCATCATCGGCGCCGGGTTCCTCGTGCTCGCCGACGTGATCGCACGCACGGCCCTCTCGCCGGCCGAGATCCCGCTGGGGGTCGTCACCGCGTTCTTCGGAGCACCCTTCTTCGCGCTCGTGCTGCGGACGACCAGGGGCGCTGCTTGACGAGCACGATCGACCTACGGCGGGTGACGGTCGCTCTCGGGGGCAGGTGTGTCGTCGACGGGGTCGACGTGTCTGTTGCCGAGGGCGAGTGGCTCGCGCTCATCGGCCCGAACGGGGCCGGCAAGACGACCCTGCTTCGAGCCATCGCACGCCTCGTTCCCTTCGCGGGCTCGATCGAGATCGGGGGCCGCTCGATCGAAGCGCTGCGGCGCGCCGAGCTCTCACGGCTCATCGCCGTCGTCCCGCAGGAGCCGTCAACGCCTCCGTGGATGACGGTCGCGGAGTACGTGCTCCTCGGGCGCACGCCGCATCTCGGCCCGCTGGCGAAGGAGGGGCTGCGTGACCGCGAGGCTGCCGCTCGAGCACTCGCGCGCCTCGACCTGCTCGGCTACGAGGAGCGGCGCCTCGGCACCCTCTCGGGCGGAGAGAAGCAGCGGGTCGTGGTCGCGCGCGCGCTTGCGCAGGAGGCGCGGATCGTCCTCCTCGACGAGCCGACCGCCGCCCTCGACATC
This sequence comes from Gaiellaceae bacterium, assembly GCA_035457765.1. Taxonomy (GTDB): domain Bacteria; phylum Actinomycetota; class Thermoleophilia; order Gaiellales; family Gaiellaceae; genus GMQP-bins7. Next base: position 8,041 of record DATIBA010000076.1, read on the forward strand.
GGACACCAGCAGCAGGCGCTCGAGCTCCTCGACCTCCTTCGCGGCGAGTCGGGACTCACGCTCGTCGCGGCGATGCACGATCTCACCCTTGCGGCCCAGTACGCCGACCGGATGGTGCTTCTCGACGAAGGGAGGGTCGTGGCGGACGGCGTCCCGCCGGACGTGCTTACCGAGGCGCTCATCGCGAGTCACTACGGCGCCTCGATCGACGTCGTCCCGGTCGGCGGTCGCATCGCAATCGTTCCGCGCCGAGCGGGTTGATATACCTAGATGATCTAGGTATACTCGCACACGTGACGAGCGACCGGCTCCGAGGCCACGTCGACCTCCTCCTCCTCTCGGTGCTCGAGGACGAGCAGGCGCACGGGTATCGGCTCGCCGAGGCGATTCGCACGCGAAGCGACGGTACGTTCGACCTCCCGGAGGGTACCGTCTACCCGAGTCTCTACCGCCTCGAGCGAGACGGGCTCGTCGCGAGTCGGTGGGAGCGTGTCGACGGCCGGCGGCGTCGTGTCTATCGGCTCACGCGCCGCGGGACCAAGGAGCTCGCTCGCCACCGTGCCGACTGGCGCGACTTCGCGCGGGCGATGGAGGCCGTCGTCGCGTGACGATCGACGTGTACCTCGCCGAGTTGGAGCGCGCGCTTCCGCGCACGGCTCGTCTCCGCGCGCTGCGCGAGGTCCGCGAGCATCTCCGCGATTCTGCGGCGCACTATCGCTCCGCCGGGCTGTACGAGAAGGAGGCCGAGGACCGGGCCACCGCCGAGTTCGGTCCCGCAGCCGAGGTGGCGCGGCGGCTCGGCGCCGAGCTCGCGGTGGGCGAGACACGGCTGGCGTCCGTCCTCGCTGTGCTCGGGGTCGCATTCTTCGTCTTCCCCCTGTACGTCGTGCCCGAGAACGTCCTTCCGCCGGCGCCCTGGCCGGAGCAGCCGTGGGAGCTCGTCGTCCTGCAACGCGTCGCGATCGCGTTCTGGGTCTTCGCCGGCGGCTTCGCAGTCGCGAGCGCGCTCTTCGCATGCACGCGATGGGCCGTCGCCACGGCGCGGTCGCTCTCGCTGGCCGCGCTCTCGCTGGCCGTGTCGTCGCTCGTCTCGGTGGCACTCGTCGCCCGCTGGTTCACGCTGACGCCGGTCTCGGCCGAATGGGGCATCGCCGCTCCGCTTGCGCTCGCGTGCGTCGTTGCCTGCTCGGCCGCCGCGCTCTGGGCACGTTCGAGCGCCCGCCGGCTTGCCGGCTCCTCGCGCTAGAGCTGTTCGTCACGGAGGTCCTCCGGTCCCCTGAAGGACGACGGACGTAGGATCGCCGGATTCGCGCGTCGACACTCCTTCGCATCGCGATCGTCGTGCTGGCCGCGGGAACCGCCGCCGCGTCGCTCCTCGGCTTCCTCGACGACAGGCTCTGGGTCGCCGAGCTCGCGACGAGCCTTCGAGTGCTCCTCCTGCTGGGGTCGCTCGTGGTCGGCGTTGCCGCGCTGCTCGTTCGGTCGGTGGCCGGAGTCGTCCTCGCGCTCGTCGCGCTGACCGTCAACGCCGTCGTCCTCATCCCGTTGTACACGGACGACCCAGATCCGCCGACGAGCACGGAGCGCCTGCTCGTCGCGCATGTGAACATGCAGCACCACTACGGCGACTTCGACGACGTTCGGCATGTGCTCGCCGAGCGAAGGCCTGACGCCCTCGTCATCCTCGAGCCGTCTCGCGGGTGGCTCAACAAGACGACGCCGAACCCGCCCGGGTATCAGGTGTTCGTGCGCGGCATGCGGCCCGACCCCCGCATCATCCTCCTCGCGGGCGAGCGGGTATCGAATGTCGCGTTCCCGGACGACCCGAAGCTTCCGAGCTCTTCGATCGCGTTCGACGTCGAGCTCGACGCGGTGCCCGTGCGCGTCCTCGCCCTGCACACGGCGGCTCCAACGACTCCGCGTGACCAGAGAACACGCGACGACGAGCTGGCCGCAGCGAGCAGCTGGGCTCGCGAACAAGCGGGACCCGAGCTCGTGCTCGGCGACCTGAACGCGACGCCGTGGTCGGGCGCGCTACAGGAGCTCGAGGGCTCGGCCGACCTGCACAACTCTGCGTACGGCTACGGCGTGCAGGCGACGTGGCCGACGCGCGCCGGCCCGCTCGGGATCCCCATCGACCAGCTCCTGCACTCCCGAGACCTGACCGTCACGGACCGGACCACCGGTCCGAGCTTCGGTTCCGAGCACCGGTCGCTCTGGGTGACGATCGCGCCCTCCAGCTCGGAGTGAGCTCGAACCCGAAGCCCTTGTCGTGTGGCGCCTCGATCAGCGTCGAGATCGTAGACTGGTGCGGGTGTCCAGAGTCGCGCTCGTCGTAGCGCTCGCCGCCGCTCTCGCCCTTCCGTCGACGGCCGTTGCCAAGGGGAAAGTCTCCTTCGTCGGCACGATCCCTGCCGGCGAGTCGTCCTCGGTCACGTTCACGGTGCACAAGGCCGCGTCGTTCCGCGTCGTCCTGCGGGTGCCGACGCGGGGCCGGGCGAAGCTCTTCCTCACCGGCAGGTCGGCTCCGAGCGGCGGGCCGCTCATCGACACGAAGACGTTCGCGTGCGACGGCACCGCCGGGTCCGTCTACTGCCGGGCGGCGTACGAGCCGCTGCCGAAGGGCACGTACAGGTGGCGTATCCGCTGGACGGGCTCGAAGCCCGCGCAGGTCGAGCTGACCGTGCGCTGGTAAGCCGTCGCCGAGGACACGGGTAGCATCGACGGAGTGGCCGTCGCGACCCCAGACAGCTATCTCGCCGACCTGAACGAGGCCCAGCGCGAGGCCGTGCTCGCGACGGAGGGGCCGCTGCTCGTCGTGGCCGGCGCAGGCTCCGGAAAGACGCGTGTCCTCACCTACCGGGTCGCGCACCTGATCCGCGCATGCGGCGTGAAGCCGAACGAGATCCTCGCGATCACGTTCACGAACAAGGCGGCGGGAGAGATGCGCGAGCGGCTCGAGCGGATGCTCGGCCAGACTGCGCGAGCGATCTGGATTCTCACCTTCCACGCGGCCTGTGGCCGGATGCTTCGGCGCGAAGCCGAGCGGCTGGGCTACCGGTCGACCTTCACGATCTACGACGACCAGGACCAGGTGCGGCTCGTGAAGGCCTGCCTCGAGGAGCTCGGAAAGGACCCGAAGCGGTTCTCCCCTCGCGGAATCCACGCGCAGATCTCGCGCGCGAAGAACGAGCTCGTCTCGCCGGAGGAGTACGCGAGTCGCGTCGCTTCCTTCTGGGATCAGACCGTCGCGGAGACGTACGACCTCTACCAACGGCGTCTCCATGCCTCGAATGCGGTCGACTTCGACGACCTGCTGATGCTCACCGTCCAGGTCTTCGAGCGCTTCCCGGAGGCGCTCGAGCGCTGGCGCAAGACCTTCCGCTACGTCCTCGTGGACGAGTACCAGGACACGAACCACGCCCAGTACCGGCTTCTCCAGCTACTGGGCGGAGAGCACGGGAACGTCTGCGCCGTCGGGGACCAGGACCAGTCGATCTACAGCTTCCGGTCGGCCGACATCCGCAACATCATCGAGTTCGAGAAGGACTTCCCGGGAACCGTCGTCGTCACGCTCGAGCAGAACTACCGCTCGACGAACATGATCCTGCGCGCGGCGAACTCGCTCATCGAGCAGAACCGGGAGCGCAAGCCGAAGCGGCTCTTCTCGGAGCTCGGCGAGGGCGATCCGGTGCGGGTGGTCGAGGTCGAGGACGAGCACGCCGAAGCCCGCTTCGTCGCGGCGGAGATCGCAGGACTCATGGGCGGCGATCTCTCGGCGAGCGAGATCGCGGTCTTCTACCGGACGAACGCTCAGTCGCGTGTGCTCGAGGACGTGCTCGTTCGCCAGGACGTTCCGTACCAGGTGATCGGCGGCCCCCGTTTCTACGAGCGCGCGGAGATCCGCGACGCCACCGCGTATCTCTCCGTGCTCGTGAACCCGCAGGATGCGACGTCGCTCCTGCGGATCGCGAACCGTCCGCGCCGCGGCATCGGAGACACGTCGATCCAGAGACTCGTGACCCGCGCCGAGAACACCGGGCGAACGCTCTTTCAGGCGATGGCCGATCCCGAGGCGGCCGGCGTCACTCCCGCGTCCAGCCGCGCCATCCGCGCCTTCCACGCGACGATGGAGTCGCTCATGGCGCTCGCGCAGGAGCTTCCCGTGGACGAGCTCCTCGAACGCGTGCTCGAGAAGACGGGGACGCTCGACGCGCTCGAATCCGAGCGCACGATCGAAGCGCGCGGGCGGATCGAGAACCTGCAGGAGCTCGTCGGCGTCGCCCGCGAGTACCGTCAGCAGACGGCGGATGCCTCGCTCGCCGGCTTCCTCCAGGACATCGCGCTCGTGTCCGATCAGGACACGATCCGCGACGACCGTGGTCTCGTCACCCTGATGACGCTCCACAACGCCAAGGGCCTCGAGTTCCGCGCGGTCTTCGTCATCGGGATGGAGGAGGGCATCTTCCCGCACGCCCGCTCGGTCGAGGAGCAGGGGGTCGAGGAGGAGCGGCGACTCTGCTACGTCGGGATGACGCGCGCGATGGAGCGGCTGACGCTGACGCACACGCTCTCGCGCTCGATCTTCGGGAGGCGGAACTACAACCTCGCGTCGAGGTTCCTCGACGAGCTCCCGTCCGAGGTGGAACGCGAGCGTCTACGGCCGGCATCATGGAGCGCGTATGGCTCTCCGCCGGGTGCCGCGCCTGAAGCCAGGCCGCCCGGCCTCGTGCTCTCCACCGGCGACAGCGTGCGCCACGGATCCCTCGGGGAGGGCGTCGTCACCGGGATCGAGCCGGGCGGTGTCGTCACGATCCGCTTCGCCGCCGACGGAACCGAACGACGGCTCATGGTGGAGTACGCGCCGCTCGAGAAGATCGCCTGAGCTCCGCGCGTACGATCCGCCGCATGGCGTACCGGGTCCGGCTGTGTCGCTCGCCCGAAGACCTCGGTCGGGCACTGGGTGCGATCGGGCACTACTTCGGCTGGGTGCCCGATCCCGAGGACGTCGAGCGCTTTGCGAAGCTTCTCCCCGCCGAGCGCATGCACGCCGCGTTCGACGACGGCAACGTCGTTGCGGGCGCAGGCGCGTTCGCCTTCGACATGACCGTGCCCGGCCGCGTGGCGATCCCGTGCGCGGGAGTCACGGTCGTGGGGACGCTGCCGACGCACCGGAGGCGCGGTCTTCTCACTCGCATGATGCGAGCCCAGTTGGACGACCTCTACGAGCGAGGGGAGCCGATCGCGGCGCTGTACGCGTCCGAGGAGACGATCTACGGTCGCTACGGCTACGGGCTCGCGTCTCTGCGGCAGGAGGTCCGCCTGCCGCGCACGTGGGCTGCGTTGCGAGCCGATGCTCCGCCGAGCTCGGGCGTCGTGCGGCTCGTCGCGCGGGAGGAGGCGGCACGCGCCTTTCCTCGTGTGTACGAGCGGGTGCGCAAGACGACGCCCGGCTTCCTCTCCCGGTCAGGAGACTGGTGGACGCTCCGTCGGCTGTGGGACCACCCGGATCGACGCCCTCCCGGCGGCGGCCCTCTCAACTACGCGCTCTTCGAGCTGAACGGCCGTGCGTCCGCTTACGCGCTCTACCGCTTCGTTCAGCGCGAGGAGAGCGGTCACTGGACGCGGCGTCTTCACGTCATCGAGGCGCTCGGGGACGACGTCACAGGGACGCGGGAGATCTGGCGATTCTTGTTCGGGATCGACTGGGTCGACGAGATCCTCGCCTGGCACCTGTCGGTGGACCACCCGCTCATGCACATGGTCGCTCGCCTCGACCGCCTCGATCTCGGCGTCGAGACCGGCCTCTGGGTCCGGCTCGTGGACGTGGGCGGCGCTCTCTCGGCGCGCGGGTACTTCGCGGACGGGCGGGTGACGTTCGAGGTCACGGATACGTTCGGACCCTGGAACGCCGGCACGTGGACGCTCGAGAACGGTGTCGCGCGGCGCTCGCGGCGTCGCCCCGACCTGCGGCTGGACGTCACGTCGCTCGGGGCGACGTACCTCGGCGGCTTCTCGTTCGCGCAGCTCTCGAGGGCAGGTCTCGTCGAGGAGGCGCGGCGTGGGGCGGCCGCGCGCGCGGACGCGATCTTCGCGAGCGATCGCGCGCCCTGGTGCCCGGAGAACTTCTGAGCCCTCGACGGGCAGCCGCTATCATCGGCCTCCCCGGGGCGGTTAGCTCAGTTGGGAGAGCACCAGCCCGCCCCAACTGCGACCCTCCGGCCGATCGGAGGAGCGATCATCGAGCGTAGCTTTCGGACGCGGGCGCAGGACGCTCCGGATGTCGTCGCGACCACAAGAACGCTGCCGTCGCGATAACGAGAAGCAGCGGCCCCCAGATCCCCTCCACAGGCCGCATCTGACCAGGGCCGACCATGAACAGAACGAGACCCACGTCTGCAGCAGCCATCACGAAGAGCCCGTCGCGGACCGCGGTTCTGGTGCCGCGCCACGCGAGGATCAGTGCGGCGAGGCCGAACCAGACGATGTTGAGGGCGTGGAAGCCGAGCACCGCCTCGACGACGGAGCCGGGCTCGCTCGGGATCGCCTCGAGATCCGCTGCAGAACCGAGGTCGAGAAGAGTCTCGCGCGGTCCGCCGCGGAGCGTCGTCGTGAGCAGAAGCGCGCCGCCGAGAACGTGGAGTGCACCCCACGCGGCCGTCGTCCACCGGGCAAGCGCGAACGACGTCCGGCGAACAGCTCGGTGGGTCTGCGGCTCGCGCGCATCAGCCTGGGTCAGGGTCACGTTCGTCACGATGTCCTCCTTCGTCGGATCGGGCCTCCGCAGCCCTCACCGCGTTCAACCCGCGCGACGGCACAGACTCATCGGTCGAGCGCCACGGCTGCGCCCGAGCGTAGTACGCGGACGATCTCGATGTCCGGCCGGAACGCCGCGACCGCGAACCAGAAGGGCCCGTGGAACGGGGGTGCGGCTCGCCGTCGAGCTCGACTGGGGCGGAACCGACGTCACGCCCCGCCGGTGACGCTGGATGCATCGAGCGCCGATGAGACGCCGCGCGTCCTACGACGGGATCGCCCGGTGCCGTCTCGATCGCGATGCGTTGCTTCTTCCAGAGAGCGCAGGCGCAGGGAGGGCGTACGCCTTCGCTCCGACCTC
>DATIBA010000077.1:0-18673 GCA_035457765.1 Gaiellaceae bacterium
GCGCTGCTTCGAGCGGATCGGAGACAACGCAGTCGACATCGGCGAGCAGACGGCCTTCCTCGTCACGGGCGAGTTCGCCGAGTTCACCGACGCCTCGGACGATCTCCGCTCACTCGAGTAACCCTTCACCACTCCTCCACCAGGAGTTCACACCCTCGCAGCCCACGGACGGATGTGTCGTGGCGACGATCCGAGCGGCAGGGCAATCGATGCAGAGGAGAGGGATAGGCATGAGAAGAGTATTCGCGCGCCGCGGTGTCGCGCTCGCAGTCGGTGCGATTATCTGTCTCGGAATCGCCTCGACAGCGATCGCGGGCTCGGCTGCGGGACCCACGTACAACCTGAAGAGACTCAAGGGCTCGATCACGGCCGACGGCTCCTCGACCGTCGGGCCCTATACGACGGCCGCAGCCGAGCTCTTCAGGCGAGCAGGCGCCACTGGAGTACGCGTCACTGTCGGTATCTCCGGCACGGGCGGAGGGTTCGAGCGCTTCTGCAAGGGTGAGACCGATCTCTCGGATGCCTCTCGCCCGATGCGCATCCGTGAGGCACAGGTATGCAAGGACAACAGCATCGGGTCCTGGCGCGCGTTCACCGTCGCCAACGACGCGCTCACAGTGGTTGTCAATCCGCAGAACACCTGGGCAACATGTCTTTCGGTCGACGAGCTGAAGAAGATCTGGGACCAGGGCTCGAAGGTCGACAACTGGAAGGACGTGCGTGCCGGCTTCCCGGACGTTCCGCTCAAGCTCTTCGGCGCCGGTACCGACTCGGGGACGTTCGATTACTTCACGCTCGCGATCAACGGTCGCGAGAAGCGCAGCCGGTCGGACTACCTTGCGACCGAGGACGACAACGTCACGGTGCAGGGAGTCTCGGGTGAGCGCGGCGGCATGGGCTATTTCGGGTTTTCCTACTACGAGGAGAACCGAAACCGGCTGAAGGCGCTCCAGATCCGCAACCCCAAGACCGGTCAGTGCGTCACGCCGAGCATCGTGAACGTGCACAACAACTCGTACATCCCGCTGTCGCGGCCGCTCTTCATCTATGCGAAGGGGTCGTCGTTCAAGCGCCAGGAGGTGCAGGCGTTCATCGACTACATCTTCGACAACGAGAAAGCCATTGCGCAGCGAGCCGACTTCGTGTGGCTGACCCCCAAGCAGCTCAAGCGGGCGCGGACGAACTTCATCCTCGCGGTGCGGGCGGCCAACCGACCATAGTTCCTCCAACCCGACGAACCCCTGAACGAGAGGCGGCCCCGGGCCGCCTCTCGTCCTTCAGGGATGTCTTGACGGAAGTGCCTGCGCGGGCGGACAATCCGGACCGGAGCAGAAAGGAGGGGAAGCGTGCTTCTGCTCAGGCACGCAAGCGCGGGAGTGCGGCTGTCTTCGCCGTACATCGATCGGTTTCGCGAGCTCGACGATGACGGGCGCGTGGATGCGCGTCAGCTCGTCTGGACGCTCGCCGGCCGCCCCCTCGTGCGCGTCGTCACGAGTCCATTGCCGCGCTGCGTCCAGAGCGTGGTGCCGATCGCCGAGAGTCGACGGCTCGTCGTCGAGCGTCGGGACGAGCTGCTGCCGGATGCATCCGTCGACGAGATGATGGGCTTGCTCGCCGGACTCCCCGACCCCTCCCTCGTCTGCACGCATCGAGAGGCCTTCGCCCAGCTCTTCGCGGGCGAGCTGTCGTGCGAGATGGGCGGGACGTGGGTCATCGAACGTGTCGGCGCCCTCCTGAGTCCGATCGAGTACATCCCTCCGCCGAGCACGGTGCCCGATCCGTTTCGGCGGATAGCCTCGGCGCGGAACTAGCCGCTACTCAGGATGGAACGAGCTCGCCGACGAGCGCGCGAACTCGCTCGTCGATCTCGTCCCTGATGCGGCGAACGGTCTCGAGATCCTGTCCCGCCGGGTCGTCGAGCTCCCAGTCCTCGTATCGCTTCCCGGGGTAGATCGGACACGCGTCACCGCAGCCCATCGTGATCACCACGTCGGCGGCGAGCACTGCCTCGTCGTCGAGCCGCTTCGGGAACGCGTTCACGAGATCGACGCCGAGCTCGGCCATGGCGTCGACGACGACGGGATTCACGACCTCGGCCGGCTCCGAGCCCGCCGAGCGGACATCCACACGCCCGCCCGAGCGGAGCATGGTGAGGGCGGCTGCCATCTGGCTCCGCCCGGCGTTGTGGACGCACACGAAGAGCACCGCGGGCCGCTCGCCCATGGCGGTGACTAAACGCCCCGGCGTTCGCGGGCGCGCCGTCTGGCGCGCGTGATGGCACGCCGCGACATGGTGGCGTGGTGCGAGTGCGGCCTGTCGCCGGCGCCGGCTCGCGTCCACGCTCCGTCCGGCGAGAGCAGCCACGCGTTCGTGTCGTCGGCGAGCGCGCTGTCGAGAATCGCGTGAACGTCCTGCCGGAGGCGCGAGTGCTCAACGGGCACGAGCACTTCGATCCGGTGGTCGAGGTTGCGTGTCATGAGGTCCGGGCTGCCGATGTACGTCGTCGTGTGCTCTCCGGCCTCGAAGGCGTAAATGCGGCTGTGCTCGAGGAAGTTGCCGACGATCGAGCGAACCCGGATGTTCTCCGAGAGTCCGTTCACGCCAGGGCGAAGCGCGCACGTCGTGCGCGCGATCACGTCGATGGTCGCGCCCGCCCGTGATGCCGCATAGAGCTCCTCGACGATCGCCGGATCCACGAGGTGGTTCACCTTGAGCCGGATGCGCGCTGTCTTGCCGTCGGCCGCGGCCGCAGCCACTGCCCGGATCTCGTCCACGAGCCCCGTGCGGAGCGTGAACGGCGCGACGAGCAGCTTCCGAAATCGCTGAGGGCGCCCGAAGCCGGTGATGTAATTGAAGAGATCGGCGACGTCCGCGGCGATGTCTTCGTCGGCCGTGAAGATCCCGACGTCCTCGTAGAGCCTCGCCGTCGCCGCGTGGTAGTTCCCGGTGCCGATGTGCGCGTAGCGCCGGAGGTGCTTGTCCTCGCGGCGGACGACCAGCGTCATCTTCGCGTGGATCTTCAGATCGGGAAAGCCGTAGGCGACGTGGACGCCCGCCTGCTCGAGCGCTCGTGACCACTCGATGTTGCGCCGCTCGTCGAAGCGAGCCTTCAGCTCCACGAGGCATACGGCCTGCTTGCCGTCCTCGGCGCACTGGATGAGGGATCCCACGAGCGCGCTGTCGTCGCTCGTCCGGTAGACCGAGGTCTTCATCGCGATCACGTCAGGGTCCTGAACCGCAGCCTGCGCGAAGACCTCGAAGCTCGCGCGAAAGGACTCGTACGGCTGGTGCACGGCGATGTCGCCGCGACGGATCTCGTCGAAGATCCGCGGGAGCTCGCCCTGCGCATCGACGAACCGCGGTGGGATGACCGGCACCCAAGGCTCGTGCTTCAGATCGGGACGGTCGAGCGCCGCGAGCTCCACGAGCTCGGCGAGGTCTAGGGGGCTCTCGCTCAGGTAGATCTGGGACTCGTCGGCGCCGAGGCCGTGCGCGAGACGCGCGACCATCTCCGCGGATGCGGACGCGCTCACCTCGACGCGGACGACGTCGCCGAAACGGCGCTTTCGAAGCTGGCTCTCCACGGCCTCGAGTAGGTCGGCGGCGTCGTCGGAGACCTCGAAGTCCGCATCCCGGGTGACCCGGAACGCTGCACGCTCGACGATCGTCGTGCCCGGGAAGAGCGTCGGGAGGAAGTGCGCGATGATCTGCTCGAGCGGGACGAAGAGGCCCCGCTTGCCGATCTCCACGAAGCGGGGCAGCGCCTCGGGGATCTTCACGCGCGCAAAGCGCTCGTCACCGGTGTCCGGATCGGCCGCGAAGACCGCGAGCGAGAGCGAGAGTCCGGAGATGTACGGGAACGGCTGTCCGGGCCCGACCGCGAGGGGTGTCAGCACCGGGTAGATCTCGCGCTGGAAGTGCTTCTCGAGCCGCTTCAGCTCCTTGTCGGTGCAATCCTCGACACCGCCGACGACGATCCTCTGGTCGGCGAGGCCGGGTCGTAGCTCCTTCTTCCACACGCGCGACTGGCGCGCGCTGAGCTCGAGGACGCGCTCTCGGATGCGAGCGAGCGTCTGCTGGGGAGTGAGGCCGTCCGGCGACAGCATGGCCAGGCCGGACTCCGCCTGACCGAGCAGGCCCGCCACGCGGACCTGGAAGAACTCGTCGATGTTGGACGCGAAGATCGCGCAGAACTTGACCCGCTCGAGCAGCGGCAGGGAGACGTCCTCCGCCAGCTCCAGGACGCGGGCGTGGAAGTCGAGCTGCGAGAGCTCGCGATTGAGCAGCCGCTCGGCCGGTTCGCTGCGGACCCGGGTTGCCATCCCGACATTCTGTATCGGCAGCGACGCTCCGTGCGTTACCGCGTGGTGAACCGATGGTGCGGGCCGGCTCCCTTAGGCGGCAGCGGGGAGGAGCCGCCGCGTCTCGTACCGGCGGCCGAGGAACGCCGCAGCTGCGATCACCCCTGCGAGGAGGAACACGATCAGATCTCCCGCGGGCAGTCGAGTCAGGCTCTCCATGACGGCGCCGACGAGACCGGCCGCGGGGAGCGTGAGGATCCACGCGACGACGATGTTCCCGGCGATGCCCCAGCGCACTGCCGAGAAGCGGCGGCTCGCGCCCGCGCCCATCACACATCCGGAGATCGTCTGCGTCGTCGAGACCGGGAAGCCGTAGTGAGCCGTCGTCCAGAGGATGCCGGCGCAGGCCGTCTGCGCCGCGAAGCCTTGCGGCGGGTCGATCTTGACGATCCGCGTACCCATCGTCTTGATGATCCTCCAGCCGCCCGCGTACGTGCCCAGAGCCATCGCGAGCGCGGCCGACACGATGACCCAAGTCGGTGGCCTGTCGAAGTCCGGATCCAGGTGGCCGGAGACGACGAGTGCGAGCGCGATGACTCCCATCGTCTTCTGGGCGTCGTTCGTACCGTGCGTGAACGCGACGAAGCTCCCGGAGACGATCTGCGCCCGACGGAACACCCGGTTGACCCTCGTCGGCGAGCGCTTGCGGATGATCCAGACGATGACGAGCATCAGCACGAGCGCGACCGCGAATCCGAGCGTCGGCGAGAGGAGGCCGGGCTTCACGACCTTGTCCCAGATCCCGCTCCAGTTGATCACGTCGAGACCGGAGGCGGCGATCGCCGACCCGGCCACGCCGCCGATGAGGGCGTGGCTCGAGCTCGACGGCAGGCCGAGGAACCACGTGACGAGGTTCCAGGTGATAGCGCCCACGAGCCCGGCGAGAACGACGCTCAGGGTAACCGCCTCCGGATCGACGATCCCCTTGGCGATCGTCGCGGCCACGGCGAACGACACGAATGCGCCAGCGAAGTTGAGGGTCGCGGCGAGGAGAACGGCAGTCCTCGGCGTCAGCGCTCGGGTCGAGACGCTCGTCGCGATCGCGTTCGCGGTGTCGTGGAAGCCGTTCGTGAAGTCGAAGAAGAGCGCGACGACGACGACAGCGACGAGCGTGAGATCTTCCACGGCCCCTCGTTACGCGTTCTTCACCACGATGTTCGCGATGACGTTCGCCGCCGTCTCGCAGGCGTCGAGCGCCCGCTCGAGTGCCTCGTAGATGTCCTTCCAGCGGATGACGATGAGCGGATCGATGCCGTCTCCGCGAAAGAGCGCCGCGAGCGCGTCGCGGAGGATGCGATCACCTTCGTCCTCCAGGCTCTTCAGCTCGATGAGCGCCTCCTGGACGCCGCGCAACCCCTTGAGGTTGTCGCAGGCGAGGGCCAGCTGCTCGCAGGCACGGACGATGACGTCGCACTGCTCGACCGCATGCCGCGTCGGCATCTCGACGCCGTACAGCCCGAGCAGGTCGGACGCCTCTTCCAGGTAGTCGACGACGTCGTCGACGACGGTGGCGAGCTGGTAGATGTCCTCACGATCGAACGGCGTCACGTACTGCGTGTTCAGGAGGTTGATGAGGTCGCGCGTGATCGAGTCGCCCTCGGTCTCCTCCGTCTTCACCTGTTCCTGCGTGACGCCGGAGTTCGGGTGCTCGCGAAACCGGCGCTCCACGAGGCGTGCGACCTGGAGCGCGTTCTCCCCCGCTCTCGCGAACAGCACATAGAACTCGGTCGTGCGCGGGGTGAGGCTGATCCGCATGCGCGCGGCACGTTAACCAATTGGAGACATTCGGCGTAGGCGGGCCGGGGTCGGACTCGTGGGTCGGACCGTCGGACCCGGAACGGTTCAGGCGAGCGCGTCGACGACGAGCGTCTGGAAGTGCGCCACGAGCCGCTCGGACTCGGGCACCAGCCGACCCTGCTCGATGAGCCCCGACCGCACTCCCGCCTGGACGCGCTCGACGAGCGCGCGGTCCTCGGCGCCGACCTGGAAGTCGAACGCGAGCGACTCCTCGACCCACTTCTCGTCGGCGTCCTCGGCGACGAAGTAGTCGAGGGAGCGGTACGTCCGCTCCGGCCCGAGCGGGAAGATCGGACCGATCGAGAGGTTCGGCCTGCCCGGCATGACGTTCATCACCGTCCCGGGAAAGAGAAGGTGGAACTGGCCGCTCTCGACCTCGCCCGAGGGATCGTAGGCTCCCCGCGGCTCCGGCCGGGGCGGACTCTGCTGGGACATGCGTCCCCCGTCCAGCTCGAGGAGGTACGCATCGGGTGACACGTCCATGACCGCCGAGAACCCGGGGTGAGCGACGGGGCAGTGGTAACACTCGAGGAAGTTCTCGGCAGAAATCTTCCAGTTCGCCTCGAGCTCGTACTCGTACCGCTCGAGAAAGCGGAGGGAGTCGAGGTCGATCCCGGCTTCGGCGATCCGGTCCGGGACGTTGCCGAGGAAGTCGTCGAGCGGCGCCGCCTGGCTGTCGGGGTTGACGAACACGAGCGGGCCCCACGTGTCGAGCTTCAGCTGGACGAGCCCGAGCTGCTCGTGATCGGTTCCACCCTCGTTCGAGAACCGGGGCGCCGCGACGAGACCGCCGTCGAGCCCGTATGTCCACGCGTGGTAGGGGCACTGCAGCGTCGCGCGCCTGCCGGATCCCTCACACAAGAGCGAGCCGCGGTGGCGGCACACGTTCAGGAACGCCCGGAGCGTGCCCTCCTCGTCGCGGACGAGCACGACGGGGACGTCTCCGACGCGTGTCGCGACGAACGACCCGGTCTCCGCGACCTGGTCCTGTCTGCCGACGTACTGCCACGAGCGACGGAAGATGCGCTCCTGCTCGAGCGCAAGGACTGCCGGATCCGTGTACCAGCTCCAGGGAATGGTTCTCGTCTCGACAGTGGTCACGAGGTCGAACGCTACCCAGTTCAGCAGCCGTGAGCGTGGCTAGGATCGCACGCCATGAAGGGCTCGGTGGAGGTCTCCGACCGCGAGATCGCGGATGCGGTCGTGGCGATCGAGAACGAGATGCTCGAGCTCCTCACTGAGCTCGTCGAGGCGCCGACGACGCTCGGCAACGAGGAGGCCGGGCAGCAGATCGTCGAGCATGCCTACCGCGACCTCCTCGGACTCGAGCCGGTCGACATCGGGATGGATGCCGAGGCGCTTCGCGCCCACCCGTTGGCATCTCCGTTCTCGTGGGACGCCTCGGGGAAGCGCAACGTGGTTGCGGACTGGCACGCCGTCGGGACCGGTGGGCGGTCGCTCGTCCTGAACGGCCACATCGACGTCGTCGGGCCTGCTTCGGAGAAGCTCTGGCGGACGCCGCCGTTTCGGGCCGTCCGCGACGGCGACTGGCTCTACGGCCGAGGATCGGGGGACATGAAAGCCGGCCTCGTGGCGATCGCGGGTGCGGTCCTCGGCCTTCGCCGGCTCGGGCTCGCGCCGCTCGCGCCGGTGCAGCTCCAGTCGGTCGTGGAGGAGGAGTGCGGAGGGAACGGCGCGCTCCAGTGCGTGCTCTCCGGGCTCCGCCCCGAAGCCGCGGTCATCGCGGAGCCGTTTCCCGGGCTCATCCCGACGTCGCAGGTCGGCGTGCTCTGGTTCCACGTCGACGTCGCGGGCACGCCGGCACACGTCGCCGATGCGCAGGACGGCTTCAACGCGATCGAGGCGTCGTTCGCGATCGTCGAGGAGCTGCATGTGCTCGAGGACGAGCTGAACGAGGCGCCTCCGCCGCCGTTCGACGCCCTCGTGCACCCCATCAACTTCAACGTCGGCGTTCTCTCGGGGGGCGACTGGCCGTCGACCGTCGCGGCCGAGTGCACGCTCTCGTGCCGTATCGCGCACTATCCGGGAACACCCGTCGCAGACCTCCGGCGACGAGTCGAAGGCACGGTCTCGCGCGCGGCGGCGGCGAGCTCGTACCTGACCGAGCACCCCCCGATCGTGCGCTACGACGGTCTTTCCTGCGACGGCTCCGTCGTCGCGGACGACGAGCCGATCGTGCAGACGCTCGCGCGTGTCTGGGAGGCGGTCGCCGGATCTCCGGCGATGAGCGGCCCTACGACGGCGACGACCGACGTGCGCGCCTTCATCGGTTCGGGTATTCCGGCCGCCTGCATCGGCCCGCACGCCGAGCGCATCCACGGGGTCGACGAGCGCGTTTACGTGCCGTCGGTCGTGCAGACTGCGCAGGTGCTGGCGCTTCTCGTTCGGGACTGGTGCGGTCTCGCGTGAATGCGCGAACGACCGGAAGCCGGACGATTCGGTTGCTGGAGTCGAGCGCCGCATGACGCCGTCCGCTGGACTCGTCGACTCCGTCGAGCAGGCTCTGAAGCCCGTGTTCGAGGCGCGGAACCGAGCCTGGTGGGAGTCCCAGGTCGACGCGAGCGAGGAGAACGAGCTCCGTCGCGCCGAGACCGAGCTCGCCTACTCGGACGCGCTCGCTGACGCGGCGCTCTTCGCGGAGGTCGAGCGCGCACGAGCTTCTGACGGCGCTCCCCTCGTCCGCCGCCAGCTGGACCTCCTTCGGAACATGATGTTGCCGCACCAGCTTCCGGACACGTTGCGCCAGGCGATCGTCGAGCTCGAGTCCTCGGTCGAGGTGACCTTCACGCGCCATCGGGGCGTCGTCCACGGCGTCGAGGTCGCGGACACGGAGATCAAGCGCATACTCCGTCGAAGCGACGACGCGGACGAGCGTCGTCAGGCGTGGGAGGCCGCCAAGACCGTGGGCGCGGCGGTCGCCGACGACGTTCGCAGGCTCGCACGTCTCCGAAACGAGGCGGCCCGCGCTCTCGGCCACCGAGACTGGTTCGCGCTCTCGCTGGCCACGGACGAGGTCGACGAGGGGAAGCTGCTGGCGACGCTCGCCGACGCGGATCGAGTCACATCGACGCCCTTCGTGCGGTGGAAGGGCGCTCTCGACGCGAGACTCGCGGACCGCTTCGGCTGCTCGGTCGCCGACCTTCGGCCCTGGCACTACGGGGACCCGTTCTTCCAGGACGCCCCTCCCGACGGCTCGCTCGATCTCGACCCGTTCTTCGAGGGACAGGACATCGTCGCGCTCTCACGGCGAACGTTCGAGGGTGTCGGGCTCGAGGTGGACGGGATCCTGAGCCGCAGCGATCTCTACTCGCGTCCGGGGAAGTGCCAGCACGCCTTCTGCATCGACGTCGACAGGCTAGGTGACGTTCGCGTTCTCGCCAACGTCGTCGGGACGCACGACTCCGCGAACACCATGCTCCACGAGCTCGGGCACGGCGTGTACGACCTCGGCTTCGACTCCGGGCTCCCGTGGCTTCTGCGTGACACGCACCTCGTGGCGACCGAGGCGTCCGCACTCCTCTTCGGCGGGCTCGCCACCAGCCGCGAGTGGCTCGAGCAGGTGCTGGCGATCGCGCCGAGCGAGGGCGCCGAGCTGATGCCGCGGCTGCGCGCGGCGCGGGCAGCAGACCTGCTCGTCTTCACTCGCTGGGTGCTGGTCATGAACGCCTTCGAGCGTGCGCTGTACGCGAACCCGGACGGCGACCTCGACTCGACGTGGTGGGAGCTCGTGGCACGCCATCAGCTGGTCACACCGCCCGACGGCCGGCACGCTCCCGACTGGGCGGCGAAGATCCACATCGCCGCCTCGCCCGTCTACTACCACACGTACCTCTACGGCGCGGTCGTCGCGCTCCAGCTGGAGGAGACGCTGGACGCTGCCGTCGGTGGGCTCGTCGATCGGCCCGAGGCGGGAGCGCTCCTGGCCAATAGGCTGTTCGCGCCCGGCGAGTCGGTTCGCTGGGACCAGCTCGTCGAACAGGCGTCGGGCGCGCCGCTCTCCGTCGAGCCGCTCGCGCGCGAGGTCGCCGCTGCCTGAGCGGAGCCCTGACGGCAATCTCTTCCGGCTTCCCGACGGGCTTCCGGCGGAGGAGCTCTTCGAGACGCTTGCCGGCGGGGACGAGGTTCGCGTCGAGCGGATCGTCTCGACGGGGCAGGCATCACCGGAAGGGCAGTGGTTCGCACAGCACAACGACGAGTGGGTCGTCCTGCTTCGGGGAGAAGCGGAGCTGGGGTACGAGGACGGCTCTCGCCTGAAGCTTGGACCGGGCGACTACGTTCTCATTCCGGCTGGCGTACGACATCGCGTTCAGTGGACGCGAGCCGATCCGCCGTGCATCTGGCTCGCAGTGCACGCGGACCTCGAGGGACGCAGTGACTGACCTCGTGACCGAGCTCACCAGGGACGAGGAGGAGGAGCGGAAGACCAGCTACCTCGAGCTCTTCTTCGACCTCGTCTTCGTCTTCGCGTTCACGCAGGTGACCTCGCTCATCCTCGAGGACACGAGCGTGCAGGGCTTCGCCCGTGCCGCGCTCGTGCTCGCCATGGTCTGGTGGGCGTGGTCCGCCTACGCGTGGATGACCAACGCCATCGACATCGAGAACGTCGTCACGCGGCTGATCCTCTTCACCGCGATGGCGGCTGCGTTCTTCATGGCGCTCGCCGTCCCCGACGCGTTCCAGGACGAGGCTGCCTGGTTCGCGGTTGCCTACTTCGTCGTCCGCGTCCTCCACATGACGCTCTACATCTGGGGAGTCCGCGACGACCCGGTCAACCTGCGCGCTACGATCCTGCTCGCGCCTTGGTTCCTCGGGGCGGCGCTCGTCGCACTCGTCGGCGGATTCGTCGACGCGGACTACCGTGCCTGGATCTGGATCGCGTCGCTCGTCGTCGACGTCGTGGGAACGCTCTTCGTCGCGCGGGCGGAGTGGCGTGTCTCACCGTCGCACTTCGCGGAGCGCTTCGGACTGATCGTGATCATCGCCCTCGGCGAGTCGATCGTGGCGATCGGGATCGGAACGTCCGCGCTCGAGCGCGATGCGACGTTCGCGCTCTCGGTCGTCGTCGCGTTCGCCGGCGTCATCGCCCTGTGGTGGGAGTACTTCGACTTCACGGCTGCGGGCGCAGAGCGGTCGCTCACTCGGGCTGCGCCGCGCGCCCGCGGCCCGATGGCGCGTGACCTCTTCACGTTCTTCCACTACCCGATCGTGCTCGGGATCATCTTCTACGCCGTCGCAGCCAAGAAGACGCTCGAGGATCCGACCGATCCACTCTCCGAGCCCGGGCGCTGGGCGCTCGGGCTCGGTGTCGCATGCTTCTTCCTCGGCCTCGTCCTCGCGCGCCTGCGTGGCGTCGGGCAAGTCGCGTGGGAGCGGGTCGCGGCGGGCCTCGTCGCGCTCGTCGTCGCGGTCGCGCTGGACGGCACCGATGCGATCGTGACGCTCGGAGCGGTCGTCATCGTCGTCGTCGTCTTCGCCGCCGTCGAGACGGCGCGCCTGCGCGAAGTCCGCGCGGCTCTACGTTCCCGGTGAGCGCGTGAGTGGAATCGGTCAGGCAATTGGCGACATGCTCCCGGCCGCTGTCGGCGTAGCGATCAGTCCGATCCCGATCATCGCCGTCGTGCTCATGCTCGTCTCTCCGCGGGGACGGCTGAACGGCCCGGCGTATCTCGTCGGGCAGCTCGTGGGTGTCGCGACAGCGGGCGCGATGGTGCTCCTCCTCGCAGGCAGCGTTGGCTCCACGGACGGCAGCGAACCTGCCGGCTGGACGAACTGGTTGAAGTTGATCCTCGGCCTCGGGTTGTTGATCCTCGCCGTGAAGCAATGGCGGGGGAGACCCCAGGGAGACGAGCCGGCAACGCCGAGGTGGATGGACGCGATCGACGGCTTCACGCCGGCGAAAGCCGTGGGTGCCGGATTCGTCCTCTCGGCGCTGAACCCCAAGAACCTGATCCTCACGGTCGCGGCGATGGCGGCGGTCGTGAGCGTCAGCCTTCCGGCCGACGAGCAGGCGCTCGCGCTGGTCGTGTTCGTCGCGATCGGGTCGCTCGGCGTCGCGATCCCCGTCATGATCTTCTTCGCGCTCGGAGACCGCTCGGGGCCGCTGCTCGCTCGTCTCGAGAGCTGGATGGCGCGAAACAACGCGGTGATCATGGCCGTGCTGTCGCTCGTCATCGGCGCGAAGCTCATCGGCGACGCGATCGCCGGCTTTTCGAGCTAGGGGTACCGGCGCGGCGCTGGACCGTCGGGAACGAGACGGCCAAGACGTCCGCGATGTCGAGCCACGATCGCGTACAGCGCGTCGGGGAGTCGACCGCGCACGCCGCCGTAGCCGACGAGCGATCCGTCGCGGCGTACGAAGCGCCAACTGGTTAGGCGCTCGTCCGCCGGGAGAGCCTCGAGAAGCGACGCGGCCGCAGCGTCGGTCAGGGGCAGGATCGCCAGCTTCGATCGCCGGTCGAGCCGGACCACGCAGCGGGCGAGGAAGCGGCAGAAGCGGCACTCGCCGTCGTAGAGGAGCACGGGCCGCTCGGGGGACACGCTGCCTACCGTCGCTCGCCGACGTACCAGACGCCCACGGGCTCGATCGTGCCCTCTGCAATCAGCCGTCGCTCGAGTTGCTCGAGCGCATCGTCGAGCCGCCAGCTGAACAGGTAGGGCGTGCGCTGGCAGAACCTCTCTGCGAAGCGCACCTCGAGCTCGGCAAGCGTCGCCGAGGCCGTATGGATGTCCGCGTGAGCAGCCTTTGTCTGGCTCTGCCACACACTGAAGTCGTCGGGCACTGCGGAGTCGACGTTTCCGGCTCGGGCGAGAGCACGGCGCTGCTCGTGGTACCAGAACGCCGTGCGGCCGACGAGGTTCTCCTTCGCGAACTCTTCGAGCACGAGTACGCCGGAGCGGGGCAGCAGCGACGCGATCCTCTCGACGGCGCCCGGGAGGTCGTGGATGTGGTGCAGCGAGACGCTTGCGACCACGGCATCGAACCCGCGCTCATCCGAGAAGTCCTCGAGTGCGGCTCGGCAGAAGATGGCGCCCTCCGGAGCATTCGGGTCGATCGCCGTGACCTCGAAGCCGCGGTCGGCGAGCGCTCGAGCGAGCTCGCCGCTGCCGCAGCCGATTTCGAGCACTCGCGCCGGCGGGTCGGGGATCTGGGAACAGACGAACTCGTAGAAGAGCGAGGTTCGAAGCGTCAACGGCTGCTCGCGCCTTCCTCGAAGCCCTCGAGCGTGGCGCACACGAGGGGGCCGATCGTGTCGAGCACGTAGCCGCCCTCCTGTACGAGCACCGTTGGCACGCCGAGCGCGCCCAACAGGCGCCCCGCCCCGCGCAGGCCGCTCTCCGTCACCTCGAGTGGCGCGTTGGGGTCGCTCGAGGCCGCATCCACGCCCAACGGCACGACGAGCGCGTCGCTTCCATGATCGCGTGCGGCGGACACGAGCTCCTCGACCGCCATGACCCACTCCTCGTCCCCCGACCCAGCCGGCAGTGGGACGTTGAGGTTGGCGATCCCGCCGTCGTCCGCGAACCCGAGGAAGTGAGGGAACCAGCCCTCGCTCGGATCGACGTGTACCGATCCCGTGAGGACGTCCTCGCGCCCCCAGAAGATCGACTGCGCGCCGTTCCCGTGGTGAGCATCGACGTCGAGAATGGCGATGCGACGGAACCCCTCGTCGCACAGGTGTTGCGCGGCGATCGCACCGTTGTTCAGATAGCACGAACCTCCGTAGGCCGAGCTCGTCACGTGGTGCCCGGGCGGGCGGCAGCAGGCGTAGGCGGCGCGTGCTCCGCTGATGATCGTGTCGGCCGCGGTCAGGGCGACGTCCACGGCTGCGCGGGCGGCCTCCCACGTCCCGGGGCCCAGGAGCGTGAGCGTGTCGTAGCAGTACGCGCCCGTCCGGGCCGCGAGTGACGTGGGCACACGGGATTCGAGACCCGCCATCAGTCCAGGGGTCGGGAAGATGTAGCCGGCGACCTCGCGCTGACCGGGATCCTCGGGGAATCCGGCTGCCTGCCAGTCTGCGAATGCGTCGCGCAGGAACTTCACGAGCCCCTCGTCGTGGACGGCGAGGAGCGCCTCGTCGGCGTGCGGCTCTGCGTGTACGACCGGGGCGCCCGCCTCCTCGAGAGTCGCTCGAATCGCCTCGGCTCGCTCGGGGAGCTCGTCGGCGGGGACGCGTACGCCGATCCAGATCCCGTCGACCGGCGCGTGCAGCCGGTGCGCGTCCGTCCACACGACCGGGATCGAGAGACCCACGCGCGCGCTATCCGGAGAACCGGTACTCGGCCGCGACGTCCGGTGTCAGGTACGCGGCGGACGGGCTGCCCGCCGGCGTGAAGACGCCGATGACGGTCATCTCCCGATGGGCGCTCAGGTTCTCGACGATGTGAACCTGGCGGGGACGGAGCCGGATGGCCGAGCCCGGGCCCAGGTTTTCGACCCCCTTCTCGAGATGGAGCCTGCCCGGACCCTCCGGAACCCAGACGATCTCGTCGTACAGGTGGTAGTGCCAGGGTGCCTTGCCCGGTGGGATGAAGCCCGCGAAGAGGGTTGCGCGGGTCGATCCCGCGTGTGGGCCGAAGAGGATCTGGAAGGAGCGCGCGCCGGTCGCCCGCTCGGCACTGGCCTGGTCGAGCCGTGCCGTGAGCTCACGCTTACCCATCGGCGCGTGTCGCTCGGCGGCGGGCCCCACCGTCACCAGGAGAGCGGTGAGCCCCGAGCTTCCGGCCTCGAGCTCCGCGTTCTCGCCGGCGAGGACGAGAGCTGCGGCTCCGGGCTGAAGGTCGGACGTGCGACCCTCGAGGGCGATCGTGCCCGAACCCCGGAATGTGTAGACGAAGCAGTCCTGCTCGTCGTATCCGATCGCCGAGCCTTCGCCCGACTCGAGCCGTCGCTCCCAGGCTGCGAGCGCGGAGTCGGGGAGCCGTGACGCAAGCGAGTGTTCGAACATCGTCTCTTCCTACCACGTCCGCTACGGCCGACCCACGAGCGGGACCTCGTCCAAATAGCACCACATCCAGTCCTCGTCTGGCTCCGCGGAGCGGATGAGTGGGTGCCCGCTCTCATGGAAATGCGCGGTCGCGTGCCGGTTCGGGGAGTTGTCGCAGCAACCGACCTTTCCGCACGTGAGGCACATCCGCAGGTGCATCCAGCGATCACCCGTCTTCAAGCACTCCTCGCAGCCGAGCAGAGGATCCGGCAGGTCCTGAACCTCTATGGACGCGAGGTGGGAGCATGCGCCGACCATCACGTGACGACGAGGCTCTCGATTCCCGGCTCGGCGTCGGGAAACCTCGGGCCGAGTCGTTCGAGCGTGTCCACGAGCAGCGCCGCCACTGCGGTGCTCTTCACCCAGTTGCGGTCGGCCGGCACGACGTGCCAGGGTGCCCACTCGGTCGAGGTCTGGCCGATGACGTCGTCCCACGCGGAGAGGTACTCGTCGAATCGGCGTCGGATCTCGAGGTCGTCCTTCCGGAACTTCCAGCGCTTGTCCGGATCGTCGATCCGCTCCTGCATTCGCGAGCGTTGCTCCTCTTTCGAGACGTTGAGGAACACCTTCACGAGCGCTGTGCCTTCGTCGACCAGCATTCGCTCCCACTCGCGGATGTGGCCGGGTCTTCGGCTCCAGACCGTCTCGGGTGCGATTCGGTGGAGTCGAACAGCCACGACGTCCTCGTAGTGGGAGCGGTTGAAGACACCGATGACTCCCCGCGGCGGCAACGCGGCGTGGACGCGCCACAGGTAGTCGTGCGCGAGCTCGGTCGAGGAGGGCGCTTGGAAGGAGCGGACGTGGCAGCCCTGGGGGTTGACTCCGGTGAAGACGGCTCGGATCACTCCGTCCTTCCCGGCTGCGTCGAGACCCTGGAGGACGAGGAGCACGCTTCGCGAGCCCTCGGCGAAGAGGCGCTCTTGAAGCCCACTCAGCCTGTCGACGAGCTCCGAGCGGAGCTCTCGGGCCGCTTCCTTGCTCTCCAGCTCGAGCGTGTCATCCGGCGATCGGATGGCGAGCTCCGGACGAGCGCCCGGGCCGACTCGCAGGGAATCGATCATCCTGCCGACTCTACTCGTCAGGTCGCGAGCTCGATCTCGGCGGGAAGCTCCTTCGGCGCAGGCTCGGGTGCCAGCTCGACCCGGGCCCGTGCGTCGAGGTAGGCATAGGCCGTGACGATGCCGACGAAGGGCAGTGCGGCGGCGTAGACGATCCCGGAGACGAGGTTGAGGAAGGCGAGCGGCAGGTTCGTGGTGAAGATGAGCAACGCGCCGAGCAGCGGTCCGACGACGAGTGCGATCGCCGCGCTGAGCCCCACGAGCGATCCGATCCGGGACCAGCGACCACGCACGAGACGCGTGCTTCGACGGAGGGCCGCTATCGCGCCAAGCTCTTCGAGCTCGATGACCGGCGCCACCAGGCACCAGCGCACTGCGAGCCAGATCGCCACGGGGATCAGGAAGGCCGTCGACGTCAAGACGACCCAGACGACGACGAAGAGTGCGACCGCCCCGAGAAGTGGGCGAGTCCGCCTGAGTGCGACCCGGTATGCCGTGACTGGAGCGATCGACTTCCCTCGGTCGAGCTCGACCAGTGCGCACGCGGTCGCCGCCTGGCAGAACGCGAGCCCGAGCAAAGCGAACGTCGTTCCGATGACCACGGCGAGAAACGCCGAGCCACCCGCGCTCTCGCCGGTCGATGTGATGCCGGTCGCATCGAGCCCTTCGAGCGCTACCCATTGCAGGAGGGTCATGACGAAGACGATCGGAATCAGGGCGACCCCGATGCCGAGGAAGAGCCGGGGCCGCTTCACGTACATCCGGCCTGACGCCGCCAGGATCTGACCCCATGCCCGCCGCCTCGCGATGCGGAGCGGCGCAACCGGCGTCCAGGTCGCGTGGACGACCACGAATGCAACAAGACCGATGAGCGCTGCGAGCACGAGCAGGATCGCGCCGGGGCTCCGCAGCAGCAGGATGAGCGCGCGTGAGCCCTTCTCGACGCCGGTGCAGAAGAGGTCGGTCGCGCCGGTACCGAAGAGCCCGCCGGTCGGGACGCCGTAGCTGCGATCGCTCCAAACCTCGGACCACTCGATCGGCCGAGTCCACTGCGTCTTCATGTTCGGTCCGGTCGGCCCGTTGAAGAAGGCGGGCTGGAGCTCGCCCCAGCGTCCTTCGAAGTCGATCCAGGGAAACGCCGCCCTCGCTTCGTCAGGGTCACTGGGAATCGTCACGACGTCGGGGCGGACCTCTCGATGTGGGCCCCGCGTGTCGTCGCAACCGACTCCCGCCTCGGCGGAGCTCCCCAGGTAGAGCGCCTCCGTGAACTTGTTCGCGTGCGAGCCGGCCCCGGGGAAGACGACCGGGTGCGTCCCGTCCACGATCTCGAGCTCGTCGTCGCCCCACTCGGCTCGCTCAGCCCCCTCGTGAGCGCTATAACCCACCTCGGCCGGCTCCGTCCCGAGCGCCTCGCGAGCGCTTCCGGCGTCGAAGACGAGCTGGATCATCTCCCAGTCGCCCTCGTGTGTGTTGTTGAAGTCGTTGAACGCGTAGAAGAGCCAGTACTGCAATGCGAGCTTGTCCGGGTACCCGTCCTGGGAGGCCACGTGCGCATAGACCGCCGGCGTGCTTCCGGCGGCGAGGCGGCGCGACCAGCGTTCGAAGCCGCACCCGGCGTCGAGTGGGTTGCCCGGGAAGTCGAGGTGGTATTCGAAGCGGTTCACTAGGTCGGCGGCGGCCGGTCCGATCTTCACGAGGTCGGTCGGGAGCCACGGCCCGCGCAGGGCGACCGTCGGCTCGCCGTCGAGCAGCAGGTCGACGTCGAGCGGATCGTACGGCTCGCCCGGGCCGCACTCCTCCTCTTGCTCGACGAGCCGGACGACCGGCGCGAAGCGCTCCGCGAGCGCCTGCTCGTCAGCGAGGTCGGCGCTCGCGTTGGGCGCTACGAGGAGCGCGACGGCAGTCGCGAGCACGCCGGACAGCAGCGGGCGAGTGAAGGTCATTCCTCCGTTTTCGACGCGAAGAGGTTCAATCCCAGGTGACGCGAGCCGAGGACGACGGCCGCGACCGGGAGGTGATCCCGGATGAAGACGGCGACGACGACGCCCAGAACGAGGAAGGTGATCGTTTCGTCGCTCACGGGGGCGCTGCTCCCGTGGAGCGTCTAGTCGAGGTGGACGGGCGAGCCGGGGCCGAGCGGGATTCCGAGCAGGTACCAGGCGATGAAGAACAGTGCCCAGATGACGGACAGGATGAGGACGTACGGGAGCATCATCGCGACGACGGTGCCGATTCCGGCGGCCTTGCGGTAGCGCTGCGCGAAGATGATGATCAGCGGGAAGTAGGCCATCAGCGGTGTGACGACGTTGAACGGCGAGTCGCCGACGCGGTAGGCGGCGAGCACCGTCTGCGGAGCCACGTCGAGCCGCAGGAAGAGCGGGATGAAGATCGGGGCGAGGATCGCCCACTTGGCGATCGCCGCCGGCATGATGAGGTCGACCAGCATCGTCAC
>DATIBA010000078.1:0-28814 GCA_035457765.1 Gaiellaceae bacterium
AAGACCGGTGCGACTCACTCGGCCGAGGCGTTGATACGGCGCGTGCGCCCGAACCGAGTCCTCGTCCCGCCTTCCGAGTTCATGCCGCACGTCGAGCGCACGCCGCTCGCCCGCGAGCTGACGTTTCTAGTCGTCGCCGACGCCCTGGACTCGGCGCAGCGCTGGTCGAAGGCGGGCTACGACCTCGGTGTGTCGATCAACATCCCATACCGCCTTCTCGACGATCCGCAATTCGCCGACGGTCTCGCAGCGATGCTTCGCTCGGTCGATCTGGCCGCGAATCCGGTGACTCTCGAGGTCGTCCCGGGCGGCCCGGCGGCCGGCGCCGAGCTCGACGACGAGGTGTTGGGACGTTTCGGGATGCTCGGAGTGCGTCTCTCGCTCGACGACGGCGGACGTGCCTCGTCCTTCAGCGCGCTGCGCGTCCTTCCGCTGGACGAGCTGAAGATCGACGCGGGGTTCGTGCACGGTCTCGGCACGAGCACGACCGACGCGGCACTCGTTCGCGGAATGATCGACATCGGGCACGCGCTCGGCCTCACGGTGGTCGCCGAGGGGGTCGAGACGAGGCAGGCGTGGAACGTCCTCGGGAACTGGGGGTGCGACCTCGCGCAGGGCTTCTACGTCGCGAGCCCACGACCGCCGGACGAGCTCATCGAATGGCTCGACGGGCGCTGGCCCGCAGTGGCCTGAGGAGGTCGGACCCCGCCTTCTACCGCAACGCCTGCACGGCGAAGACGGCGCCGACGACGACGAGGACCACCCCGAGCGCGAGCCTGAGGCTGTTCTCCGAGATACGCCCCGTCGCCTGCGCGCCGAGCCAGCCTCCCGGGAGAGCTCCGGCGAGGCCTGCGACGAGAACGTCCCAGGCGACTCCCTCGCCGGCGGCGTGAGCGGCGAACGCGGCGACACCGAGGAGGAAGCCGACGACGAGGTTCGTCCCGGCGGCTCGCCGTACGTCGAGCCCGACGGAGCGGACGAGCGCCGGCATGCGGAGCGTCCCGAGAATCACGCCGACTGCGCCGCCCAGGACACCGATGAAGAACGCGAGCGCCCCCCCGCGTCCCACGCGCAGGTGCTCTCGCGGCCGCGAAGCGATGGGCCGAAACGTGAGGTCGATGCCACTCCAGACGAGCACCGCGGCGATCAGCGCGTAGAGGAGCCTCTCGGAGACGTCGTCAGCAAGGAGCGCACCGGCAACCGCGCCGGCAACCGAGGGCGGCGCGGTCCAGGCGACGACGCGCCAGTCGACACGGCCTTCGCGCGCGTGCTTCAGGCCGCCGGCCCCAGCCGCAGCCGCGGAGATCGCGATGTTCGTCCCTGCTGCGGCGAGCGGGCTTCCCGTAGCCAGGATCACGAACGGCAGACGCAGCGTGCCCAGGACGAGACCGAGCATCGACCCGACGTAGCCGGCGACGAACGACGCGATGAAGGCTAGGACGAGCTCCCAGGGCTCCAGAGCGGCTCCTCGTGACCGTCCGCCGCGTTCGCTGAACGGGCAAGGATGAAGAGCAGGTCGGACAGGCGGTTGAGGTACGTGAGCGCAAGGGGATTCACGGCATGGAGGGTCGATGCGGTGATTGCCTCCCGTTCTGCACGCCGGCAGACGGTGCGCGCGACGTGGAGCCTCGCCGCCGGCTCTCCCCCGCCCGGAAGGACGAAGCTCTTGAGCTCCGGGAGCTCCGCGTTGAAACGGTCGCAGTCGTGCTCGAGCGCATCGACCTGGCGCTGTGTGACGCGAAGGTGCGCGTCGCGCTCCAGTGGCACCGAGAGGTCGGCGCCGAGGTCGAAGAGCTCGTTCTGGACCCGTGCGAGCACGTCGCGCACGGCGTCCGGGCACCTGACGGCAAGAACGAGCCCGACTGCCGCGTTCAGCTCGTCGACGGTTCCGTACGCGGCGATCCGCGCGTCGAGCTTCGACACGCGCGAGCCGTCACCGAGCGACGTCTCCCCGGCGTCCCCGCCACGGGTGTAGATCTTCGTCAGCCGAACCGGCTCGTCGCGATCGCGAGGCACGCGCGTAGATTAGGCAGCATCAGTGAGCAGACCCCGATCTTGCCGGCGTGGTCAGGTCTCACGGGTCTGACCCATCTGCCACTGGCTCCTCGCGTGACTGGCGGCCGAGGATCGAGCGGGCGATCACCAGCCGCTGGATCTCGCTCGTTCCCTCGTAGATCTCCGTGATCTTGGCATCGCGGTAGAAGCGCTCGGCGGCCGACTCCTTCGTGTAGCCGTAGCCTCCGAGGACCTGGATGGCCTCGGCGGTCTGGCGCCGCGCCATCTCCGATGCGAAGAGCTTTGCCTTCGCGCCCTCCGCCGTGTGTGCCCGTCCCTCCTGCTTGAGCCAGGCAGCGCGATAGGTGAGGAGGCGCGCCGCGTCGATCTCGGTCGCCATGTCCGCGAGCTTCCACTGGATCGCCTGGAAGTCCCCGATGCGTCGCCCGAACTGGTGCCGCTCCTGCGCGTAGGCCCGCGCGACGTCGTAGGCGGCCTGGGCGATTCCGACTGCCTGCGCCGCAATGCCGATCCGGCCGCCGTCGAGCGTCGCCATGGCCACACGGAAGCCGCGGCCTTCGTCGTGGAGGAGGCGGTCGTGACCGACGTGCGCGTCTTCGATCGCGAGGTCGGACGTGGTCGACGAGTTGAGGCCCAGCTTCTCCTCCTCGCGCGTCACACGGACGTGGTCGGCGTCGAGCACGAAGCAGGAGATGCCACGCGCACCCGCTGTCGCCGGATCGGTTCGAGCGAAGAGGACGAACGTGCCGGCTCGCGATCCGTTGGTGATCCACTGCTTCGAGCCGGAGATGCGCCAGCCGCCGTCCTCCGGCTGCGCGGTCGTCCGGAGCGACCCGGCATCCGAGCCGGAACCGGACTCCGTGAGCGCGAACGCTCCGAGCTCGACCCCACGGGCGAGCGGTGGCACGAACTGCGCGCGCTGCTCTTCGGTGCCGAACGTCAGGATCGGAAGCGTCGTCGCACTCGTGTGAACAGCGACCGTGACGCCCACTCCTGCGTCCGCCCGCGACAGCTCCTCGAGTACGAGGACGTACGACAGGAAATCCGCGCCTGCGCCGCCGTACTCCTCGGGAACGCAGACCCCCATGAGGCCGAGCTCGGCCAGCTTGGGGAAGAGCTCGTCCGGAAACCGGTGCTCGCGGTCCCAGGAGGCCGCGTTCGGGACGATCTCCGCCTCGGCGAACTCGCGAGTGAGCGTCCGAATGGCCTGCTGCTCTGGAGTGAGCTCGAAGTCCATCGCGAGAGTTCTAGCCGTTCGCGTCTCGACGATGCCGCAACGGACGAGCCCGTCGTCGCGCGGTCGCCGTGAGGCCGGACGGTGTCAGCAGGCGCCGAAACCGACCCGGCGAGAGGTCCGCGCAGAGCACCGCCGAAGCCGCGGGGCCGCGCTCCCCGTAGCGAACGCCTTCCGGTCGAAAAGCCGGTGCTGCGCACCACCCTTCGGGCTTGAGCTCGTACATCTCGATCTCCTCGATGAAGAGATGGGCGCGCGCGAAGAGCTCGGTCCAGCCACTCTCGTCCTCCTGCCTGAACCAGCCATGGTCGCCCGGCTCACCGAGGGGAACCGTGACGAGCAGGGTGCCGTCTCGCCGCAACACGCGCTCGAGCTCGCGGAGCGCCGCGAGGCGGGCTCCGCCGTCGCTTGCCACCTCGAGCCCGTACACGGTGTTGTCGGCACCGATGTGCTCGAGCGTGGACACGAGCAAGACCTGGTCGAACGACTGGTCGGGGAACGGGAGCTCGCGAACGTCGGCCTCGACGGTCTCCATGCCATCGACGTCTCGAGCCGCGAGATCGGCGCCGACGAGCTCCACCCCTGCGCGGAGCAACCCGGCGAGGTACGCGGGCTCCGCGAAGGCGTACCCGACCTCGAGCACGCGCCCACTGGCACGAAGCCTCGACAGCACCCACGGAATCTCGACGACGCGCTCGTCCGTACCACCCTTTGCGTGAAGCCAGCGCACGGGCTCGGAGCGCGCCCTCGAGCCGAGCCCGAGCGCGACCGCATCGTCGAGCTGGCGCACACGTGCCGACTCGTCGCTCGTCGCCAGCTCGTGGATCAGGGTCGCCCGTGAGAGCGTTCCCTCCGCCAGCTTCGCGAGCGCGCGGTCGCGGGCCTCGTCGTCGGCAGGTCGACGGAGGATGTGTCGGAACGCGAGGTCCACGAACTCGTCGTTCGGGAGCACGTGCGCGGTGAGCTCGGCGGCGAGCCGCGCGTCCATCACGGGTACTCGTAAAAGCCGCGACCCGTCTTGCGCCCGAGACGTCCAGCCGCAACGTACTGGCGAAGGAGTGGGCACGGCGCGTACTTGGGATCGCCGAAGCCCCGGTGAAGCACGTCCATGATCGCCACGCACGTGTCCAGCCCGATCAGGTCGGCCAGCGCGAGAGGGCCGATGGGATGTGCGAACCCGAGCTTCGCAATGGTGTCGATCGCCTCCGGCTCGGCCACGCCTTCCATCAGCGCGTATGCCGCTTCGTTGACGAACGGCATCAGGATCCTGTTGGACACGAAGCCCGGAAAGTCGCGCGCCTCCGCCGGGACCTTCCCGAGCTCGCGTGCGAGCTCGATGGTCGCCATGGCGGTCTCGTCCGACGTCTGGACGGCGCGGATGACCTCGACGAGCTTCATCAGGGGAACCGGGTTGAAGAAGTGCATGCCGATGACCCGGTCCGGACGTCCCGTGGCAGCGGCCAGCGTCGTGATCGGGATCGAGGAGGTGTTCGAGGCGAGAATTGCCTCTTCCGGCAGAAGTTCGTCGGCCGCCTGGAAGATCGTCTTCTTCACGCCCGCGTCCTCGACGACCGCCTCGATCATGAGATCCGCGGGGACGAGCTCGTCGGCCTCCGTCACGCGCTCGAGCACGTCGGCCGGCTCGGGACCGCCCTTCTCGGCGAGCTTGGCGAGACTGCGTTCCATCGCCGCGACGCCGCGTTCGACCGCTCCGGGCACGTCGTCGTGAAGCGACACCCGGCGCCCCGACGCGGCGACGACCTGCGCGATCCCACTGCCCATCTGCCCCGCTCCGACCACCAAGACGTGCGCGAACCGCATCCGCGGAGTATCTCGGACGGGTGCGGGCCCGTGGAGCGCGACCCCTCGGTGTCTCGCGCGATCCGCCTACGGCTCGGGGGCGCCTGGAAGCTCGGGTCGCTCGCCGCGCCTCAACCGCCGCACCGCCCACAGGAGAACGAGCCCGAGGATGACGATCCCGATTCCGACCTTGATCACACCACCGCGCGGCTCGCCCCCTTCCGTCACGAGTCTGCCCGGCTCGACCACGCTGCACGCCGTCCCCAGGAACGCTCCGTCCGGGGCGCGTGTGAGCAGGAGGCCGACTGCCTTGTCCCGCGTTACGAGCAGATCGCAGTCGGACGCGGAGGGACTGCGCACGACGACCGTGCCGCCGACCTCGCCTTTGACTCGCTGATCGACCTCTACCGTGAGCAACCGCTGCGGCGCCCCCTTCACCTCGCCGCGCCGTTCCGCCACGACACGACCGACGATCGCCGCGTCGGCCGCATCGAGGCGCTCGCGGAGAGGCTGTTCGGCGCAGACGCACGCCGCCGCCGGGCTCGCAAGCGCGAGCGCGGCGGTCATTCCGATCAGTACAGCGCGAATCAGACCTCGACGAGCAGCGCGTCGCCCTGGCCCCCGCCGGAGCAGATGGCGGCGAGTCCGAGTCCCCCGCCTTGCCGTCGCAACTCGTGGATCATCGTCGCCACGATGCGGCCGCCCGACGCACCGATCGGGTGACCGAGCGCCACAGCGCCGCCATTGACGTTCACCACGTCCTCGTCGGCGCCGAGCATTCGCGTCGAGTTCTTGGCGACCGACGCGAAGGCCTCGTTGATCTCGATGCGCTTCACGTCGTCCATCGTCTTCCCGGCGGCAGAGAGCGCGAGCTCGCCCGCTCGCGCGGGTGTCCGCGCGAGGTACGCGTAGTCGTCGGCGACGTACGCGTGCGCGAGGATCGTCGCGAGCGGCTCGAGCCCTCGGCTCTTCGCGAACTCCTCGGAGCAGACCACGACGCTGGAGGCGCCGTCGTTCACGCCGGGGGCATTGCCTGCGGTCGTCGTACCTTCCGGATCGAATGCAGGTTGGAGCGCAGCCAGCTTCTCGAGGGTGGTGTCGCGACGGATGCTCTCGTCGGCCTCCAGCTCGCCGACCGGCACGATCTCGTCTCGGAAACGGCCGGCGTCCTCGGCGGCGGCGGCCCGCTGATGCGACCGGTACGCCCACTCGTCCTGCTCTTCGCGCGAGATCCCCAGCTCGCGCGACACCTTCGACGCCTGTTCGATCATGTGCAGCCCGTCGAAGGTCGACGTGAGCCCGTCGAACACCATGTGGTCGACGATCTCACCGTTGCCGAGCCGGTATCCGAAGCGGGCCTTCGGGAGGAGATACG
The DNA here is from genome assembly GCA_035457765.1 of Gaiellaceae bacterium. Lineage (GTDB taxonomy): Bacteria > Actinomycetota > Thermoleophilia > Gaiellales > Gaiellaceae > GMQP-bins7. The sequence continues at coordinate 6,426 of DATIBA010000078.1, forward strand.
GCGCGTTCGACATCGACTCCATGCCGCCGGTGACGACGAGATCGTGGCCACCCGCGCGAATCATCAGATCGGCGATCTCGAGAGCCCGGATCGAGGACGCACACACCTTGTTGATCGTGTCGGCGGGGACCTCTTTCGGAATCCCCGCGCCGACGGCGGCCTGTCGAGAGGGGGCCTGGCCCGCACCGGCCTGAAGCACCTGACCCATGACCACGTACTCGACCTCGGAGGGTTCGAGCCCGACTCGCTCGAGCGCTGCGCGGATCGCGATCGCTCCGAGCCCGGTCGCGGAGTGCGCAGCCAGCCCACCCCCCAGGCGCCCGAAGGGTGTGCGAACCGCGCTGACGATGACAGATCGGGCCACGGCATCAGCGTAGCTGCGCTCCTGAATCGGCAGTCCCGGACGCCTGCGCTCGGGGCCTCTCGACACCCTCTGCCCGGAGTCGTACCATGGCGCTACCGTGGCCGTCACGGTAGAGCACGTCCCGTTCGTCGTTCTCGACGAGACGTATCGCATCGTCGAGGTCGGCTCATTCGCCGAAGCAGGCTTCGGCCCGCTGCGTGGCCGTTGTGTCTGGGACTGCTTCCCGGGCTCGGAGTCGATGTACCGTCCGCATTACGAGCGAGCCCGCCGAAGCGGCGAGCCGATCGAGCTCGTCCAGTACTACGGCGGCTATCTCACGAAGGTCGAGATCCGCCCCGAGGGTCGTGCAACAAGAGTCACCTGGGAGACCCTGTTCATGCTCGACACGAGCAACCTCGAGCGTCTTCGTGCATCGCTCACCGATGCGATCGACGAGCTCGACAGACGCGCCGAGGACCTCCAGCGTCGACGTCGCCGAGAGGCCGTTCGCCTCGTCGAGGGCATTGCGTGAGCACGCAGCCTCACCGCGACGAGGCGAGCACCGCTTACGTGGTCCTCGACGCGGACGATCGAGTGATCCAGGTGGGAGAGGGCCTCCGCGATCGGCTGTCCCCGTTCCTCGGGCACGTGCTCTGGGAGCACATGTCCGACGCGGAGCCGCTCTTCGGCCCAGGTCTCGACGAGGCGCGGCGGAAAGGCTCGCAAGTCGAGTTCCCGGTGTTCTATCGCGGTCGCGCGGAGCGGTTGCGGGCGGTGCCGGCCGGCGACACGCTCGCGGTGCACATCGAGCCCCTGGCCGAACTGGACGTCACGACCCTTGGGACGCTGAAGGAAAGCCTGCTTCGGGTCGAAGCCGCGCTATCTGCTCCAGCGTCCGAGCAACTCGGTCCACCAATGCCCTCGTCTCTGCGAGCTCTGCCCTGAGTGCTGCGAGCTCGACCGCCTGAGCGGTCGCCGCGTCCGCCGCCCTGACGAGGTCCGAGACCGTGGTCTCGGTGATCTCGGCGATCTGCCGTAGCCTCGGAAGCGATGGCGTCGTCACACCTCGCTCCCAGCGCGACACGGTGATCGCCTCGACTCCCAGCTCGGCCGCAAGCTGCTTTTGAGTCAGACCGGCGCCGCGCCGCGCAGTGCGCAGACGCTCGCCCACTCCGCCGCTCACGTGGGTACCCAACTGGCGCGTTTCATACCACAGGAGGTTGGCCGGTGCGCCGCACGATCGGCGGTCTCAGAGCCGGATGCGCACCAGGCCTGGGCAGAGGAGCTTCACCCGGACGGGCCGACCTTGACGAGCATCTTCCCGATGTTCTCACCGCGAAGGAGCCCGAGAAACGCCTGTGGCGCATTCTCGATTCCCTCGATGATCGTCTCCCGATATCGAAGCCGTCCGTCGCGGACCCACTCCCGGGCGGCGGCGTAGAACTCCCCGAACCGATCGTAGTGGTCGCTGATGATGTACCCCTGGATCCGCAGTCGCTTCGTGACGACCATGAACATGTTCCGCGGGCCAGGCGTGGGCTCGACGTCGTTGTAGCGAGAGATCGACCCGCACGCGACGACGCGTCCGTAGGTCCGGAGCGCGCCGATCGCCGCCTCGAGATGCTCGCCGCCGACATTGTCGAAGTAGATGTCGATTCCGTCGGAGGCCAACTCGGCGAGTGCCTCTCTCGCGCCTCGCTCCCGGTAATTGAAGACCGCGTCGAAGCCGAGCTCACGGAGCCAGGCGAGCTTCTCGTCGGATCCTGCGCTGCCGACGACCCGGCAACCTGCGATCTTCGCCATCTGACCCGCTGTGCTTCCCACGGCGCCCGCAGCACCGGAGACGAACACGGTCTCGCCCTCCTTCGGAGCACCGAGCTCGAAGAGGCCGTAGTACGCGGTCAACCCCGGCATTCCGAGAACACCGAGAGCGGTCGACACCGGTGCGATCGAGGCGTCGATCCTGCGAAGGCCGGACCCGTCCGAGAGCGCCCATTCGCGCCACCCGAGCCCGTGCACGACCCAGCTTCCGTCGGGATGCTCCTCGTTGTGCGAGACGACGACCTGTCCAACGGCACCACCCGTCATCGCCTCGCCCAGTGTGAAGGGCGCCACGTACGACCGCACGTCGTTCATGCGTGGTCGCATGTAGGGATCGACCGAGAAGTAGGCGTTGCGGATGAGGAGCTGCCCGTCGGCCGGCTCCGGGATGGACGTCTCGGCGACTTCGAAGAGGCCCTCGCCGGGGAATCCCTGCGGGCGGGCGACGAGCCGTATCTCCCGAGAGACACCCTCCATGCGACGATGATATTTGGAGCTCGATGGAATCGCTGAAGGGTCACCTGCTCGTCGCCGGACCATCCCTGGTCGACCCGAACTTCTGGCGGACCGTGGTCCTCGTGGGCGAGCACTCCGAGGAGGGCGCGCTCGGCGTCGTCCTCAACCGCGCCTCGGATGCGGCAGTCGACGAGACGGTTCCCGAGCTCGCGATCCTCGCGGACGACCTAGGCCACGTCCACGTCGGGGGCCCGGTGCAACCGTCGGCCATCGTCGTCCTCGCGGACTTCCTCGAACCCGAGCGCGCGGCGTCGCTCGTTCTCGACTCGGTCGGATTCCTGCCGGCCGAGGTGGATCCGGCAACTCTGGGCGAACTGCGCCGAGTGCGTGTGTTCGCCGGGTACGCGGGCTGGGGCCCGGGCCAGCTCGACGAGGAGCTGGAGGAGGGCTCCTGGATCGTCGAGCCGGCTCTTCCCGACGACGTCTTCACGCCCGAGCCCGATGCTCTCTGGAGCGATGTGTTGCGGCGCAAGGGGGGGCCGTTCGGCGTGCTCGCCCTCATGCCGCCGGATCCGTCGCTGAACTAGCGGCGAAAGCCAACCCCGCGCTACAGCGGGAAACTACGGAACGTCACTGCGGCGCAGCGCCGATGGCGGGCGCGTCGCTCGGAACGAAGCTTCCCGGCGATGCCCGATCTCTCGCGACGGGAGCTCCTGAAGCGCGCGGTGGTCCTCGGCTCGGGGGCGAGTCTCGCCGAGCTGTTCCTGCCGGCGCAGTTCCTCTCGAGCGCGTCCGCCCAGAACCCTCGGGCCGTCGCGATCGGGAATCCGCTGGCCCAGATGCCGGACCGGGACTGGGAGCGGATCTACCGTGACCAGTTCGCGGAGGACGACTCGTTCGTCTTCACGTGCGCCCCGAACGACACGCACAACTGCCTCCTGCGCGCCCATGTCAAGAACGGGGTCATCGTGCGGATCTCGCCGACCTACGGCTACGGCAAGGCACAGGACCTCTCCGGGAACCGCTCGTCGCACCGCTGGGATCCCAGGATCTGCCAGAAGGGCCTCATTCTCGGGCGGCGGATCTACGGCGACCGGCGAGTGAAGGCACCCATGATCCGCAAGGGGTTCAAGGAATGGGTGGACGCCGGCTTCCCGCGCAGAAGCGACGGCACTCCGAAGGCCGACACCGAGAAGCGCGGCTATGACGAGTGGCTCCGGATTCCGTGGGGCGAGGCGCTCGAGATCGCAGCGAAGACCATCCAGAACGTCGCCGAGACGTTCAACGGCGAAGGAGGGTCCGAGAAGCTGCTCGAGCAGGGCTACGAGCCGGCCATGGTGGAAGCGATGCACGGGTCGGGCGTGCAGACGATCAAGATGCGCGGCGGCATGCCGCTGCTGGGCGTGGGCCGCGTGTTCGGGTTCTACCGGTTCGCCAACATGCTCGCCCTCCTCGACCGGAAGCTACGACCGGAGACACCGCAGGAGGAGATCGTCGGGAGCCGTGCCTTCGACAACTACGCGTGGCACACGGACCTCCCTCCCGGTCACCCGATGGTCACGGGAAGCCAGACGGTCGACTTCGACCTCTTCGCAGCGGAGCACTCGAGGCTGCTCGTCCTCATCGGGATGAACTGGATCTGCACGAAGATGCCCGACGGGCACTGGATCGGGGACGCGCGGCTGAAGGGCACGCGCGTCGTCGTCGTGTCGGCCGACTACATGCCGACGGCGAACAAGGCGGACGAGATCGTCATCCTGCGTCCCGGCACGGACGCGGCGTTCCTGCTCGGCGTCGCTCGCGAGCTCATCTCGAAGCGGCTCTACGATCGGGAAGCGGTCGTCCAGCGGACGGACCTCCCACTCCTCGTCCGTCTCGACACGGGAGAGCGCCTGCGGGCCGAGGAGGTGTTCCCCGGGTACCGGCAGGCCCAACTCGACAACTACGTCGTCCTGAGGACGGAGGAGGAGCTCGCCGAGCCCCCGGCGCCTCCCTTCACCTCCGGGAAGCAGGTCGTCCCGACCGAGCTCAGGAGGGCATGGGGCGACTTCGTCTACTGGGATCGTGCCGCGAACGGGCCGGCCGTCGTCACCCGGGACGAGATCGGAGCCCGATTCACGGGCGACCCGGCGCTGCTCGGCACGTTCGACGTCCCCCTCGCGGACGGGTCGAAGGTGAGGGCGCGACCTGCGTTCGGCCTGCTGAAGGAGTACCTCGACGAGAACTTCGACGTGCAGACGACCGCGGAGGTCTGCAACGTCGATCCGGCCGCCGTCAGAAGTCTCGCCCGGCAGCTCGCGGCGAACAAGCGAGGCGCACTCCTCGCGGCGGGGATGGGCCCCAACCACTTCTTCAACGCGGACCTCTTCGGGCGCATCCACTTCCTCGTCGCGGCCCTCACGGACAACATCGGCCACTTCTCCGGGAACGTGGGCAGTTTCGCGGGCAACTACCGCGGCTCGCTCTTCCAGGCGATGGGCCAATGGATCGCCGAGGACCCGTTCGACATCGAGTCGGACCTGACGAAGCCGGCGCGCGTCAAGCGGTACTACAAAGCCGAGTCGGCGCACTACTGGAACTACGGCGAGCGACCGCTCGCCTCGCCGAACGAGATCATCACCGGGAAGTCGCACATGCCGACGCCGACGAAGCTCATCTGGTTCGGCAATTCGAACTCGCTGCTCGGCAACGCGAAGTGGTCGTTCGATGTCGTCAAGAACACGCTGCCGAAGCAGGATGCGATCTTCTGCAACGAGTGGCACTGGACGAGTTCGTGCGAGTACTCGGACCTCGTCTTTCCGGCGGACTCCTGGGCCGAGTTCAAGCTTCCGGACATGACGGCGAGCTGCACGAATCCGTTTCTGCTCGCCTTCCCTACGACGCCGCTCCCCCGAGTCCACGACACGCGCTCGGACTACGAGATCCTCGCGGGCGCTGCGGCGGCCCTCGCCGAGCTCACCGGCGAGCCGCGCATGACGGCGTACTGGCAAGGCGTCCTCGACGGTGATCCGGCCCCGTACCTGCAACGAGTCCTCGCGGGCTCGAACGCCACGCGCGGGATTCTCTACGAGGACCTGCACGCGAGCTGTGCCGACGGCGTGCCGTTCCTCATGAACACTCGCACGTACCCGCGCCACGCGGGCTGGGAGCAGCGCCAAGAGGACAAGCCGTGGTACACGCCCACGGGCCGGCTCGAGTTCTACCGCCCCGAGCCCGAGTGGCAGGCGGCCGGTGAGTCGCTCCCGGTCTGGCGCGAGCCGGTCGACGCGACGTTCTACGAGCCGAACGCCATCCTCGCCAACCGCAAACACCCGTCGATCAACCCGAAGCCACCAGAGGAATACGGCGTGCCGGAGACGCAGACGGACGTCGAGACGCGCCAGTACCGAAACGTCGTCAGGACCTGGCAGGAGCTCAGGCTCTCGAAGCATCCGCTGACGGAGAAGGATCCTGCGTTCCGCTTCGTCTTCCAGACGCCGAAGTACCGCTGGGGCGCACACTCGACGGCAGTCGACTCCGACTGGATCGCCATGCTCTTCGGCCCCTTCGGCGACCCGTACCGCCGCGACCTGCGCACGCCGTGGACCGGTGAGGCGTACGCCGAGATCAACCCTCGTGACGCGAGCGAGCTCGGCGTGAAGGACGGCGACTACGTCTGGCTCGACGCCGACCCGGAGGACCGACCCTACCGCGGTGCCGACCCCTCGCACGACTTCCACGACGTCGCGCGGGCGATGATGCGCGTCCGGATCTACACCGGGATGCCACGGGGCGTGATTCGCACCTGGTTCAACATGTACGCCGCAACCCCGGGGACGGTTCAGGCCCAGAAGGACGTGCCCGGGGGCCCGGCGCAGAACCCGCACACGGGCTACGTCTCGCTCTTCCGGCACGGCAGCCACCAGTCGGGGACGCGCGCCTACCTGCGCCCGACGCAGATGACCGACTCGATGACGCGCAAGGCCTACTTCGGTCAGACGATCGGCCAAGGCTTCGAGGCCGACGTGCATTCACCGTCCGGTGCTCCGAAGGAGGGCTTCGTAAAGGTCGAGAAGGCGGAGGACGGCGGTGACGAAGGCTCCGGCGAGTGGCGGCCGCTGGGCCTCGGGCTCCGTCCCCAGGCCCCCTCGGAGGCTTTGCAGGCCTACCTCGCGGGCGGGTACGTGAAGCGAACCCGGAACGGGAGCTGATTCATGGCGAAGGTGCGTAACTGGCAACTCGGGCGGGAGATGGAGTACCCGTACGCGGCCGAGCGTCCACGGAAGCAGTTCACGATGATCATGGACACGAACAAGTGCATCGCCTGCCAGAGCTGCACGATCGCCTGCAAGAGCACGTGGACCTGGGGCAAGGGCCAGGAGTACATGCTCTGGAACAACATCGAGACGAAGCCCTACGGCTTCTACCCCACCGGCTGGGACGTCAACATCCTCGAGCTTCTCGGAGAGCAGGAGTGGGACGGCGACGTCTACGCGGGCGAGACGATCTTCGAGGCCGCGCCGGAAGGCGAGCGCGTTCTCGGGTGGGCGCCGGCGGAGGCGGACTGGTCGCACCCGAACCTCGGCGAGGACGAGCCGACCGGGAACGCCGCGGACACGACGTACGTCCCGGACAACCCGCACTCCCTGATGTGGATGTACTACTTGCAGCGGATCTGCAACCACTGCACGTATCCGGCATGCGTCGCCGCGTGCCCGCGCGAGGCGATCTACAAGAGACCGGAGGACGGAATCGTGCTCGTCGATCAGACGCGCTGCCGCGGCTACCAGGAGTGCCTCACCGCGTGCCCCTACAAGAAGACGATGTTCAACCTGGAGACGCGGGTCTCCGAGAAGTGCATCGGGTGCTATCCGAAGCTCGAGCAAGGCCTGCAGACGCAGTGCACGACCGCGTGCATCGGCCGGCTACGGCTCACGAACTACCTGTCGGCGCCGGACGAGGTCGACCCGCGAAAGCCGGCGGACTTCCTCGTGCACGTCCGCAAGATCGCCCTTCCCATCTACCCCCAGCTCGGACTCGAGCCGAACGTGTACTACATCCCGCCGATCCACGTTCCGACGAAGTACCTCGCGCAAATGTTCGGTCCCGGGGTCGAGCGGGCAGTCGACATGTACCGCAACGCGAAGGACGATCCCGAGCTCCTCGGCCTGCTCATGCTCTTCGGCGCGACCGAGCGGATCATGCACACGTGGGAGGTCGCAGGCGGCGTCGCTCGCGCCTTCGACGAGGAGGGAGAGGAGATCGTGGCCGTGCCGCTTCGCGAACCGACGTTCGTACGCCCCTTCGAGTTCGCGACCGACGTCGCGGGCGAGCCAACGACCGGGTACCGCCACAACACGTGAGGAGCTGATGTCCAAGACGAAGATCACCCGCAAAGACGCGCTCCTCTACGGGGGCGCGGCCGCAGGCGGCTTCGTGGTGGGAGGCGCCGGCGTGGCCGCCGTCGCCGTCGCCGTCGAGAGAGAGAAGTCGAAGCCTCCGATCGAAGGCGCTCCGATCGTCGCGCCGTACGTCGAGGGCGAGGTTCCGCACGCCGATCCCGGCGACGGCACCTGGAACCGGGCGCAGCGCACACGGGTGCCACTCATCCCTCAGCAGATCGCGCAGCCGTTCCTCGACGAACCCGGTGTCGCCGACCTCGACGTGCGTGCACTCCACAACGGCAGCGAGGTCGCTCTGCTGCTCGAGTGGGACGACGACTCGATCGACGACCTCGACGGGATCCGGCGCTACCACGATGCCGTGGCCGTCCAGCTTCCGACGCGCTCCGGCGCAACGGCTCCGCTCACGATGGGTGCGCCAGGCAACCCGGTTCACATCCTCCAGTGGCGCGCAACCTGGCAGCGCGACATCGACTCGGGCGGGAAGACGGGAGTCGACCAGATCTACCCCGAGGTCGTCCACGACGTCATGCCGGACGACGTGCTTCCACCCGAGACTGCGCAGCTCTATTGGGTCGGTCGCGAGGCCGGCAACCCGCTGTCCTTCGCCATCCGCTCGACTCCGGTCGAGGAGGTCATCGCCGAGGGCTTCGGTTCGGTGACGCATCTTCCACGCCAGTCGGCGGTCGGCCACGGGAACAACGAGGAAGGACGCTGGCACGTCGTGGTCGCTCTGCCCGCCGGACGCAAGGATGTGGGCGACGCGTTGTCGCCCGGCACGTCCTGGCCGATCGCGTTCGCAGTCTGGCTCGGGTCGGAGGAGAACCGCGGAGGACGCAAGCACATCGCGAACTGGCAGACGCTCGTGCTCGAGGCGAGAACGTGACGACCTCGACGCTCGAGGGAGTCGAGCGTGCGGCGACCTGGCGCCTGCTCGCCCTCGGCTTCGCGCCGCCGGCAGAGGAGACCCTCTCTGACGTCGAGGCGCTCGCATCCGGCCTCCGCGAGGTCGATCCCTCGCCGGAGACGGCCGACGTCCTGGCCGCGCTCGAGGCAGGCGAGCTCCGGGAGCTCGCCGCCCAGTACCACGCACTGTTCGGCGGGACCGTGCGGGTCTCGCCGTACGAGGGCGGCTACGAGCTCGATCCCGTGAGACAGGGTCGGCAGATGGCCGACGTCGCGGCGTTCTATCGAGCCTTCGGCGCTGGGCCGGGCGGCCCCGCCGCGGAGCGTCCCGACTACGTCGGCTGCGAGCTCGAGTTCCTCTCCTACCTCGAACTGAGAAAGATCGAGGCCCTCGAGGGGAACGAGGATGCCGATCTCCTCGACGAGATCGGCGACACGTTCCTGCGCGACCACGTCGGCCGCTGGCTGCCGACGTTCCTCGCCGACGTCCACGAGGCTGCTGCCGAAGCTCCCTTCTACCGAGCGCTCGCAACCCTCGGCTCACGCACGATCGAGACAGAGCTGGAGCGGCGTGCCCTCGAGCCCCGTCGCCTTCCGCAGCGCCGGGGCCGACTCCCGGTCGAGCGCGACTCGCTCGAGTGCGGCGCGGTCTGATCTCGCTCACCTCGCTACGCTCGGCCGCCTCATGAGGATCGCGTACGTCGTCGACGTCCACGACCGCTTCGAAGCCGTGCCTCGAGTGCTCGCCGAGACCGGAGCGGTCGACCTCCTCGTCGTGGGCGGCGACATCACGACTCTTGGAACGCCGGCCGACGCGGGTCGGGCGATCGAATCCTGGCGCCCGCTCGTTCCACGTCTTCTCGCCGTCGCCGGCAACATGGATTCGGCTGCAATCGACGCACGGCTCGTCGAGCTCGGCGTCTCCCTCGACGGCCGCGGAGTCGTCTTCGGCGACGTCGGGATCGCCGGTGTCTCGGCCGCTCCGTACTCCCCGCTCGACACGCGCTACGAGATCTCCGACCGCGAACTCGCGACGAGAGCGTCCGCCGGATTGGAGGAGGTCAAGGGCTGTCGGGTACGAGTCCTCTGTCCACACGCACCACCCCACGGAATCGCGTGTGACCGGTTGCGCTCGGGCGAGCACGTCGGCAGCCCGGCGCTGCGCGCACTCGTCGAGGAGGAGCAGCCGGATCTCGTCCTCTGCGGCCACATCCACGAGGCACGAAGTCAGGATCAGATCGGCGCAAGCCGGGTCGTCAACCCCGGCCCGGTCGCCGCCGGACACTTCGCGGTCGTGGACGTCGGCGAGACGATCACCGTCATGCTGGACTGATCGACACAGCGGTGTAACGGGCCGTCATCACGCGGAAGCGGTCCGTGGAAGAGGTCTGGGGAAACCCGCGGGCTCTGCAGATGCGACGTGTGTCTGCGAAGCAGCCCAGCGAGTGAGTCTGAGAGAGGTCAGGCTCGATTAGGCTCGGCAGTCGTGATCGTCTCCAGAGTGTTACGAGCCACGATCTTCCGTGCAGCCGAGAGCGATCGACTGCAGCGTCTCGTGCAGGGACACGGGATGCGACTCGGGGCCGCGCGTTTCGTTGCAGGCGAGACGCTCGACGAGTGCGTCGCCGTGATGCGGCGCTTGAACGACGCCGGACTGCATGCGAACACCACGCTTCTGGGGGAGGCGATTCTCGATCCCGCGGGAGCGAGCGCCGTGACGGACGAGTACGTTCGGATCCTCGATCGTCTCGTCGCGGAGGAGCTCCGGGCGAACGTCGCGCTCAAGCTGACGCACCTCGGGCTCTCCTTCGACGAGCAGACGGCGTACGAGAACGTCGAGCGCCTGGTCGCGCACGCCGGCGCTCTGGGGACGTTCGTTCGCATCGACATGGAGCATTCGGAGTACGTCGATCCGACGCTTCGGATCTACGAGCGGCTCCGCGCGGCTGGTCACGACAGTGTCGGAACCGCGCTCCAGACGTACCTCTACCGGACGCCCGACGACCTCGAACGCCTGCTCCCTCTCGGCCCGAACCTTCGCATCGTCAAGGGTGCCTACCTCGAGCCGGCGGAGATCGCGTATCCGGAGAAGGCGGACGTCGATCGTGCGTACCTGGAGATCGTCGAGCAAGGGCTGCGCGGCGGCGCCTACATCGCCGTCGCCACCCAGGACGAGGCGATCATCCGGCAGGTGCAGTCGTTCGCCGAGCGCGAGAGCATCGGACGCGACCGTTTCGAGTTCCAGATGCTCTACGGCGTCCGGCCCGGCCTGCAGCGGACGATCGCGGCCGAGGGCTACAAGGTGCTCGTGGCCACGCCGTTCGGGCCGGACTGGTACCCGTACCTCATGCGCAGGCTCGCCGAGCGCCCCGCGAACGTCGGGTTCTTCCTACGCAATCTCGTCCGGCGGTGAATCGAGCTCCGAAGCGCGCCGAGGTCGTCGCGATCGGCGGTGGCGTCATCGGCACGAGCGTCGCGTTCCACCTCGCCGAGGCCGGCGTCGACGTCTGCCTGCTCGAGCGAGACGAGCTCGCCGCCGGCTCGACGAGCCGCGCGGCGGGAGGGTTCCGCGCTCAGTTCTCGGATCCGCTGAACATCGCCATCGGGCTCCGCAGCATCGACGCCTTCACCAACTTCGCGGAGAGACCGGGGGCAGAGATCGACCTCGCGCAGGTCGGGTACCTCTTCATGCTCGATCGCAGCGAGGACGTCGCCGCCTTCGAGCGGAGTGTCGCGCTCCAGAACGAGCTCGGAGTCCCGAGCCGCTTCGTGTCGCTCGCCGAAGTCGGCGAGCTCTGCCCTCTGGCGGGAGTCGGAGGTGTCGTGGCTGCGACGTACTGCCCGCTCGACGGGCACGCGAGCCCCGAGGCCGTCGTCCAGGGATACGCTTCGGGTGCACGGCGTCACGGGGCATCCGTGGTCACGGGCTGCGCGGCGATGGACATCGGTTCGTCGGCGGGCGAGATCCACACGGTCAGTACGAACGCCGGAGAGATCGAGACAGGCGTCGTCGTCTGCGCGGCGGGCGTGTGGTCCCCTGCGATCGCCGGGATGGTCGGTGTCGACCTGCCCGTGCATCCCGTGCTCCGCGAAGTCGGCTTCACCGGGCCCGTCGAGGGCCTTCCGAGCCGAATTCCGTTGACGGTCGACTTCTCGAGCGGCTTCTACTTCCATCGGGAAGGGCCGGGGCTCCTGTTCGGCATGGCCGATCGTGCGCAACCGCCCGGCCTCGACGCCCCGACCGATCCCGAGTGGCTCGAACGCGTACTCGAGGTCGCGGAACGCCGCCTGCCGACGCTCCAGGACATGGGGCTGGCAGGAGGGTGGCGAGGGGCCTACGAGGTCACACCCGACCACAACGCTCTCGTGGGCGAGACGGCCGACGTCTCGCGCTTCCTCTACGCGACCGGATTCTCGGGACACGGCTTCCTCCAGGGGCCGGCGGTGGGCGAGATCGTGCGCGATCTCGTCCTCGGTCGCGAGCCGTTCGTCGACGTGTCGCCGCTCGCCGTCGAGCGCTTTGCGAACTCGGCGCCGAGGCCGGAGCACAACGTGATCTGAGTCCGACTCCGTCTAGCCTACGGAGATGCCGTTGTCGGACACGCTCGTGTTCATCCCCGCTTGGAACGAGGAGGAGAACCTGCCCGCGGTTCTCGACGAGCTCCACGCGGGCGTGCCCGATGCCCACGTTCTCGTCGTCGACGACGGATCGACCGACGGTACGGCAGCGGTCGCGAGGTCACACGGAGCGGAAGTACTGTCGTTCGGCGAGAACCGGGGCCTCCAGGAAGGAATCGCGGCCGGCTATGCCTATGCGGACGAGCACGGGTATGCGTTCGTCGGCCGTGTCGACGCGGACGGGCAGCACCCAGTGGAGGAGCTCACACGGTTGCTCGAGATCGTTCGTGAGGGTCGGGCGGACGTGGCCGTCGGCTCGCGCTTCGCGACCGGAGACGGCTACGCGGCCCGGCGCTACGAGCCATCACCGAGCAGGCGACTGGGGACCTCGGTCCTCCGGCGAGCGATGCGAGCTGCTCTCGGACGCCCGTTCCACGACGCCACGAGCGGGATGTACGCGGTGAACCGGCAGGCCATGCCCGCACTCGGCAAGCCGTATACGAGCGGCGCACCGGAGGTCGAATCGCTGCTCAGGCTCCGCGACGCCGGCCTGCGCGTCGTCGAGGTGCCCGTCCACATGCGCGAACGTGCAGGCGGGGAGTCGAAGCTGCGTGGGAGTAAGGCGGTCAAGCTCGTCCTCACCGTCGCAGGAACACTGCTCGCCTACGGTCTCTGGCGCCGACGCAGAAAGAACTGAGCGATGCGACTGATCGCAGTACTCGGCTATTCGGACCGGCACACGACGGCACTGCACCCGGTGTGTGCAGCGCGCCTGGCACATGCCGAGAGCATCGTCCAACCCGACGACACGGTGCTGTTCTCGGGCTGGGCGAGACGGCGGTCTGGAAGCACGGAGGCCGAGCTCATGGCCGCTGCCTGGACGGCGGACGCACACCGGGTCGTCCTCGACCGCGACGCGCGCTCGACCGTGGGCAACGCGCTGGGTATCGCCCGGGTCGTGCGACGGACAGGAGCGCGAGACGTCGTACTCGTCACCTCGAGTTGGCATGGGACGCGCGCCTCGGTCCTCGTGCGCGCTGCTCTCACCGGCTCGCCGGTGGCGGTCGCGTTGGCGACAACCGACGAGCGCGGGCCTCGCCGGGCACGTCTCCGCGAGCTCGGCTGCTGGCTGGCTGTCCCGCTCCTGGCGATCGTGGCGGCGCGGGCGAGGTAGCGTCCAGGCATGACCAGACAACTGTTGGCATCAACAGTCGCCGCGCTCGCCCTCCTCACCGCTGGTTGCGGTGGCAGCGACGAGTCGTCGTCGACGTCACCAACCGAGGAGTGGGCCTCGGGCTTCTGCACCGCGATCACGACCTGGAAGGACTCCCTCACGAGCATCACGGAGCAGTTCAGCAATTCGTCGTCGCTCTCGAGCGAGGCGCTCAACGACGCTGCGAACGACGCCTCCAGCGCGACCGAGACGCTCGTCGACGACCTGAAGGCGCTGGGAACACCGGACACCGAGTCGGGTGAGGAGGTCAAGAACTCGATCGACGAGCTCTCGACCACCGTCGAGAGCGAGGTCGCGAACATCGAGAGCGCCGCCAATGACGTGTCGGGGCTCACGGACCTGCCGAACGCCATCACCTCGATCACGACGTCCCTCTCGGCGATGAGCACCGCGTTCGCCTCGACGCTGGAGGCAGTCCAGACTGCCGATGTCGACGGCGAGCTCCAGACCGCTCTCGAGGACTCGCCTGAGTGCGCGGACATCTCGGGGTAGCGAACCCGGCCTGAACACGGGGTCAGACCCTACGGGTCTGGCCCCGCATTGGCTACCCGCTGTAGCGGGGCACTGCGCAAGCGCGCTCTAACGAGCCTGTGCGGTCGATCGGACGGCGCTCTCGAGGTACTGGTGGACGCGCTGGATGACGACGGAGCCTTCTCCGACCGCGGACGCGACTCGCTTCACGGACCCCGCGCGCACGTCACCGATCGCGAACACACCCGGAAGCGTCGTCGCGTAGTCGGGGCCCGTGAGCACGAACCCGCGCTCGTCACGCTCGATCTCTGCCGGAAGCCACTCGGTTCGAGCCTGCGCACCGATCAGGATGAAGAGCGCATCCGCCGGCTCGATCGTCTCGGCGCCCGCGTGACGGAGGGTCAAGGTCTCGAGCCGCTCGTCGCCATGGGCGTCGACGACCTCCGTCGTCAGCCGCACGTCGATGTTCTCCTTCCCGTCGATCTCGTCGATCAGGTACTGCGACATGCTCGCCGCCAGCGACTCGCCGCGACAGAGAAGCGTGACCCTGGCCGCGTACCGGCTCAGGTGCACGGCGGCCTGCCCCGCAGAGTTGGCCCCTCCGACGACGTAGACGTTCGCCCCCGTGAACTGCCGCGCCTCCGAGGGGGACGACCCGTAGAAGACACCGGCACCCTCGAGTGCCTCGAGCGCCGGAATCTCGAGGCGCCGGTACGAGACACCCATCGCGAGGACGACGGCGCGCGCCTCGACCTCCGTGCCACCCGAGATCGAGAGGACGTGGCCGTACGTCTCGGCTCGTAGTCCGGTGACTTCGCGCGTGAGGAGGAAGGTCGCCCCGAAGACCCAGGCCTGCTGGTAGGCGCGCTGGGCGAGCTCGGCTCCACTGAGACCCCGCGAGAACCCGAGGTAGTTGCGGATCCGGGTGCTGGAGCCCGCCTGGCCCCCGATCGACTCCATCTCGACGACGAGCGCGCGCAGCCCCTCGGACGACGCATACACGCTCGCGGCCAGCCCTGCCGGACCCGCTCCGACGATCACGACGTCGAACGGCTCCGGATCGTCCAGCTCCGTTCGCATCCGGGTTCCGTGCTGTGCGATGTCCTCCGGCTTCGGATCGACGAGCGCGCTCCCGTCCGGCAGGAGGACGACCGGTACCCGCGCTCCCTCCTGACCGCACCCGCGGAGGAACGCCGCACCCACGTCGGAGTCGCACGTGTGGAAGGCGTGCGGCACGCCGTTTCGCGCGAGCAGGTTGCGAAGCTCGTACCCCGACGGCGACCAAGGGTCCGCGATGACGGTGATCTCACGACGGCCAGGGGCGTTCGCGCGCCTCCATTCGTGGAGGAACTCCGAGACGAGACGATGGAAGAGCTCGTCCGGCGTGCTCCAGGGCTTCAGCGCGTAGTAGTCGATGTGGCCGAGGGCCATCGCCGTCCGGATCGCATCGGCGGTCTCCTCGTCCGCCCAGCCGCCCCACGGGATCAGCAGCGCGCGCTTCGCGTGGGGATGCAGGTCGTGCACGCGCTCGAGGAACTCCTCGCCCTTGAGGTCCTGCGTCCCACGCGCGGCGAGCACGATCGCGACCGCGTCGTGCCTCCTGCGCATGGCCTCGAGCTGACGGAGCGCTGCCTCGGTCGAGGGACCGCACACGACCTCGTAGTCACGTGCGTAGCGCTGCAGCTCGGCGGTGATGAGCTCGAGCGCCTCGGCGTCCTCGTCCACCGCCAGGATGAGTGGGAGATCGCTCATTCGGGAACGCGCTCAGACTCCGAGATGAACGCAGCGAGGCGCCATTCGCCCTCGAGCCCCTTCAGGGCGTGCGTGCCTCGATCCTCGAACGCAAGACCCGAGGCGCCAGCGAGCGCGCGCGTCATGTCGGAGACGAGGATCTCGTCGGGGCCGGCGGCAGCCATGATCCGCGCCGCCTCGTGCACCGTGACTCCGCGAACGTCGTCACCGACGAGCTCGACCTCACCGACGTGGACGCCCGCTCGGATCGGCAGCCCCTCGGCGTGCGCACGCCGCCGGATCGCGGCGGCGCAGTGCAGCGCTCTGGCGGGGCCGTCGAACGTGGCAAGTATCCCGTCACCCGTTGTCTTCACCTTGCGGCCGCCGAAACGCTCGAGCTCGACCGTCAGCGCGGCGAAGTGTGTGGAGAGGACGTGGCGCCAGCGAGCGTCACCGAGCTCCGAGGCGCGCACGGTCGAGTCCACGATGTCGGTGAAGAGCAGCGTCGCAAGAACACGGCTCCGGACGCCGGTCGCGAAGCCTGTGAACGCGCGGATGCCCGTCCACTCGACGAGCTCGCACGGCTGGTCGCCGATGGTGAAACCGTCGTGTCCGGGTGGAATGTCGAACACGTCGCCCTCGTCGAACTCGTAGCGAGCTCCGTCCGGGAGCTCGATCCCGAACCTACCGGACACGACGAAGCCGATGTGCCGTGCCTGACACCAGGCACCGCCGACCGTCGGACGGACGTGCTCCGACCAGCGCCAGCCCGGCTGGGAGACCTGACGGCCGACCGTCAGGTCCCCGAGCTCGACGATGCTCGTCCTGATATTCGGAAAGTCCACGACCTCGTCCGGCCTGTCGAAGCTCTTGGATACCGCCTCGGCCATCGCGGCTAGCGCGCGCTCACCGTGTCGCCGACGTCCGCGATCGCGCGCAGTGCCTGTCCGAGCGCGATCGGGATCGTGGCAATGAAGACCGACACCGGAAGACCGATGAGCAGCACGCCGATCGTCTGCCAGAAACCGTCGACCTCGAACGCCCATACGATCGACCCGATCGCGGCCGCGATCATCCCGAACACACCGACGAGCGTCGCGATGAACGCCCAAGTGCGAAGTGTTCCGTAATGCGTCATGTGCACCTCCGAGGGGTTGAGGACGCTACGAGTCTACGCCCGCGCCTCGAGCTCCTGTTCGGCTCTCGGCGGAAGGGAGAAGCGCGCGGACCGCTTCGATCGTGTCCGCCTCCTCCACGCTCTTGTCGGGCCGGTATCCCTTGACCCGCGCGAAGCGCAGCGCGACGCCGCCGGGATAGCGCGGACTCGTCTGGACGCCGTCGAACGCGACCTCCACCACGAGCTCGGGGCGGACGTGCACCGTGTGCCGGTCGCGGTCCGTCTCCAGCCGCTGGAACTGCTCGGTCTGCCAGTCCAGCATCTCGTCCGTCATTCCCTTGAACGTCTTCCCGAGCATGACGAAGCCGCCGGTCGCCGGATCGCGAGCGCCGAGATGGATGTTCGAGAGCCTGCCACGGCGGCGCCCGTGCCCCCACTCGGCGGCGAGCACGACCAGGTCGAGTGTGTGCGCCGGCTTCACCTTCAGCCAGCCGGTTCCTCGACGACCGGCCTCGTACGGCGCGTCGAGCGCTTTCACCATGACGCCCTCGTGACCCCGCGTGAGGGCGTCCTCGACGAACACCTGCGCCGCCGCCTCGTCGTCGGTCTCGATTCGCGGCACCACCAGCGCCCGCGGAAGGTTCGCGTCGAGCACGGCGAGCCGCTCGCGGGCAGCACGGTCGATCAGATCCTCACCGTTCGCGTGCAGGCAGTCGAAGAAGAAGGCGGAGAGCGGCGTCGTGCGCACGAGATCTTCGACGACTACCTTCGTTCCGAACCTGCTCATCGTGACCTGGAACGGATGCGGACGCCCGTCCGCACGGAGCGCGATCGCCTCCCCGTCGAGTACGAGCGAGTTGGCCGGAAGGGCACCGATGACTTCGACGATCTCGGGTGCCCGATCCGTGATGTCCGCGAGGTTTCTCGTGAAGATCCGGACCTCCGGTCCGAGGCGGTGCACTTGGATCCGCGCCCCGTCGAGCTTCCACTCGACCAAGGCGGGCCCGACACGCGAGAGCGCCTCCGCGACGCTGTCGGCGGTCTGCGCGAGCATCGGCTTCATGGGCCGAAGCAGGGTGAGCCGGAACCGGCCGAGCCCGTCGCGCCCGTGCGTGAGGGCGGCCTCCGCGATCGTCGGCAGGTCGCCTGCGAGCATCGCGGCGCGCCTCACTTCGGCGGCCGGGATCCCGGCGGCCCGTGCCACTGCATCGACCATCACCCCCTCGAGAGCGCCCTGCCGCAGCTCTCCGACGAGCAGGCGCGAGAGGAACCGCTGCTCGAGCTCGGTGGCAGCTCCGAAGAGACGCGCGAGCTCGTCCCGGCGGGCCGCCTGCGAGCCTCGACCCGAGATGGCCTGGAGGCGAGACAGGGCGTCGTCGACGTCCATCAGCTCGAGCTTCGGCTCGTCGGTTGGCGGCGGGAGCTCCCGCAGTGCCGCCCACCCCACTCCGATCGTTCCCTGAGGCAGCTCGCCGGTCAGGTACGAGACCGCGATCGAGATCTCCCGTGCGCACGCCCGAGCGAGGCAGTCGGCGAGCCGGACGACCTTGGCGAGCCGGGCTGGCGTCGACGCGACGTCCTGGGAGGCGCGCGCGATCTCGTGGAAGAGCATGGCGCAGAGTCTGGCAGTCGCGAAACGAGCCGCCGCGAGTGTGCGCCCACCGATCGGAGGAATCAGACCCTGAGGTCCGACCCCGTCAGCGCGTGCTCAGCGTGTGCAGTGCTCGTCGTAGGCCTCGAGCATCCGCTCGAGGCGATCCTCGAGCTCGTCCTGCAGTGCCTCGAGCTTGCGGAGGGCCATCTTCGCGCGCGCCTCTTGCGGGCGAGTCAGCTGGCCACGCGCGATCCCGTGCCTGATCCGCTGCTGCACCGCCTGGATCTCGCCGATTCCCGCCCGCACATCGTGTGCGGCCTGCAGAAGGCGAGCACAGAACGCGCGATGATCGCCGGGGTGCTGAGGTGCCCTGTCCTGTGCCATCGCAGCTCCGGCAAGCGTGAGCGACCCGAGCACGATCGCGACGACCGCGGCCGCCATGCGACACTTCGCCATGTCTCCGACTCCCTTCTCGCTGGACATCCGGGACTCCCCTCTGCCTTCGTACGAGGGAGCGGCGTGAGGGTTCTCTGTGCCGGCAGTACGGGTTTCGGCAAGGGAGTGTTAGAGAGCGGCGATGGTCTCGAGCTCGTCTGTGCCGAGCTGCCATGAGGCGGCAGCTGCGTTCGCTCGCACCTGCTCGGGCTTCGTCGCTCCGGCGATGACCGAGCCGATCCCCCGCGTCGAAGCCAACGCCGAGATCGCGAGCTCGAGAAGACCGTGGCCCCGCGTTTCGGCATACCGCTCGAAAGCCTCGACCCGCGCGAGCCGCGCGTCGTCGATCTCACGACCGGCGAGCCGCGAACCGGGCGGGGCCGGCGCACCGCGCCGGTACTTCCCGGTCAGGAGTCCGCTCGCCAGCGGGAAGTACGGGACGTACGCGACGCCGAGCTCTCGGCAGAGCGGGAGGACCTCCTGGTCGTCGCCGTGCTCGAGCAGGTTGTAGTGGTTCTGGAGAACGGTGAAGCGAACCGTGCCGTGCTCGCCGGCGACCCGGTCGGCTTCCGCGAGCTGCTCGGCCGAGAAGTTCGAGCACCCGACGGCGCGCACCTTCCCCGCCGACATGAGCGCATCGAGCGCGCCGAGCGTCTCGGCGATGGGTGTCCGGGGATCGGGTTTGTGTACGTAGTAGAGGTCGACGTAGTCCGTGCGCAGGCGCTCGAGCGAGCCATCGATCGCATCACGGATGTACTCCGCCGTATTCGTGCCACGCTCGTGGCCCCAGCCGAACTTCGTCGCGAGAACGACTCGATCGCGACGCCCTTCCAGGATCTCGCCGAGGAAGCGCTCGCTTCCTCCACGGTTCCCGTACAACTCCGCGGTGTCGAAGAAGGTGATTCCGGAGTCGAGCGCGGCCTCGACGACCGCTCGCGTCGCCTCGAGGTCGATCCGGCCGCCGAAGTTGTTGCACCCGATCCCGACCCGTGAGACGCGCAGGCCACTCGACCCGAGCTCCACGTACTCCACGGGGAGAACGCTAGCCGCGCGGGTCGAGTGCCCTCGGCGGTCTGCTACCGCAGCCTCCGAAGCCCCGCGAAAAGGCGACGACGAGCGCGGCGGCGGCAGTCCGGACGGCGACGAGGAGCCAGCTCTGCCGGGAACCGACTACGCGGCACGCACCTTGCGCCGGCCGCCCAAGCGGTAGCCTCGGATCATCGCTACGCCGTCCTTCGTCGACGGCTTCGCCTCGGCGACCTGCAAAGCCGCGCGGATCAGGTGGGACACGTCCTGCTCCGTCCACCGAAGCCCCCCGCGCTCATCCGACCTCGGTTGGGCGACACGGCCGAGCTCGGAGAGCAGTGTGTGCCTCCTCGGCTCCAGCAGCCAGTCGAGCACCGTTGCCTCTTCGGCGTACGCCTCCCGGAACTGCTCGATCGCCGCGACGGCGAACATCCTGTACACGAGATCCTGGGCACCCCGTCGGGTGCCGACTCGGCGAGCGTACGAGAACGAGGCGGCCTGCCGGAGCGCGTCGTCGGAGAAGACACGTGGGCGCCCGCGCGGTCTTTTCGATGCGGTTTCCGAGGACACGGCGATCGATTGGAATCTGCTTCCGAAGGGAGATGGGAGCCTGCTTCCGAAAAGATCGTGCTGAGAGGCGACGCGCGCCAGCCCCAGAAAGGGTGAGGACGACATCCCGGAGACGCGCACTATCGATGCGACCTCGGGACGATCACCGACTACGTCGAGTTTCCGGGCCGATCGCACTGGACGTGCGGCGAGAAGGCCCGGAGGCCGTCGCGGACTACGCGCTCGAGTGGGCGATCGCGAGGGGAACAGGGGCGGAGGTGCTTTCGGCGGAGCCCGCCTACTCCGCCTGAGTCGGCGCTGCAGTCGAGCTACCCGAGGCTCCCTCACGTCGAGAGGTCGAAGGCGTCCGTCAACGCAACCATGACCTCCGCGGTCTCTCCACCTGCCCTGCTGGACGTCGATGCGCATGAGGACACGGCTGGGGATCGGCCGGCCGACCTCGATGATCCACGCGTCGGGCACGTGGGCCGACTGTCCTACGCACGGCGAGGGCGACGGGTAGCGTTGTCCGCGTGCCGACGGGGACGAGGCGAGACGATCTTCAGGCCCCACCGGGTGTGCAGGTCAGCGTCTCGAGCGCCGTGCTCTCAGGCCGGCGGCACTGGTACGTCCAATGGTGACGTCGGACGAGATCGGTCGAGTCAAGGTGTTTGCGGGCCTCGAGGCCGCCGACCGCGAGCAGCTCTGTCGTGTCGCGGCCGACATCAGTCTCGGCCCCGGCGAGTACGCAGTGCACGAGGGAGACCAGCCGGCGCTCTTCGGACTGCTCGACGGTCGGATCGAGGCGGTCAAGCTCGTCGACGGCGTGGAGCGCGTGATCGGCGAGCGGCAGCCCGGTGACGTCCTCGGGGAGATCTCGATCACTCTCGGAACGCCCCATCCCGCCGGGTTCCGGGCAGCAGAGCCGTCGCGCGTCTTCCGGATCGAGCCGCAGGACTACCACGCCGTCGCCGCAGTCGCCCCGGAGGTCGGGACGCGGGTGGGCCTCCTGGCGAGCAATCGGATCGGCGGCCCACGCGGCCTTCAGAGCCTCATCTCCGAGTCCGCTCCCTACCGTGCGATCGTCCTCGGCCACCGGTGGGATGCCTCCTGCGCCGAGCTACGGCGCTTCCTCGACCGCAACCAGATCCGGTTCCGGTGGCTCCAGCCCGACGTGCCGGAGGATGCACGGCAGTGGTCGGGGGAGTTGCCGACCGAAGGGGACTATCCCGCGATTCGCCTCGTGAACGGCAAGACGGTCGTGCGCCCGCAACTGCGGCGCGTGGCCGAGCTGCTCGGCATAGCGACCGAGCCCGCCTCGGCAGAGTACGACACGGTGATCGTCGGCGCGGGCCCCGCCGGCCTGGCGGCGGCCGTCTACGGCGCCTCGGAAGGTCTCCAGACGATCGTCGTCGAACGTGAGGCTCCCGGAGGCCAGGCGGGCACCTCGTCGCGTATCGAGAACTACCTCGGCTTCCCCTCGGGCGTGTCGGGCGACGAGCTCGCGAGCCGGGCACTACAGCAGGCGCGCAGACTCGGAGCCGAGATCCTCGTCACCCGATCGATCACACGAATCGACGCCGCCACGCGACACGTGCACCTCGATGGCGGCGACGTCCTGCGAACGCGCACGATCATTCTCGCCTGCGGGGTCTCGTGGCGACAGCTCGAGATCGAAGGGTTCGACAGGCTCGCCGGAAAGGGGAT
>DATIBA010000079.1:0-6692 GCA_035457765.1 Gaiellaceae bacterium
CGTGCGCCTCGCAGAGTCGTTCCTCTACAACGACACGATGACCGGCATCCGAGGCGACGTGGAACGCTTGCGGAAAGTCGAGGCAGTGCTCCTCGGCGTCCCGCTGACGGACCGGTAGTCAGCCAGCAAGACCCGGGACGAGCTAGCCCGCGAGGCCGATCTCTTTGGCGAGCGCCTCCGCCTCGTCGAGCTCGACGGCGAGCGCATCGATTCCGCTCACCCAGATACCCGGATCCGTGAGATCGAGGCCCACGATCTCGGCGAGCTTCTCGGGCGGTCTCGACCCTCCGGCCCGGAGGACCTCGAGGTACGGCTCGACCATCGCGTCACCCTCGAGCTCGTACTTCCGAAAGATCGAGAGCGCGAACAGAAAGCCGTACGCGTATGCGTAGACGTACCCGGGCGAGCCCATGAAGTGTGGGACGTAGCTCCACCACGAGCCGTAGCCGTCGATGTCGACGGAGTCGCCGAGCATCTGCCGCTGCGTCCCCAGCCAGAGCTCTTCGAGCTTCTCGATCGAAAGCTCGCCCTCCTCACGTCGCGTCGTATGGACGGCGTCCTCGAACCGGTTCATCGCGATCTGACGGAACACGGTCGCAATCGAGTCCTCGATCCTCCCGGCGAGCAGGTCGAGCCGGCGACGAGGATCCTCTTCGACGGCGAGCAGCCGCTTGAAGGTGAGCGCCTCGCCGAACACCGACGCCGTCTCGGCCGTCGTCAGCGGGGTGTTGGCGTTGAAGAGCCCGAGCGGCTGAGCGAGGTATCCGTGCAGACCGTGGCCGAGCTCGTGAGCCAGCGTGAGTGTCGAGCGGCGGTCACCCGTGAAGTTCATGAAGACGTACGGGTGCACGCCAGGGACGTTCGTCGCGCAGTACGCTCCGGGACGCTTGTTGTCGCGCACGGCCGCGTCGATCCAGCTCTCTCGGAAGAAGCGCGCGACGATGTCCCCGACGTCGCTCGAGAAGTCGTGGTACGCGTCGAGGACGAGCTCCCGCGCCTCGTCCCAGGAGGACGTCGTCGTATCCTCGCCGAGCGGCGCCAGGCGGTCGTAGAAGGCCAACCGGTCGAGACCGATCAGCCGGGCCTTGAGCTCGTAGTAGCGCCGAACCACGTCGTAGCGCGAGACGGCTGCGTCGATGAGCGCCTGCACGGCCTCGTCGGTCGTGTCGTTGCGCAGGTTCCGGGCCGAGAGCCAGGTCTCGTAGCCGCGGAGACGGTCGTCCACGGACTTGTCGAGGACGATCGTGTTGAAGATGAACGTGCGGGTTCGCAGACCCGGCTCGAGCGCCACCGTCACCGCCTCGGACGCCCGCCGCCGCTCGTCTCGGTCACCGGAGTGGAGCTTCGCCATCGCCTCCTCGAAGCTGACCTCCGTCCCGTCGAGATCGACGCGCAGCGCGCCGAGCAACTCGTCGAAGAGCCGGTCCCAGGCGCTGACGCCGGAGACCGACTTCTCGGTGAGGATCTTCTCCTCGGGCTCCGTCAGGATGTACGGCCGGAACTTCCGGACCGTGCGCAGCCAATGATCCCAGCGCTCGAGCGCCGGATCCGCCAGGAGTGCTTCGGCTGCGTCGTCGTCGAGATCGGCAAGCTCGAGCCCGAAGAAGAGGAGCTGCGTATCCACGACAGCACCCTTCTCGGTGAGGCGGGCGAGGAGCGCCCCGCGGGGGGCGTCGGCCATGTCGGTCGAGAACCGCATGTGCGCGTAGTAGATGGCTCGGGTGAAGATCGACTCGATTCGCTCGCGCTCGTCGATCGCCTCGACGAGCTCGTCCGCGCTCAGCTCGGCAACCCGCCCGTAGTACCGCTCACGAAAGGCGGCCGCGGCCTCTTCGACCTCCTGGACGTCCTGTTCGATGCGAGGGTCGTCGCCGCCCTCGTACAGGTCGGAGAGGTCCCATGCGACGTCTTCCGCGCCCGTCAGCTCTGTCGTCGTCATCGGCCCGGACGCTACCTGACCGGCGGAAGCCGTCGTCTCGCCGATCGGGCGAGTCCTTACGCCAGGGCGGACACCGACGCGAGACCGGACGGGTCCGTGACAGGGGTGCGGCACGCGAACCGCTCGCACACGTAGACGGCCGTCCTCCCGTCGACGAGACCCTTGCCGGCGAGTAGCGGGACGTCCTCGGAGGGGCCGACGGCAACCACGGAGTTCGGCTGGAAGGGGGCCAGTGCCGCGCGCGCAACGGGTGAGTCGACGGCGCCGACGACCGCGACCTCCCGCGACGGGCTGAACCAGAGGTCGAGCCCGCAGAGCGACCAGGCGAACGCGCCGGGCGCGCGCCGCACGGCGGGCTCGACGAGGCGGAACACCGAGACCGCGTGCCGCTCGAGCTCGTCGTCACCCCAGATGCGAGCGAGCCGCAACAGCACGAACGCGAGCATCGAGTTCCCCGACGGAATCGGCGTGTCCTGGAGCTCCTTCGTCCGCGGCACGCGCTCGTCTCCGTGTGCGTCCGAGAGGAAGAAGCCGCCGTGCTCGGCATCCTGGAAGAGATCGATCGCGAGGAGCGCGATCCTCCGGGCCTCGGTCAGCCAGCGCAGCTCGCCCGTCGCAGCGTGCAGCTCCATGAGGCCCTGGGCGACGTTCGCGTAGTCGTCGAGAAACGCAGCGCCGCTGGCGCGGCCGTCGCGGCTCGAGCGGAGAAGCCGACCGTCCGCGTCGGAGAGCGCCCCGAGCAGGAACTCGGCGACGTTCCGCGCGGCGTCGAGCCAATCATGTCGCTCGAGCCGGTAACCGGACTCGGCGAGCGCCGCGAGCGCCAGCCCGTTCCACGACGCGAGCGCCTTCTCGTCGCGGAACGGCTGGGGGCGCAGCGAACGCCGAGCGAGCACCTTCGCGCGCAGCTCTCGATCGAGCACTCCCCGTACCACGAACCGTCCGTGCTCGAACGGCTCCAGGACGTCTTGGGGCAGACCGACCTCGGCGGCCTCGTCCGGCGTCCACGTGAAGGTCAGCCCTTCGACTCCCTCGGTGTCCGCGTCCTGGGCCGAGGCGAGCCCGCCGCCGGGAAGCGCAAGCTCCCTGAGAACGTAGTCGAGCGTCTCCTCGACGACCTCGCGGTATCGCGCTCGACCGCTGACCACCCACGCGTGGAGGTACGTCGACGCCAGGACGGCGTTGTCGTAGAGCATCTTCTCGAAGTGCGGGACGAGCCAGCGATCGTCGACCGAGTACCGGTGGAAACCGCCTCCGACGACGTCGTACATGCCACCCGCGGCCATCCCGTCGAGTGTGGCGGTGACCATCGCGAGAGTGTCCTCGTCGCCGCGTCGAAGCAGGAACTCGAGCGTCGAGGCGGCCGGGAACTTCGGTGCGCGGCCGAACCCACCGAAGGCCGGCTCGAACGTGCGAGCGATTCCACGCGCCGCGTCGGCGAGAAGCGACGTCGTCAATGGCTCGGAGGACGGCGGTGCCTGTGCGACGCTCCGGAGAGCGTCGTCGATGCGCGCGGCCTGACGCTCGACGTCGGCTCGTCGCTCACGCCAGGTCTGCGACACGGCCTGGAGCACGTCGCCGAAGCTCGGCATGCCGTGCCGAGGCTCCGGGGGGAAGTACGTGCCGGCATAGAACGGCCTCCCGTCCGGCGTCATGAACACCGTCGTCGGCCATCCGCCAGCGCCCGTCATCCCGACCGTCGCCTCCATCGTCACGGCGTCGATGTCCGGTCGTTCCTCGCGATCGACCTTCACGTTGACGAAGCGGTCGTTCATCACGGCTGCCGTGGCGGGGTTCTCGAACGACTCGTGCGCCATCACGTGGCACCAGTGACACGAGCTGTAGCCGACCGAGACGAGGAGGGGCTTGTCCTCCTCGCGCGCGCGCTCGAATGCCTCCTCGCCCCACGGATACCAGTCGACCGGGTTCTCGGCGTGCTGGAGCAGGTAGGGGCTCGTCGCGCTGGCGAGGCGGTTCACGCCGCGCAGGGTACGTGTACGGTCAGTACGTGAGGACCCGATCGCTCTCGACCGCGAGCTGCACGAGACGGCTCGGCATCGCCAGCTCGATCGGCTTTCCCTCCAGGTCCGACCCGGTGACGCCGCGAGCCTTGCTCGACATTCCCGAGGCATAGAGCTTCGCGCCGCTCGCGATGACGGCGTCGTAGGACTCGCGGAGACTTCCCGTGCCGAGACCCGTCAAGGAGTCGAGAACGGCGTCGCGGACCAACTGGACGCCGTCGCCCGCGAGAAACATCGAGACATCGTGTCCCTCGTCGACGGCGGCCTTGGCCACCAGGAAGCCGAGTGCTGCTTTGGTCGGGTTCTCGGGCCCGCACGTGACGTGGACGAGGATGTTCGCCATGCTCCGAGTCTCTCAGATCAGCCCACCGGGCGACGCCGCTGACGCACGTGCCTGACCACCTCCACGACGAGCCCTAGCGTCAACGCGATACCGAGAGCGAGAGCCACTCCCCAGATGGGATGGTCCTCGAACGTCTTGCCCCCGAAGTATCCGAGCAGGGAGGCGTATGTCGCCCACAGGACGCCTGCGACGATGTCGTAGACGATGAATCGCCGCCAGGGAAACGTCGGGATGTAACCGGCCGCGAACGTCACCGCGGTGCGACCGCCCGGAATGAAGCGGGCGATGATGATGATGTAGGCACCGCGCTCGTCGAGGGTGCGCTCGGCCCACTCGAGCCGCTGGTGCGCCTTCTCGCTCGAGAACCACCGCTTGACGGTGTGCTCTCCCACCCACGAACCGATCGCGAACGAGATGTTGTCCCCGAGGACGGCGCCGGCTGCGGCGGAGAGGATGACGAGCCAGAGCACGAGATCGCCCGAGCTCGCGAGGTTGCCCCCGATCACGACGAGCGTCTCGCTGGGCACGAGCGGGAAGAACGCGTCGATCGTCGCGACGGCGAGGATGACGAGGTAGCTCCACCACTCACCCGAGACCCACTCCGTGAAGCGGTCGAAGTCGAGCCAGCTCGGCATCCGCGCATCTTCTCAGCAAGCGATCATTCGCCGATGCCTCTCCACCCACTCGCAGGCACGAAGGTCGTCGACGTGACCACCTCCATCGCGGGGCCGTACTGTGCCGAGATCCTCGCCGCACTCGGCGCGGAGGTCGTCAAGGTCGAGAGGCCCGACACCGGCGACGACGGGCGGGCCTGGGGACCTCCGTTCTGGAACGGCGAGAGCTCGATGTTCCTGTCGGTGAACGCAGGGAAGCGCTCGTTGGCCGTCTCGCTCGCGGACGGGCGTGGTCGCGAGATCGTGCTCCGGCTCGCCGCGAGCGCCGACGTCTTCCTTCAGAGCTTGCGACCCGGGCTCGCCGATCGTCTCGGGCTCGGAGCCGACATCGTTCGAGCGCGCAATCCACGCGTCGTCTACTGCTCGATCGGCGCGTACGGCCGCGAAGGACCGCTCTCGCACGAGCCCGGCTACGACGCACTCATGCAGGCGGCCGGGGGTCTCATCAGCATGACCGGGGAGCCCGGCCGCTCGGGCGTCCGCGTCGGCTCGTCCCTCATCGACATGGGGACGGGGATCTGGTCGGCGCTCGGAGTCGTCGCGGCGTTGCTCGAGCGCGAGCGGACCGGCGAGGGCACCGTCGTCGACACATCGCTCTACGAGACGGCTCTCGGCTACATCGGCTACCACCTGGTGGGCTACCTCGCAGATGGAACGGTGCCGACGCCGCAGGGGACCATGTTCCCGATGGTCGCGCCCTACCAGGTCTTCCCCACCCGCGACGGCGAGCTCATGGTCGCGGGCGGGAACGACAGGCTCTTCGCACTCCTCTGCGAGGCGGTGGACCTCCCCGAGCTCGTGTCGGACGCTCGTTTTCGCACCAATCCGGATCGGGTCCGAAATCGCGACGCGCTCGTGGCGCGGCTCGCGGAGCGCCTGCGCGAGCGTTCGAACACCGAGTGGCGTGAGCTCCTCTCGGCCGCGGGGGTGCCGGCCGCTCCTGTTGCCGACGTCGCGGATGTCGTCGAGTCCGAGCAGACCGACGCACTCGGGATGCTCCAGCCCGTCCCGCATCCGAGCATCCCCGACCTTCGACTTGCCGCGGTCCCGCTCTCGTTCGACGGCGAGCGGGCGGTGCACCGCTTCCCACCGCCTCTCGTGGGCGAGCACACGGGCGAGATCCTCCGCGAGGCGGGGTACTCGGACGAGGACATCGCCGCGTTCGCCGCGGAAGGCGTCGTCAGGCTCGCCTGAGACCGCGTGGCTCGGAGCCACGAGGATCGGAGCCTCTATTCGTAGGCGATCGCGCGCAGTGGGTCGAGCTTGGCCGCACGGCGAGCCGGGAAGATCGCGGCGACAACGCCCACGAGCACGGCGGCGATCACGAACACGACGATCTGTATCGTCGGGAACGCGAAGTCGATGAAGTCGACGCGCGCGATGAGGAGTAGCGCCAGCACGACGCCGAGCACGATGCCGATCGTGGCTCCGATCAGCGCCGTGATCACGCTCTCGTGGCGGATCATCCGCCGCACCTGACGGCGCGTCATCCCGATCGCACGCAGCATCCCGATCTCTCGCGTCCGCTCGAAGACGGTCAGGACGAGCGTGTTGACGATTCCGAACAGGCTGACGAGCACGGAGAGGGCGAGGAGCACGTAGAGGATGTTCAGCACGGCGTTCAATCCGGAGATCTGGTTGTCGATGAACTCCTCGCGCGTCTGCACCTTCGCGTTCGGGAAGTCGGCGAGCGCCTCCTCGAGAGCGGCGGTGTT
>DATIBA010000080.1:0-9642 GCA_035457765.1 Gaiellaceae bacterium
ACGATCACGAACCCCGGCGGCTACGGGACGTTCCACGGAACGCCCGTGATCAACCAGCCGCAGGCCGCGATCCTCGGCACGTACGCCGTGGTGAAGCGTCCGTGGGTCGTCCAGGACGAGATGGGCCAGGACGTGATCGCCATCCGGCCGGTGATGAACCTGACGCTGACCTATGACCATCGCCTCGTCGACGGCGCGCTCGCCGGTCGCTTCCTGCGCGATCTGCGCGAACGCCTCGAAACGTGGGACGAGGCCGCCTACTAGCGGAGGTCAACCGATGAGCATGCAAGGAAGCTGCCTGTGCGGCGTCGTCCGGTTCGAGGTCACGGAGCCCTTCATCACGGTCTCCCACTGCCACTGCGAGAGCTGTAAGCGGCTCGCCGGAGGAGTCGGCACGACGAGTGGGCGCTCGCGCACCGCGGCGGTCCGGATCCTGGAGGGCGAGGAGCACCTCCGCTCGTTCACCCCGTCCGAGGGCTCCGCGAAGACGTTCTGCTCGGTCTGCGGCTCGAACCTCTTCGGCGGAGGGTGGCCGGAGTCGGAACTCTGTGCCGTCCGCCTGAGCGCGATCGACTCGGGCTTCGACGGTCAGCCGGAGGCGCACATCTTCGTCCGCTCAGTGGCACCCTGGGAGACGCTGCCCGAGGACGGGCTTCCGCGGTACGAGATCCGCGCGACCTGAGATGTCCCAGCGGATCGTCCCGTTCATCGGCTACGAGGACGCTGCGACTGCGATCGGGTGGCTGGAGCGCGCGTTCGCGTTCACGGAGAACCGCTCCGCCCGGTATGAGGAGGAGGGCACGATCACGCACGCCGAACTCGACCTCGGCGGCGCGACGATCTACGTGTCGACGCCCCACGACTACGTCAACCCTCTCCGTCTACGCGAGACGTCGGAGCTCGCACGCCGGGCGTACGACAACCAGTGGGTCATCGACGGGCACTTCGTCGAGGTGGACGACGTCGACGCGCACTACGAGCGAGCTCGCGCTGGGGGGGCGACGATCCTGCGCCAGCCCGAGGAGCCCGGGTACGGGTATCGCGTCTACACGGCGGAGGATCTCGAGGGCCACCGCTGGATGTTCGGCCAGGCCGTCTGATGCGCGGCGCGTACCTCATGAGGCTAGGGCTCGTTCCGTACGGCGAAGCGTTCGACCTTCAGCGCTCGCTCGCGGGCGCCGTGTCGCAGGGCGCGATCCCGGAGACGGTGATCTTCCTCGAGCACCCTCCCGTCATCACGGTCGGTCGGCGGACCGAGACCGAGAGCGAGCTCCACGTGCCCGACGCCGCTGAGGTGGAGATCGCCGAGACGGACCGGGGAGGGAAATCGACCTTCCACGGGCCGGGGCAGCTCGTCTGCTACCCGATCCTCGACCTCCGAAACCACGGCAAGGACGTGAAGCGGTACGTGCGAGATCTCGAGGAGGCGCTCATCCGCACCCTCGCCGCGTTCGACCTCGAAGGGATGCGCTACGAGGGCCTGACCGGGGTCTGGATGCCACCCGCGGGAGGCCAGGGGCCGCGAAAGATCGCCTCCATCGGCGTGCACGTCTCACGCTGGGTCACGACGCACGGGTACGCACTCAACGTCGACCTCGACCCAGCGCCGTTCACCGAGTGGATCACCGCCTGCGGGCTCGAGGATGCGGCCTTCACGACGATGGCACGCGAGCTCGGTCGGACGCTGACCGTCGAGGACGTGGGACCTATCGCAAGCGATGCGATCGCGGAGGTCTTCGGACTGGAGCTCGAGG
The DNA here is from genome assembly GCA_035457765.1 of Gaiellaceae bacterium. Lineage (GTDB taxonomy): Bacteria > Actinomycetota > Thermoleophilia > Gaiellales > Gaiellaceae > GMQP-bins7. The sequence continues at coordinate 1,755 of DATIBA010000080.1, forward strand.
AGCTACCGGCGGACGACGGAACGGGTCTCTGGCCCCAGCGCATCCACGCCTCGCTCGCGATGCGTTGACCGTGACCCTCGATCGCAGCGCACCTCGGTCGTGAGACCGGCGCACTGCAAGGCGTTCACGCTCGTTCCGTAGACTGGCCGGGATGCAGAGGTCGCTCCCCGTGGCCGAGCGCCCGCGCCGTCCCGAGTGGATGAAGGTGCGGGCGCCGAATGCCGACTCGCGCTACTTCGAGGTGAAGAGCCTCATGCGCGAGGGGCAGTTGACGACGATCTGCGAGGAGGCACGCTGTCCCAACATCGGCGAATGCTGGGGGCGGGGCACCGCGACGTTCCAGATCCTCGGCGACACGTGCACGCGCGCCTGCCGCTACTGCTACGTCCACTCGGGGAGGCCAGACTCGCCGCCCGACCCGCTCGAGCCGTTTCGCCTCGCCCAAGCTGCCGCGCAGATGGGCCTTTCACACGTGGTCGTCACGTCGGTGGACCGGGACGACATCTCCGATCGTGGAGCCGGCCACTACGCAGCCACGATTCGGGCCCTCCGGAAGAAGCTGCCCCGGGCGACGGTCGAGATCCTCACCCCAGATTTCCTCGGCGTGGAGGAGGAGGCGCTCGCGACCGTGCTCGGTGCCCGTCCGGACGTCTTCGGACACAACATCGAGACGGTTCACCGGCTCCACGCGCGCATGCGCGGTGCGAAGGCGAGCTACGACAAGGCGCTCTGGCTGCTCCGCCGGGTGAAGGAGCTCGCGACGTACGACGTCATGACGAAGTCGGGCATCATCGTCGGCCTCGGCGAGACGAACGACGAGGTCGTGGAGACGATGAGGGATCTCCGCGAGCACGGCGTCGACGTCGTGACGATCGGTCAGTACCTGCAACCGTCACCGAAGCACGCGGAGATCGACCGCTGGGTACACCCGGACGAGTTCCGCTGGTTCCGCGAGCAGGGCGAGGCGCTCGGGTTCGGGTCCGTCTTCTCCGGTCCGCTCGTGCGCTCCTCGTACCGCGCCGACGAGCAGCGCCGCGCTGCCGAAACCGGCCGCGGCGCCGTCGCGTACTGACGGGCATGCGCCTGCGAGCTCCTCTTGCGATCGTCGTCGCCCTGACGGCGGCGACGGCCAGCGCGGCACCTCTCGAGAACAACCAGCTTCGCGTCCGCGAGTACCCGGTTCCCGGCGGGACGCATCCGCACGACGTCGCTCCCGCTCGCGACGGGGGCGTCTGGTACACGGCGCAGCACACGGGCGAGCTCGGCTGGCTCGATCCGGAGACCGGTCGCTCACGCCTGACTCCGCTCGGCTCCGGATCGGCCCCGCACGGTGTGATCGTCGGTCCGGACGGCGCCGCCTGGATCACCGACAGCGGGCTGAACGCGATCGTGAGAGTCGATCCCCGGACACGTCGCGTCCGTCGGTTCCCGCTGCCCGCGAGTAGTGGCTATACGAACCTGAATACCGCCACGTTCGATCGGCGCGGTGTGCTCTGGTTCACGGGACAGAGCGGCATCTACGGACGACTCGACCCGAAGAGCGGCAAGGTGCGCGTCTTTCGCGCACCGCGAGGGGAAGGGCCCTACGGAATCACGACGACCCCGACGGGTGACGTGTACTACGCCTCACTCGCGGGGAGCTACCTCGGCAGGATCGACACCCGGACGGGCAAGGCCGCCGTCCTACGCCCGCCGACGGCGGGCCAAGGGGCTCGGCGCGCATGGTCCGACTCGCGCGGACGGATCTGGATCAGCGAGTGGAACGTCGGCAAGGTCGGGGTGTACGACCCGCGGACCAAGCGCTGGCGCGAGTGGCGCGTGCCGGGCGCGAACCCGATGATCTACGCCGTCTACGTCGACGATCGGGACAAGGTCTGGCTCAGCGACTTCGGCGCGAACGCCCTTATCCGCTTCGATCCGGCGAGCGCGAGGTTCACGACCGTTCGGCTCCCGAGTCCCGATGCGGCTGTCCGCCAGATCCTCGGCCGGCCCGGCGAGGTCTGGGGCGCCGAGTCGGGCACCGACAAGCTCGTCGTCGTTCGCACGCGCTGAGAACCGCTACTCACCTTGACGAAACACCGCTCTGAGACCATAGTGCAGGGTCGTCGTCAGGGTGGGCCAGGCGGCTGGGAGAGGAGATTCGCCGCAGAGCTCACTCGTTACGAAGAGGGGAGAATCGTCATGCGCATACGTAGGAAGCTGCTGGTGCTCGCGGCTTCGAGCATCGCCGTGCTCGCAACGGCGGCCGCCGGGCTCGCGATCACCAACGGCCAGCCCGACGGGGACAACCACCCGTACGTCGGGCTCGCCGTATTCGACGTCCTCGTCAACGGCCAGCACCAGCCGTCGCATCGATGCAGCGCATCGCTGCTGTCGCCCACTGTCGTGCTCACGGCCGGTCATTGCACGATCGGAACGAGTCGGGCCAGAGTCTGGTTCGACGAAGTCGTCCAGGGAAACCCCGAGTACCCGTTCAGTGGCGCGACCTCGTACGACGGCGTCGCCCACACGAACCCGAACTTCTGCAATCCCTGTGGCACCGGTCTGCACAAGTTCGCGTTGAGAGACGTCGGTGTGATCGTCTTGACGGAGCCGGTGCCTCTCGCGGTGGTCGACGAGTACGCGGATCTTCCCTCTCCAGGTCGCGTCGACACCCTGAAGAACAAGACGGCGATCGACTTCGTCGGCTACGGGGTGCAAGTCCAGGCGCAGATTCCCGGAAATGCGCTGCCCCAGCCTCCACCGTTCTACCGCTGGACGGGCCCACGGGTCCGACTGTTCGCGCCGAGCGAGCTCGTCTCCGGGAAGTTCACACACAGCGCGGAGCTGATGAAGTTCGCGTTGAACCCTGGGGGTGGCTCGGGCGGAACCTGCTTCGGTGACTCCGGCGGTCCGGACCTTCTCGGAGGAACGGACACCGTGCTCGCCGTGAACTCGTTCGTCACGAACGTCAACTGCAGCGGCGTGGGCTATTCGTCCCGGGTCGACACCGCGGGCGTGCTCGCGTGGATCAACTCGTTCCTGTAGAACGCGACAACTAGATCCGAACTGCGGAGGAGGCCGATTCAGGGCCTCCTCCCTTTTCGGGGGCCGTCCCTCCAACAGACGTGTTGCTGCCGAAGGGTCGGCAGCCAGCTACCCGTGCGGCTTCGCCATCGCCTGGTAGTCGAGCGCCTCGTCGAGAACGGCCTCCTCCACACCCGCCTCGCGTGCGACCTCGCGGAGCGACCGCCCCGACGACGCGGCCTCCTTCACGATCTCCGAGGCCCGGTCGTAGCCGATGTAAGGATTGAGCGCAGTCGCAGCCGAGAGCGTGCTCTCCGCGTACTGCTCGTTCCGGTCGCGGTTCGCCTCGATGCCGTCCACGCACTTCTCGGCGAGGAGGCGCGCGGCGCTCGAGAGCAGCCTGATCGAGTCGAGGAGGTTGCGGGCCATGAGCGGTATGTAGACGTTGAGCTCGAAGTGGCCGTTCATGCCGCCGATCGTGATCGCCGCGTCGTTGCCGATCACCTGCGCCGAGACCTGCGTCACGACCTCGGGGATGACCGGGTTCACCTTGCCCGGCATGATCGAGCTGCCCTTCTGCAGCTCGGGAAGGAAGATCTCGGCGAGTCCCGCGCGTGGTCCCGACCCCATCAGGCGAAGATCGTTCGCGATCTTCGTGAGCGAGACGGCCACCACCTTCAGCGCACCGGAGGTCTCCACGAGGCCGTCGCGCGCCGCCTGCGCCTCGAAGTGGTCGACCGGAGCGGAGACGGTGAGTCCGGTGTCGCGCGACAGGCGCTCGCGGACGCGAGCGGCGAACTCGGGATGCGTGTTGAGCCCCGTGCCCGTCGCAGTCCCGCCGAGCGGGATCTGACCGAGGCGCGGAATCGCATCCTCGACTCGGCCGATGCCTTGTCGGACCTGCGCCGCGTACCCCGTGAACTCCTGACCGAGCGTGACCGGAACGGCGTCCATGAGGTGCGTGCGGCCCGATTTGACGACGTCGTCGAACTCGAACGCCTTGCGCTCGAGTGACGCCGCGAGGCGCTCGAGGGCGGGAAGGAGGTCGTGGGCGATCTCCCCGAGCGCAGCGAGGTGGACCGCCGAGGGGAAGACGTCGTTCGACGACTGACCCATGTTGACGTGGTCGTTCGGGTGCACGTCCTCGCCTGCGAGAGCGGCGATCACCTCGTTGGCGTTCATGTTCGAGCTCGTCCCGGACCCGGTCTGGAAGACGTCGATCGGGAACTGGTCGTCGAACTCGCCGGCCGCGACGCGATCCGCGGCCGCGGCGATGCGCTCGGCCACGTCGGCGTCGAGCAGCTCGAGCTCGGCGTTCACGCGGGCGGCCGCAGCCTTGATCCTGCCGAGCCAGCGCGCGACCGGAGTCGGGATACGCTCGCCGGAGACGGGGAAGTTCGCGACCGCCTTCTCGGTCTCCTCTCCCCAGAGGTGCTGCTCCTGCGCGGCCCGGCCCATCGCGCCGAGTCTAGCGCCGCTGATATGACTGCCCGCGTGGAGGGGCTGGCGATTGCCGAGGCTCGGGAGTTCTGGGAGCCCGCGGGCACGTACCTCAACACCGCCTCGTTCGGACTGCCGCCGCGCAGCGCCTGGGACGCGCTGCACGAGGCGCTCGACGATTGGCGGGGCGGTCGCACGAGCTGGGAGCACTGGGGCGCTCCCGGCGAGGAGGCCCGCGCGTCGTTCGCACGCATCGTCGGCGTCCCCGTCGAGACCGTCGCGATCGGCCCGAACGTGTCGACCATGATCGGTCTCGTCGCCGCCTCCATCCCCGACGGATCTCGCGTCCTCGCGCCCGACGTCGAGTTCACGTCGCTCCTCTTTCCCTTCCTCGTACAGGAGTCCCGCGGCGTCACCGTCCGTCTCGTGCCCCCGAAGGAGGTGGCAGGCGAGATCGGACGAGACGTCGACGTCGTCGCGTTCAGCGCCGTGCAGATGGCCACCGGTGAGGTCGCCGACCTGGATGCGATCGCCGAAGCGGCGGCCGAACACGAGGTGACCACCGTCGTCGACGCGACGCAGGCCGTCGGCTGGCTTCCGTTCGACGCTCGTCGGTTCGACGTGGTCGCCGCCCACGGCTACAAGTGGCTGCTCTCGCCACGTGGCACCGCGTACATGACGATTCGTCCGCAGCTCCTGGAGACGGTGCTCCCGCTCACGGCGGGCTGGTACGCGGGCGAGGACCCGCTCGCCACCTTCTTCGGGCCGCCTCTCCGACTGGCCACCAACGCCCGAAGACTGGACACGTCACCGGCCTGGTTCATGTGGGTGGCGTCCGCTCCCGCGCTCGGCACTCTCGAGCGGATCGGTGTCGACGCGATCCACGCCCACGACGTCGCGCTCGCCAACCGCTTTCGCGAGGGCCTTGGCGACGAGGCCGGAAACTCGGCCATCGTCATGTCGGATGCGCCCGGCGCAGCCGAGAAGCTCGAGCGAGCCGGAATCCGTGCGGCCGTTCGCGGGGGTCGGCTCCGAACCTCGTGGCACGTCTACAACACGGACGAGGACGTCGACCGAACGCTCGACGTGCTCACAGCCTGAACGTGCGGCAAATCACGCCCGGGCGCACGTAGAAACCCCACTTTGCGCGAGACGCCGCGACGGTTAGGATCGGCGCATTCCTGGGAGGGACAGGATGGGGAGAACGAGATCGGGAAGGGGGACGCGGTGGACACTACGACTCGGTTGTCGAGACGTACGTTCGTGGCCTGGGTAGGCGGCGCGAGCGCCGGCTTCTACCTGTTCGGACGGATACCCGGCACGAGCGCACCGGTCGCGCTCGCCCAGATTCCGGGCGGCACGCTCGATCCGGGAGACGTATCCAAGTTCGTGACTCCGATGCTGGTCCCGCCCGTGATGCCCAAGGCAGACACGATCGTCAGGCGGGGCACGACGATCGACTACTACGAGATCTCGATGAAGCAGATCTCGCAGCAGATCCTGCCGGCGCCCCTCCCGAAAACGACGGTGTGGGGCTACGGGGCCGTGAAGTCGGCGAGCCCGACGGGCTTGCTCCTCCACAACGCGCCGTCGCTGACGATCGAGGCGCAGGTAAACCAGCCCGTCCGGGTGAAGTGGATCAACGACCTCACGGACGCGGACGGGAAGTACCTGCCGCACCTGCTCCCGGTCGACCAGACGCTCCACTGGGCCAACCCACCGGGCGGCAACAGGGACCGGGACACGGAGCCCACGTTCGCTTCCACCCCAGGCCCCTACACGGGCCCGGTCCCGATCGTGACGCACGTGCACGGCGCCGTGGGCGTCGGCGACGACAGCGACGGCTACGCGGAGGCGTGGTACCTGCCGAAGGCCAGGAACATCCCCCCGGCGTACGCCAGGAACGGCACCTGGTACCGCTTCTTCGAAGCCAAGGCCGCCCGCTCCTACGGCGTCGGGTGGGGACCCGGCTTCGCCACCTTCCAGTACCCCAACCACAATCGGGCGGCGACGATCTGGTACCACGATCACGTCCTCGGGATGACGCGCCTCAACGTCTACGCGGGCCCCGCCGGCTTCTACCTGATCCGTGGAGGCCCGAGCGATAGCGTGCTCGACTCGCAGACCGGGGGTGAGGCCAGCTTGCCGGGGCCGGCGCCCAAGGAGAACGAGAAGTTTCCGCCCGACAAGACGTACTACGAGATCCCGATCGCGATCCAGGATCGCTCATTCAACAACGATGGCTCGCTCTTCTATCCCGACACCCGTGAGTTCTTCGACGGGATCGTCGGGCCCTTCATCCCCCCGGCCCACGAGGATCGGTTCTCGCCGATCTGGAATCCCGAGTTCTTCGGAAACACGATCATGGTCAACGGCAACACGTGGCCGTTCCTCGAGGTCGAGCAGCGTCGCTACCGCTTTCGGTTCCTCAACGGCTGCCAGTCGCGCTTCCTGATCCTCGACTTCAACGCGATCCCCGGGGTCGACGTGTGGCAGATCGGAAACGAGGGCGGCTTCCTCGCCGCCCCGGTCAATATCACCGCGGACCACGGCAACCGGCTGCTGATGGGCCTGGCCGAGCGGGCCGACGTGATCGTCGACTTCACCAACGTGTCCCTTGGGAAACACGTCCTCGGCAACGTCGGCCCCGACGAGCCCTTCGGCGGCGGCGTCCCCGGTGCCGACTTCCCGGTCGCCGACCCCGACACCACCGGCCAGGTGATGGAGTTCCGCGTCGGGCCCGCGGTCGAGGACGATGACTCCACCCCGCCGCAGTACCTGCAGCTGCCCGCGATCGCGCCGCTCCCCACGGAAACGAAGACGCGGCGGCTGGCGCTGATCGAGAAGGTGGGTGTCGGTTTTGATGAGGACGGCGACGAGATCGAGGGCCCGCTCGAGGCGCTCCTCGGTACGGTCACTGAGGATGGCGACTTGGTTGAGAGGGAGTGGCACCACGAAGTGACGGAGAACCCGGTCACGGGTGACACCGAGGTCTGGGAGATGTACAACACGACCGCCGACGCCCACCCGATGCACATCCACGAGGTCGCGTTCGAGGTCGTCAACCGGGAGGGCCTCGTTCTGGACGAGGAAACCGGCGAGGTCATCTCGCCGATCCAGCTCAAGGGCACGATCAGCCCACCCGAGCCGTGGGAGACCGGCTTCAAAGACACCGTGATCGCCTATCCAGGTCAGGTCACGCGGGTACGGGCGCGCTTCGACACGCCCGGCCAGTTCGTCTGGCACTGCCACATCGTCGAGCACGAGGACAACGAGATGATGAGGCCGTACCGCATCGGTCCGCGGCAGCCCGTACGAGGCCGTGTTCAGGTACGTGCCGGCCGGGCTCCAGAGCGACCGTGCCTCGGCGATCGACGACCGGGTCACGTGCGGAGTCTGACCCAGCCGTCGTTCGCTCGTTCGACCGTCCGGCGCTACTCCG
>DATIBA010000081.1:0-3060 GCA_035457765.1 Gaiellaceae bacterium
GGTGCGAGCGTCCCGGTCGACGCGGGAAGACGATCGGGTCGTCATTGTTCTGATGGCTGACGCTGCAGCCGATCGCGTAGTGCGGGCCGCCGGGGAAGTCCACACTCGGCTGGGCAGGGACGGCGGGCGCGGCCGAGAGACCGGACGCTGCGAGAGCAGCGACCGTCGCCGCGGCCACGAGTGAGAGCGGGAAGGCAACCCGGCGCCACATTGCCTGACTCCAGGATGAACGAGATCAGCGGCGGGAACAAGGGCCAGTCGCGGACGCGGGCGATCGATCGCACGACGTCAATCCAGGACGGCGACGACTGTCGTATGCTCTCTCGCACCCTTGCTTTGCAGGGATCCCTATCCCACGGGAGAGGAGGATTCGTGTACCCGGCGAGATTCGAGTACACCGCTCCGTCGACGCTCGAGGAGGTGATTGCGACGCTCTCCGAGCGGGGAGACGAGGCGAAGGTGCTCGCTGGTGGTCAGAGCCTCGTCCCGCTCATGAAGCTTCGCTTCGCGACGCCCGGGGTCCTCGTGGACCTGAACGACGTCCCCGGCCTCGACTACCTCGAGGAGCGGGACGGCGCTCTGTGCATCGGGGCGCTCGTCCGTCACAAGACGTGCGAGAAGTCGGAGTTGCTCCGCGGGCGCTACCGCGTCCTCGGCGACGCGGCGCCCCAGATCTCCGACCCGCTCGTCCGCAACCGCGGCACGGTGTGCGGCTCGCTCGCACACGCTGATCCCCAGGGCGACTGGGGAGCGGTCATGCTCGCAGCTCGAGGGAGCGTCGTTGCGCGGGGACCGGACGGCGAGCGGACCATCTCCGTCGACGATCTCCTCGACGGCCCGTTCGAGACGACGCTCGCGCCCGACGAGGTGATCACGGAGGCTCGCGTGCCCGACCCAGGCACGAGGTCGAGTGGGACCTACCTCAAGCTCGAGCGCAAGGTCGGCGACTACGCGACCGCCGCGGTGGCGGTCCACGTGACACTCGACAACGGCTCGGTCGGAGAGGTCGGCATCGCGCTCACCGGCGTCGGACCGACCAATATCCGAGCCGCCGCTGCCGAGGACGCGCTTCGGGGAACAGAGCCCACCGATTCCGCGATCGGGGAGGCGGCCAGGCTCGCAGCGGAAGCGGCGCAGCCGCAGTCGGACATCCGCGGCACGGCGGACTACAAGCGGAACGTCGTCCGGATCTTCACGGAACGGGGCCTGCGGACCGCGATCACGGCCGCCAAGGCGGGAGAGGAGTCGAGATGACCGAACTGGCGACCCAGACGACGGCCGCTGCACTGCATCCCGTAGCGGTGACCGTCAACGGGCAGGAGCGATCGGCGGCGGTCGAGGCGCGGATGCTCCTCGTCCACTTCATCCGCGAATCCCTCGGGCTCACGGGCACTCACATCGGATGCGACACCACGAGCTGTGGGGCGTGCACGGTGCTCGTCGACGGCGTGCCGATGAAGTCGTGCACGATGTTCGCCGTTCAGGCGAGCGGACGGGAGATCACGACCGTCGAGGGCCTCGCGCAGGGCGGGCAGCTCCACCCGATCCAGCAAGCCTTCTCCGACGAGCACGGCCTGCAGTGCGGGTTCTGCACCCCGGGGATGATGCTCACCTCCGTTGCGCTCTTGGCCGAGAATCCGAGTCCCTCGAACGAGGACGTTCGGTGGGCGATCTCCGGGCAGATCTGCCGCTGCACCGGCTACCAGAACATCGTGAATGCCGTCCAGCGTGCGGGAGAGCTCATGAAGGAGGGTTCCTAGCCATGGCGACGACGAAGGAAGTCGGTGGGATCGGCCACTCCGTCAGGCGCAAGGAGGACGCGCGCTTCATCCGGGGCAAGGGCACGTACTTCGACGACATCACGCTGCCCGGGATGCTCCACATGGAGGTCCTCCGCAGCCCGTTCGCGCACGCGCGCCTCAAGAGCATCGACACCTCGCGGGCGCAGGAGCTCGAGGGTGTCGTCGCAGTGGTGACGGGAGACTTGCTGGCTCAGCACAACCTCGCCTGGATGCCGACCCTCTCGGGGGACACGCAGGCGGTGCTCGCCACGGACAAGGTCCGCTTCCAAGGTCAGGAGGTGGCCTGCGTCATCGCCGAGACCGCGTACATCGCGAAGGACGCGCTCGAGCTGATCGACGTCGACTACGAACCGCTTCAGGCGGTCACGAGCCCGCAGGAGGCGATGGCCGAAGGCGCCCCCATGATCCGCGATGAGAAGGAGGGACAGGAAGGCAATCACGTCTACCACTGGGAGGCCGGCGACAAGGAGGCGACCGACCGCGCCTTCGCGGAGGCCGATCGAGTCATCGCGCTCGACACGTTCTACCCGCGCTGCCACCCCGCACCACTCGAGTGCTGCGGCTGCGTTGCGGACGTCAACCCGGCGACCGCGACTGCGACGATCTACATGACCTCGCAGGCGCCGCACGCCCATCGCACGCTGTTCGCGCTCGTGGCAGGCCTGCCCGAGCACAAGATCCGGATCATCAGCCCGGACATCGGGGGCGGATTCGGCAACAAGGTGCCGATCTACCCCGGCTACGTCGTCGCGACTGCCGCGTCGCTGCTCCTCGGCCGCCCCGTGAAGTGGGTCGAGGACCGAACCGGGAACCTCATCTCGACGGGATTCGCACGCGACTACCACATGCGGGGAGAGCTCGCGGTCAAGGACGCGAGGATGACGGGCCTGCGCGCCTCGCTGTACTCGGACCAGGGAGCGTTCTTCGCCGACGCACAGCCAACGCAGGTGCGTGCCGGTCTCTTCCACATCGTGACCGGCTCGTACGACATCCCGGCCGCACACGTCGTCGCGGACGGGTACTACACGAACAAGGCCCCCGGCGGCGTGGCATATCGCTGTTCCTTCCGGGTCACCGAGGCCTCGTATCTCATCGAGCGGCTCGTCGACAACGCCGCGCACGAGCTCGGCGTCGACCCGGCGCAGTTCCGGCTCGACAACTTCATCCAGCCGGAGCAGTTCCCGTACGAATCGGCGACCGGCTTCCTCTACGACTCGGGCAACTACCCCGAGGCGATGCGGATCGCGCTCGAGAAGGT
>DATIBA010000082.1:0-11023 GCA_035457765.1 Gaiellaceae bacterium
CTTGACGAGCGGCTCCGCCGATGACGGTAGCTACGGAGCGAACGCGGATGCCTCTTACGACTTGCGATCGTCGCCGCATCGTCGATTCCGTCGCCTTCGCCGTCGCAGTCGTCGGGGCTGTCGCATAACGGCGTGCGATCCGGCCGGTCGGCGACGAGGATCGGCGCCGGCTCCCCGGAGATTCGCTGCTCCGGGATGCGAAGGATCGGTGGAAGCACGCGATCACGATTCACGCACCGCCGGTCGACATTTGTCGTGGCCGGTCCAGATGGGTTGTCGGCGCGGCGGCTGGTACGGCTACGAACGCCTCGACAACGGCTGCCTTCCCGGCGCCGGCCTCCCTTCCGGGGTGGTTCGAGTCGGCCTTCGCGGAGCGACTGCCGGGGCCCGACCGGCCTCATCTTTGGGCGGTCGGCGACGCCTCGCGTTCCTGGACTTCGCACCTTCGCGCCCGGATCTGTCTGCTCCTTATCGCATGCGGACGACGGCTGAAAGCGTTGGCTCGTGAGATGAAATACCTGCGAATGGACATCTCTCGGAATCGTTCTCGGGGCGGCCTCCGGTCGTTCCGCCGGTGCTCCGTCGATTCGCAGGGATTGCACAGACGAAAGACGAGAGCCACGGGACCCGAACACCCCATGCTCTTCTCCGTCGAGATCCGGCGGTTGTCGATCGGGAGTGCAACTAGCGTCTCCCGCTCGTTACAGCTGTGCCGACACGCGGCACGTCTCGCTCCTGGGCCCGGTCGCACGGACGACGAAGGAGTCCGCGCCAAACCAGTTCGGCACGGACCGACGCAGCTCGACGGATCCGCCGTCGTCCGTGCGCAGGTTTCCCCGAAAGACGATGCGCCGCTCGTGCAGCAGGATTACAGCCCACCTCGCTCCGCGACGGTTGCTCTCGATCTCGAATTCGACCCTTATGACATCGTCGTCGGAGCGAAGGCGGAGCCGGAACTCGCTCGAGCGTGAACAGGTGCCTGTCCGCCTGACGTCATCAGGCCCGTCGTCCGCCCCCGCCGAGAGCGGCAGCGCCAACGCGGAGGAGAGGACGGCGAGACCGAGGAGCACGCGGTGCGAACGCATGGACGTCACGATCCGATCGTGCCCGTGCGCTGCGTCCCGCGCAATCGGACATCGGTCCTAGGACTCGATCCGCGAAACACCGTGCCGCTGAGCCCACAGCGCGGCTTGCGTGCGGTCAGTGACGCCGATCTGGCGGTAGACGCTCGTAAGGTGCGCCTTCACGGTCTTCTCGCTGATCCCCAGGTGCTGGGCGATGAGCTTGTTGGGAAGCCCCTCGGCCACCATCGCGAGTACTTCGCGTTCCCGATCGGAGAGCGCGTTGGCGGGATCCGGTGCCCGGCGCGCGCTCAGCAGCGCCCGTGCCGCCTTGGGATCGAGCGGCGCCTCCCCGCGAGCGGCGGCTTGGATGGCGCGTTCGATCGCATCGGGCTCGGCGTCCTTGAGGAGGTATCCGGCTGCGCCGGCGTCGAGCGCGCTCAGTATCCGCTCGCGATCGGAGAAGGAGGTGAGGACGACGACCGCGACCTCCGGCTGAGCGGCTCGAATCTGTCTCGTCGCCTCGATCCCGTCCACGACGGGCATCTCGAGGTCCATCAGCACGACGTCGGCAGTCCGCTCGGCGGAGAGCGACACGGCCTCTTCGCCGGTCGATGCTGTGCCTACGAGCTCGACGTCGGCGAACGTCGCAAGGAGCTGCGCGAGACCGGCGCGGACGACGGCATGGTCGTCGGCGATCACGACGCGGATCATGGAGCGGGTACCTCAAGGAAGAACGACGTCCCCTCGCCGGGCGTCGCTCGCACGTCGAGCTTCCCGCCCATCCGGGTCGCGTACTCCTCCAGCAGCGAGAGCCCCACGTGGCCTGTCGCACTGCTCCGCGCACGGTCCGCCTGGGTGAACCCGACGCCGTCGTCGGCCACCTCGAGGCGGGCCCAACCATCCCGCGCGCCGACGCGCACCGTGAGGTGGCTCGCATCCGCGTGCCGCTCGACGTTCCGGATCGCCTCGCCTGCCGCGCGGTAGAACAGCTGTTCCGTCTCGTCGTCGAGGTCGAGCCGGTCGGCGACCGCGAGCGACGTTACGAGCCCGCGCCGGGCGAGCGGCGCAAGAAGGTCGCCGAGCGCAGCCTCGAGCCCCGTGGCCCGCAGGTTCGGCGGGTGGATCTCGACGAGGAGCGAGCGGATGCGTCGCATGCTGTCGCGCGTTCCGGACGCGGCTTCCCGAAGGATCGAGCGGGTCGCCGGCGCCATCTGCAGGTCGTTCGAGCCGGCGGCCGCGCTGAGCGAGTACGAGATACCGGCGAGGTCCTGGACGACCCCGTCGTGGAGGTCGCCGGCGATACGCCGCCGTTCGTCGGCGGATGCCTCGACGGCGCGCACGAGGAGCATCTCCCGATCCTGCTGGCTTCGGCGCAGGCGCTGTGCGAGTCGCCAGGCGAGGGGGACCTGGACGAGCCAGAGGAGGACGAGGCTCGCAAGCAGGAGCCCCGCGAACGGGAGCCAGATCCTCCGGCCCGTCGACGCGACCGCCGTCCCACGCTGGTACGTCTCGAAGAGCAGCGGCGTTCCGTCGGACGCCCGGATCGGGAGGTAGACCTCGTAGAGGCTGCCCTGTCCTCGCTCGAAGCGGTTCTCGGGCCCGTTGAGGTCGCTGCGCTCGGCGCGCGCTCCGCCCGAGCGGAGGACGTCGAGCTTCGAGTCGTCGAGCGGATAGCTCGACCCGATCAGCCGCGGCTCGTCCGAGTAGACGATGCGTCCGTCGGCGGCCCAGATCTTCACCCGGACGACTCTCTCTCCGAGCACTCGTTCCTGGACGACCGTGTCGAGTCGGCGAAGTGCCTCATGGTCACCGTCGACGACACCGTCGGCAAGTGCAGGCTCGACGATGCCCTGCCCCGTGAGGATCGTGTACTGGCGAGCGTCTCGAAGTGCCTCGCTCTCCCCGATGCTCCGGAAGACGAGGAGCCAGCCGACCAACACCAGGATCAACACGACCAGGCCCGTCACCGCGAACTGCAGCACGGCGTTCGACACCGACGGCGCGTCGGGAGTCGCGAGTCGCGACGTTGCGGGGGAGCGCTGCTCGGGATTTCGCTCGTTGTCCATGCCGAGCTGAGTATCGCCTGGTCGCTCGAGCGTCCGCGACGGCGTACGACCAATGTCCCATTGTGGCCCCGACCGTTCTCTCGACACGCTTCATCCCGTCAATGCACGAGTCGAGAGGAGACGGAGATGACGAAGTTGGGAGTGGGGATCACAGTGGCGCTACTCGGGGTCGCAATTGCGCTCGTCGCAGTCCCGGCGGGGATGGCGAAGGACGGGGACATCCGTGTTCGGGGGGCGTGCACGAAGTCCAGCGCCTCGAAGTTGAAGCTCAGCGAGGAGGATGGCCGGATCGAGGCCGAGTTCGAGGTCGACCAGAACCGAAACGGCGTGCGGTGGAACGTCGTCATTGCCCACAATGGCAAGCAGTTCGTCCGGATGACTCGTGTCACGAAGGCGCCGAGCGGCTCGTTCGAGGCGCGGGTCGTCGCACCGAATGCCTCCGGCAAGGACACCTTCAGGGCCCGGGCGACGAGCCCATCCGGGGAGGTCTGCACCGCACGAGCCTCTTTCTGAGAACGCGACTTGCCGGCGCGCGACGGCCGCCACTGGGGCCGCCGTCGGCGTGCTCGAGGCGGACGAGAGCGGGAGCGACGGGACTCGAACCCACGCCTTACCCCATCGGAGTCTGCAGGTGTCACGCTGCGAGGGCGTGAGACCAAGCTCTCTCAATTGCCCGCGTCTGGGTCGAGTGAAAGCGGGACGCTTCCAGAGAGCGGACGCTAGGCTCGGATGGCCGGCCCGGCCCGGCCCGGCCCGGCCCGGCCCGCGACGACGACGACCCGGGAGGAGTGTCCATGAACGACTACGCAGTCGCCCGTCTGGAGGAGATCGACGAGATCAGTGACGGCCGTTCCCCGTGGCGTCCGGTGCGCCACCACTTCGGCATCACGTCGTTCGGGATCAACGCATGGACGGCGTGCGAGGCCGGAGACCGGATCATCAACGAGCACGATGAGGAGGGAGAGAATGAGGAGCTCTACTTCGTCCAGAGTGGCCGAGCCAGGTTCGAGCTCGACGGAGAGGGTGTGGATGCGCCCGTCGGCACGTTCGTCTTCGCCCGTCCGGGTGTGAAGCGGACGGCGTTCGCCGAAGAGCCGAGGACGACGATCCTCGCAGTAGGAGCCACGCCGGGGCAGGTGTACGAGCCTGTGGGCTGGGAGCTGTGGGCTCCGTTCGGCCAGCTCTACCGGGAAGGACGGTACTCCGAGGCGGCCGACCAAGCCCAGAGCGTGGCCGAGGCGTACCCGGAGTACCCCGAGCTGCTCTACAACCTCGCTTGCTGCGAGAGCCTGGCCGGCAGGAAGAACGACGCGATCGAGCACCTGCGGCTCGCACTGGAGAAGTCGGACAGCGTCCGCTCGTACTTGGTCGGCGACTCGGATCTCGACCCTCTTCGCGATGAGCCGGCGTTCCAGGCGCTGCTCGCCTGATGCGGGGACTTCGCAGACGGAAGCGACGGGACTCGAACCCGCGCTTCACCTCCATCCGGATCCGAAGTACGAGATCGCATCGGGATCGCTAGTTGCGGGGACGTTCGCTGGCTTCGAAGCCACGAACGACGTTTGTCAGAGCTTCGCGCCAGACGCTTTCTTCAGCGCCTTCCGGAAGGATTCTCAGCACGCTTCCGCGCAACTCGGCGTTGGCCAGTCCCTCGAGCATCGCATTGAATTCGATCGCGGCTTCCGGAACGGACTTCGCGCCCAGAAGGCCGGCATCCGCCATTCGCTGAACGCGCGTCAGTAGGGCTCCAAAGGCTCGTTCACGGGCGGCGGTGAGCTCGGGTCCGGGAGACAGACCGGGCACGATTCGTTGGAACGCGATGCGATACAGCGTTGGGTGCTCGAGCACTAACGTGCGGAAGACCGGAACGCCGACTGCGACGAGATCAGAGACGACATCGTTTGTCCTCGGGAGGCGCTCGATGTGCTCGGCGAGGAATTCGAATGCGCCTTGTGCGAGTGCGTCGACCAGCAGGCCTTCTTTCGATCCAAACAGGCTGTACACGGCGCGCGTCGTAGTGCCTGCCTCGCCAGCGACGGCCCGGACCGACAGCGCCTCCGGTCCGTCCTCCTCGACGATCCGCTCGGCTGCGGCGCGGAGCGCAGCCCGCGTCTGTTCGTCGTGCTCCTTTGGGCGACCCACCTTGACATTGTATCGAAACATGTTACGTTACGACTTACGTAACGTGTAACGAAAGGTGACGCTCATGAGCAGCCAAGCCCCGTCTCGTCCCGTGTCGACCGCCGCGCGCGTCTCGACACCTTCGTTCGAGTCGTACGCGGGCAGCGCACCGGAGAACTACGAGCGCTACTTCGTCCCGGCCATCGGCGCTCCGCTCGCAGCTGATCTCGTCGAGGCGGCTGCGCTGAATCCGGACGAGCGCGTACTGGACGTCGCGTGTGGTACCGGGATCGTCGCGCGGTTGGCCGCAGACCGCCTCGGTTCGCGCGGCCTCGTCACGGGACTCGACGTCAACCCTGGGATGCTGTCCGTCGCTCGCTTGGTGACGCCCGGAAGTGCAGGAATCGAGTGGCACGAGGCCAGCGCCGAGGCGATGCCACTCGGCGACGAGAGGTTCGATGCCGTCGTATGCCAGATGGGCCTCCAGTTCATCTCGGACAAGATCGCAGCGCTGCGAGAAATGCACCGCGTCTTGGTGCCTGGCGGGCGAATGATCCTGAGCACGGTCGGGCCAATGCCCGATCTGTTCGCGATCCTCGCGGAAGTGCTGGCACGCCACGAGAGGCCAGACAGTGCAGCATTTGTGCACCAGGTGTTCTCGCTTCACGACGCCGGCCAACTGGAAGACCTCGGGCGAGCGGCCGGCCTGCGTGCGCTCTCCGTTCGTCACGGCGTACGGGCGTTGCAGCTACCAGCGCCGACCGAGTTCCTGTGGCAATACGTCCACAGCACGCCACTCGCGGTGACGATGACTCAGCTCGATGGTCGTGCACGCGCGGCGATCGAGTCCGACGTGGTGCAACAGTGGCAAGCGCTCGCGGGGAACGGCGGGCTGGTCTTGAACCTGGGTGTCGTCGTCGCGACCGCTCGCAAGGCGGGTCGGAGTTAACAGCGGGAGCGACGGGACTCGAACCCGCGACCTCCGGCGTGACAGGCCGGCGTTCTAACCAACTGAACTACGCCCCCTGGGCCGGAGAAGTGTAGCCGCGCGGCAGGGATCGGAGCCCGCGGGGCGTAGCCTCCGAGAGTGTCCACTGCGGACTGGGTCGTCATCGCCGTCGTCGCCGTCTCCGGGCTCTACGGCGTCACGACCGGCTTCCTGCGCGGGGCGTTCTCGCTCGCCGGCTTCGCGCTCGGCGCCTACCTCGGCGCACGCCTTGCGCCTGCGCTGCTGAGCGACGCGTCGCCCTACGTCCCTGTGATCGCGCTCACCTTCGCCATCCTCGGCGGGATGCTCATGCGAGGCGTCGCGGCCCTGCTCGCGGGCGCGCTGCGGACGAGCCTCGGGGTGATCCCTGGCATGCGCCTGGTCGACTCGCTCGCCGGTCTCGTTCTCGGCCTAGTGGCGGGTGTCCTCCTCTGTTGGGCTGTCGGTGCAGTGCTCCTGTACCTACCCGGGCAGTCCGACCTGCGCCGGTCGGTCCAGAGGTCGACGATCCTCTCGCGCATCAACGACGAGTTCCCGCCGGAGCGCCTGCTCGAGACGCTCGAGCGGGTCGACCCGATCGGAGTCCTCCTCGGCCCGCCGGCGATCGTTCCTCCTCCCGACTCCGCTCTCGCGCGCGACCCGGACGTGATCCGAGCCTCGAAGAGCGTCGTCCGCGTGACGGGAGTCGCGTGCGGGCTCGGACTCGAGGGCTCGGGCTGGATCGCGGGCCGTGGGATCGTCGTGACCAATGCTCATGTCGTGGCAGGCATCCGGCGGCCCCGGGTGGATCTGCCCGACGGTGCCGCCTTCACGTCGACGGTCGTCGGGTTCGACGTCACGAACGATCTCGCCATCCTGCGTGCGCCCGGTCTTCGCGCGCGAGCGCTCGTCCTCGCCGCGCCCGAGCGCGGGACAGCCGTCGCGCTCGTCGGCTACCCCCAGAACGGCCCGCTGACGCGCACGCCCGCGCGTCTCGGGGCGACGAAGACCGTACTCAGTCGCGACGCCTATGCCCGCGGGCCGATCACGCGGCGTGTAACCGCCATCCGCGGCGTCGTCGAGCCCGGAAGCTCGGGAGGGCCTGGCATCGATGGGCAGGGTCAGGTGCGAACGACGGTGTTCGCTCGCCGGCCTCGGGAGACAGGCGGATACGGGATTCCCGCGGACCGCGTTCAGGCCGTGCTTGCGAATGCCGGCTCGAAGCCGGTGGCCGCGACCGACTGTGCTCGCTAGGGGTGGGGTGAACCCGTCCGATCCGACCTCGGTCAGTCGAAGAGGTCGAGCGCGGCGTGCGGTTGTCGGAACGGCGGGATGACGTAGACGCCGGCGGCGCGCTCGCGCGAGGCTTCGAGCAGCTCGCGTGCGATCGCGAGGCCGGTGGTCGCGGCGTTCGGGCCTGCGTCCCGCAGGCGCTCCTGGACGTGCTCCGGCACGACGATCCCAGGCACCTCGTTGTGGAGGCGTAGCGCCAGTTGGTAGCTGCGGACGTAGAAGACCCCGACGAGCAGTGGGATCGGACAAGAGCCGCCGAGCCTGCGTACGAAGTCGTCCAGATAGGAGAGGTCGAAGAGGACCTGCGTCATGGCGAACTTCGCGCCCGCCTCGAGCTTGCGCTCGAACCGCTCGAGCTCGTAGTCGAGATCGTCGGCTGCCGGGTTGACGGCGACGCCGAGGAAGAATGACGTCGGGGCGTCGATCTCGCGGCCGTTGAAGTCCTCTCCCGCGTTCATCCGTGTGATCATCTGCGAGAGCCCGATCGAGTCGACCTCGTACACGCCTTGCGCTCCGGGGTAGTCACCGCCCTCGGGCGGGTCGCCCGTGACGGCGAGAACGTTGCGGATTCCCTCGGCATGTGCGCCGAGCAGTATCGACTCGAGCCCGGCGATCGACGAGTCGCGCGGCGTGAGGTGTGGAATCGTCTCGAGTCCGGCGACGCGCTCGATCGTGGCCGAGGCGATGAGGCCGCTCATGCGCGCGCGGGCGCGTGGGTTGTCGTTGACGTCGACGACGTCGACGTGACCCGACTCCTTGAGCGCACGGGCCAGATCGAGCATCGCGTGGGCATTCCCGCCCCGTGGCGGGTCGATCTCGACGGAGACCACGAACTCGCCGGCGCGGAGCTTTTCCTGCAACAGGGTCTCTCGTTCGGGCTCCGCTGCCGCGACGACGATCTCGCGCTGCCGCACGACGAGCGGCGCACTCGGGCGTCGCTCTTCGTCGACGGCGCGGCGGATCGCGGCGATCTCGGTCGGAGTCGTGCCGCAACAGCCTCCGATGATGCGCGCGCCGAGCTCGCGCGCATGTGCTGTGAAGTCGGCGAAGTAGCCAGGCGTCGCATGTGGGAAGACGACCCGTTGGCCCGCCAGGCTCGCGAGACCGACGTTGGGCAGCGCGGCCAGCGGCTTTCCGCTCGCGCCCATGCGCTCGATCGCGCGCAGGGCTGCCTGGAGACCGAGTCCGTGGTTGGCGCCGATCGCTGCGACGTCCTGGGGAGCGAGCGCCGTCGCCGCCTGCTCCGCCGAGACTCCGCCGAGGGTCTCGGCGTCCTCGTCGAAGGTCAGCAGAGCGACGATCGGCAACGAGGACACCGAGCGGACTGCTGCGACCGCGGCAGTCAGCTCCTCGAGGTCGTAGAACGTCTCGACCATGAACAGGTCGACCCCTCGCCCCTCGAGCAGCTGCGCCTGCTCGGCGAAGATCGTCTCACGGTCCTTCGCCGGCCCTCCCAGCGGTCCGATCGAACCCGCGATGAACACGTCACGACCCGAGACCTCGCGCGCATCTCGCGCGATCTTCACAGCGGCCTCGTTGATCGCGACGACGTCGTCCTCGAGGTAGTGGTCGGCGAGCTTTCGGCGGTTGGCGCCGAACGTGTTCGTCTCGATGATGTCCGCCCCGGCGCGGATGAAGCCGAGGTGGAGCGAGAGGACGCTCTCGGGCGCGCGGAGGTTCGCTTCCTCGGGACATCGGAGCCGCGCGACGGCACTCGAGACGAGCGTTCCCATGCCGCCGTCGCCGACGAGCGCTGGCCCGCTGGAAAGGCGCTCGAGGAAGAGGCTCACCACTCCATTCCAGCACGACCTGCGGCGGGATCCGACGAACGGTCAAGCGGAGCCGTCAACGCATTCCGGGGGATCGGTCAAGCGCGGTCGGGTGACGCCCGGTGTGGGGGAATCCCTACGGTGCGAATCACTCACGACGGGCGACGATGCGGCGGCTGCCGGCGTGAGGCGTGATCGAGGGGAGATAGAGCGGTTCCTCCAGAGGGAGGGGCCTGCAGGGGACGGGGAGCGGGGGCGTGGCGGCACCCCGCTCCGTTCCCAAGGCGTCAAGGAGCGAGCGCACGCGGAAATGAGAAGGGCGGCGTCGTCCGCCGCCCCTTCTCGGAAGCTCCTGGCTCGGGCTGATGCCGTCAGTCCCCAGTCGGGAGTCGCTCTCGCTATCGGCAGCGCGACCGTACGGCTTTACCCCTGGTCGGGGCGTCGCCACTCCAAGACCGCAAGCAGGCAGCCCTTCTCGGTCCACGAGTTGTGATGCGTCCCGGCCTCGTAGCTCACGAAGTCCCCCGGGCCGAAGACGGCGCCGTCCGAGTCCACGAGGTCGCCTTCGAGAACGAGGAACTCCTCCATGCCGGGATGGTCGTGCGCAATCGTCACGGCGCCCGGTTGCATGCGCATGAGGTAGGAGCCCTGCTGTGTCTCGCGGTCGAAGCTCACCGGCAGCCAGCTCATCTCCGGCTGCACCGGGCCCTCGAGATCGTAGGGGAAGAACGGCGTCGTGCGGGCGTTGACGACGACGCGGCCGCCTTCGTGCGGATGGGTCATGAGCACTCCTGCGTGTAGTGGGCTCGCACAGCGACGCGGCTGCGAAGCAGCCGCCTTCAGGGATCTTCGCGCGACCGGGGATCTCAGCGCTAGCGGATCCCCGGTCTTGCGCATCAGTCAGGATGCACGGTTCGGCCTTCCATGCCTCCGGCAACGACGACGATCTGGCCGGAGACGTGGCCCGAGACGACGTCGGACGCGAGCGCGACGACCTGCGCCGCGACGTCCTCCGGCTGCGCGACCCTGCGAAGAGCCATCGTGCGGGTGACAGCGCGGACGGAATCCTCGTCGACGAACCCGCGCGTCATCGGAGACTCGGTCCAGCCGGGCGCGACGGCATTCACCCTCCCGAGTGGCGCGATACGCACGATCTCGTTCTTCAGCGAGAGCAGGAGGCCGACGAGGATTGCGGACTTCGCGGCCGCGTAGTCGGCGTGCCCGGCCTCGCCGAACACGCCGGCGGTCGAGCCGACGAGGACGAGCGACCCGTGCCCGTTGCGCTCCACCTCCTTCAGAAAGCAGCGCGCCACGAGGAACGTCGCGGTGAGGTTCTGTCGAACGGTCTCCTCCCAGCGCTCGAGAGAGAGCTCCCACACCGGGACGTCCTCTCGGGGCCACATGCCGTGGACGGCGACGCAGACGCCGATGGTGCCGAGCGCGGCGCGCGCCTCTTCGAAGAGGCGCTCGACGTCCTCCTCGAGGGTCAGGTCGGCCTGCGCGATGGAGCCGCCGAGCTCTTCCGAAAGAACGCGGGCGCGCTCCTCGCCACGGTGGTAGTGGACGACCACCCGCGCGCCCTCGGCTGCGAACGCGCGGACGCAGGCCGATCCGATTCCGCCTGAAGCTCCGGTGACCAGCACGCCCTTCCCATGAAGGCCCGTCTCGATGCGGCGTAGGCTACTCGCGTGCGCGTCCACGTCATCTCGGACATGGAGGGCGTCGCCGGGATCGTCAAGTGGG
>DATIBA010000083.1:0-17542 GCA_035457765.1 Gaiellaceae bacterium
CGGCGAGTCGCCGACGCGGTAGGCGGCGAGCACCGTCTGCGGAGCCACGTCGAGCCGCAGGAAGAGCGGGATGAAGATCGGGGCGAGGATCGCCCACTTGGCGATCGCCGCCGGCATGATGAGGTCGACCAGCATCGTCACTAGCACGAAGCCGATCAGCAGCCACACGACTCCGATGTCGGCCTCCTCGAGCCAGTCGCCGAGTTTCACGGCCGCCACCTGCGCCATGTTCGAGTAGCTGAAGTAGGCGATGAACTGCGCGATCAGCAGGAACAGGAAGAGCAGGCTCGCGAGACCGGCCCACGACTTGGTGATGGACGCGAGCACCTCGTCGCTCGTGCGCATGGTCCCGGCACCGCGGCCGTATGCCAGCCCCGCCGCGAAGAAGATGATCGTGATGATCACGATGAGGCTGTCCATGAACGGCGAGTCTCCGATGATGTCCCCGGTGACGGGGTCGCGCAGCGGTGCGTCGGGGAACACGGTGAGCAGCGTGATCCCGACGAGCACAGCGAGAGTGGCGAAAAGGGCGTAGCGAAGCCCTCGTGCCTCCGCCTCTGGAGACACCTCCGGGCCCTTGTCGGCATCAAGCGACTCGTCACCGCTCTCGAGCGCTGCGTCGTGCTTTCCGAGGCCGGGCTCGACGATGCGCGCGGAGATGAGCGTCATCACGATCGTGACCAGGATCGTCGAGGCGATACCGAAGTAGAGGTTCGCCGCGAGGTCGATCGAGCGATCGGGGTCGACGAGCGCGCTCGCGTCGTTGGTGATCTCAGTCAGGACGCCGTCGAGGGGAGTGATCAGGAAGTTGACCCCGAATCCCGCAGCGACCCCGGCGAACGCAGCCGCCATTCCGGCGAGGGGGTTGCGCCCAACGCTCTTGAACGCGGCGGCGCCGAGGGGTATCAGCACGAGGTATCCGGCATCCGAGGCGATGCTCGAGAGCACGCCGATGAAGATGATGATCGGCGTCAGCATCGCCTCCGACGAGACGCTGACGAGCTTGCGGATCAGTGCCCCGATCAGCCCTGCGGCCTCCGCGAGGCCGACGCCGATCATCACCACGAGGATGATTGCGACCGCGGCGAAGTTGCGGAAGTTGGCGACGAACGAGGTGAACAGGAAGCGAACCCCGTCCGCGGAAAGGAGGCTCTGAATGGTCGCCGTCTCTTCCCGGACGGTGTAGTCGCCCTCCTGGACGGACGCGTCGGGCAGGCCGCCGGAGGGCTGCGTGGAACCACCCTGGACGACCTCCTCGACGGGAACCGGCGGGGGCTCCACGACCTGATACGTGGCCTTGATGTCCGCCCAGGCGAGCAGTGCGGAGAGGACGATCACGATCACGCAGAGCCAGACGAACAGGATTGCCGGGTTCGGCATCTTGTTGCCGCCCCGCTCGATCGCGCCGAGGATGCGCTGCACCAGCGGTGTCCTGGTGGGCATCGTCTCGGGTGCCGTCGTCATGTTCTCTCCCTGCTGTCGAAGGAGCGTGCGTACCGCTCGAAGAACTCGGCTTCGGCGAGGACGGCGTTCTCGAACTCGTCCACGAGGACGCGCTCGTTCGGCGCGTGGATGTTGGCGAACCCGTCCGTCGTGCCCATGAGGACGATCTCCGCATCGGGGGCCGCTTCGGCGAGCGCGCTGACGAGCGGAATCGATCCACCGGTGGCCACGAAGACCGTGTCGCTGCCCCAGGCGTCACCGAGCGCGGCGCGCGCGGCGTCGTATGCGGGCCCCGACGTGTCGGCGAAGAACCCTTGGCCAGTCTCCGCCGCTTCGACCTCGAGCGGGATCCCGAACGGTCGCAAGCCCTCGAAGTGTCGAATGAGTGCGAGCTGGGCATCCTTCGGGTCCTGTTCCGGATGGATGCGAAGGCTGA
This sequence comes from Gaiellaceae bacterium, assembly GCA_035457765.1. Lineage (GTDB taxonomy): Bacteria > Actinomycetota > Thermoleophilia > Gaiellales > Gaiellaceae > GMQP-bins7. Next base: position 1,880 of record DATIBA010000083.1, read on the forward strand.
TCTTGGCGCGCGCGCTGGGCACGACCGCGTTCACGGCCTTGTCGACCGGAAGCACGTCGATGCCCGTCACGGTGAGCGCGGGTCCCGACCACAATCGCTCGCCGAGTCCGCCCGTCCCGAGAAACGGCAGGCCGGGCTCGATCTCGGCGAGCTCGCGGAACTCCTCGTCGCTGAACGTCGCCCCCGTCCATTCCTCACGGCGTAGCCCGGGCACCACGACGTCGCCTCGCTCGTCGTGCGTCGATGCGAGCGCATGAAGGAGCGTGATGAGCGAGTCGGGCGCGGCGCCGCCGAACTGACCCGAGTGCTTCGGCCCCGCGAGCGTCCGCACCCGGACGACGACCACCGCCATTCCGCGAAGACCGATCGTGAGCGTCGGAACGCCGGGACGAATGCTCCCCATGTCCCCGATCACCATGGCGTCGGCGGCGAAGAGCTCGGGTTGTGACGGCGGGAAGGTGGAGAACGCGCTGCCCGTCTCCTCCTGACCTTCGATGACGATCCTGATCCCGACCGGTGGCTTCCCGCCCCAGGCGCGCAGCGCCCCGAGGTGCATGAGGATGTTGGACTTCGAGTCCGCCGCGCCTCGTCCGTAGATGGCGCCGTCGCGCTCGGTCGCCTCGAACGGCGGCGACTCCCACTTCGTCTCGTCGCCGATCGGAACGACGTCGTAGTGCCCGTAGAGGAGGACGGTCGGCGCGCCCTCCGGAGCGGGGATCTCTCCGAGGATGACCGGCGCGGTGTCCGGGAGCTCGAGCGTGTCGAGGGCGACGCCGAGGACGCGCAGGTGCTCGACGACGACGTCGTGAGCCTCGAGCAGCGACGGCCGGGTCTCCTCCGGGTACCCGAGCTTGGAGATCGACGGGATGGCGACGAGGCGCGCGAGGTCCGTCTTCAGCTGGGGCATCAGCGCCGCAACGTCCTCACGGGTGACGCTGGTCATCGAGCAACCTCACGATCTCTCGGCGGCCGGGGTGCGCGCAGCCTAAACGAGCGCATCGGGTAGCGTCGCTGTCATGAGCACCGTCGAAACCAGGCGCTACGGGATCCGTGCCCGGTCGACCGACACGTTCGGACGGGTGCTCTGGACCTGCCGCGACCAGCACTTCGTCGCCGACGGGCCTGTCCAGAACGGCTGCCCGGGAGAGGCCGTCACCCCGGCCGAGCTCTTCCTCGCCGGCGTTGCCGCCTGCGGTGTCGAGCTCGTGGAGGTGATCGCCCGAGCGAGTGACGTGCCGCTGCGAGCTGTACGCGTCGAGATCACGGGCGAGCTCGACCCGGCGAACCCCGTGCGGGACGACGTCAGGGTCTTCAACTTCGTCCGGCTCGCGTTCGAGCTCGACGGCGTCACCGAGGAGCAGGGTCGCGAGCTCGTCGAGAGCTTCAAGCGCAGGTGACCGCTGTACGGCAGCGTCGCAGTTGCGACGCCTGACGTTCGAGTCGAGGTGGCGATAGGGGACGGATCGACGGCCTGACCGCGGTCCCGGTGCGAGGACGAGCGGTGGGACCGGGAGAAGGCGCGGTAAACGGAACGCGTCCAGCCGGAGACTCGCGGGGAGGGAAGCTGTAGAATCACGCGTCGAAGGGGGGAGTCGGCTGTTGCGCACACCTGTCGTCGGAGCGCTGGTGGCCGCGCTCTCACTGCTCTGGGCTTCTCAGGCCTCAGCCCCGCTGTCAGCGGACTCGAGCCGGTTGCTCCCCAGCGGGAACGGCGCCGAGCCGATTCCCGATTACAACTGGTATCCGGGGTACTACGTCCTCAACAGCACCGACACCGCCGCCACGAAGCGGTCGATCCTTGCCGATCCCCTGGTCCGGCCGTTCACAGGGGTGCAGTTCCGCTATCACTGGGCCGCCTCCGAACTGAGTCCGAGCGATTACTCCGCAGGCTTCGCCACGCTCGACGCGGACCTCCGACGAGTGGCTGCCATGGGCAAGAAGATCTTGGTCATGCTCATGTACAAGAAGTTCGACGGAACGTCCGCGGTGCCCGCGGATCTTCGTACGGGTCCGGGACCTTGGTGCAGCGGTTCCTATTGCGGCGAATTCTCCAATGGCGCCGACACATCGCTCGCCCTGTTGTGGAACCCTGTCGTCGAGTCGCGCTTGAAGGCCTGGATCACGGCGATGGCGCTCCATCTGTCGAAGAGCCGTTACATCGACAGTGTCGCGGGCATCGTGTTCAACGAAACCTCGTTGGGCACGACGGATACGACCGTACTGGCCTCCGCCGACTACGACCCCGACGTGTACATACAAGCTCTCAAGGACAACGTGCTCGCGGCTATCACTGCGGCGCCCAGATTGATCACGATCCTCTATTTCGAGGGCGGATTCGTGAGCATGGACGGAAACCCCGTACGAGCCGTGAACAAGATCGGCGACTGGATGCTTCTCAACCCGCGCACGGGCGCCGGGACGCCCGACCTGAAACCGAAGAGTCCGAAAACGACGAGTCATCCGTGCACGAATTCCAGATACCAGAGCCACATCGCATGCGCCCCAGCGGTCCAGGCGCCCGACTACTCGAAGACCGTCACGGACTCGTTCGATCACTCGTTCCGCTACGCCACCGATCCGGTGCCCGACGGTCAGCACGCGTCGTTCTTCACATTCTCGTACGCGGTGGGGCCAGGCCCCAACGCGTTCACCTTCGCCGACGTATCGCACAGCATTCCCGACCATCCGATCCCCAACACAGCCAGGCCATGGCCCGTCATCTCGGTCCCGAATGCGGTTCGGAAGATCTCGATGACGTCGCCGCTACGGGCGGGCAAGGACGCGTCGTTGACGGTGAGCGTGTCCCCGAGAGCGCGGTGCACGATCAAGGTCGCCTACGAAGGGGCCGGATCGAAGGCGAGAGGACTCGGCCCGAAGAGCGGCATCAGGATCACCTGGCGCTGGCGCGTGGGGACGAGCACACCTCCAGGCCGCTGGCCGGTCATCGTGCGCTGCGGCAAGAGCGGCACGTTGAAGCTCTGGCTCCGAGTCCTTCCCGCGCGGAGGCCGTAAGGCGCAAAGTTTGTGCTCGGGACACAAAGGCCCATACGGGATTTCGGACGTGACGCTTGGACTACGCTGCCGAGATGGCCAGCATTCCGATCGATGCACGTGTGGGCATTGGTCACGTACACCTGAAGGTCTCGGACCTCGAGCGCTCGCTCGGCTTCTGGCGTGACGTGCTCGGCTTCGAAGAGCAAGCCCGCTATGGCGATCAGGCCGTGTTCATCTCCGCAGGTGGATACCACCACCACATCGGGCTCAACACCTGGGAGAGCAAAGGCGGTTCACCGCCACCCCCCGGAGCGACCGGGCTCTACCACGTCGCCGTCCGCTATCCGACCCGCGCGTCACTCGCCGATGCATTGCGTCGCGTGCTTGCCGCCGGCATCCCGCTCGATGGCGCTTCCGACCACGGAGTCAGCGAGGCCCTCTACCTGCGCGATCCGGACTCGAATGGCGTCGAGCTCTACTGCGATCGCGCCAAGGAGGACTGGCCTCGCGGCCCCGACGGCTCACTCGGGATGTTCACGAGACCACTCGACCTCGAGTCGCTCCTTGCCGAGCCCGAGCCGGCGTAGCAGAGCGGGGTCCTCGGATCTCAGGACGCGTCCTCGACCCGTCGGGCGACACTTCGCCTTCGTCGTCGAGTAGGTCGATCGAGCGCGGTCGCTCGCGCGGTCCGCCAGAGGATCACGCGATGCGTGCGTTCGTGAACCCCGCGGTCGATCCGGAGCTCGTTCCGCGGCCGAGCGACGCTGCGTCGGGCTTCCACGCCTCGCTCGACGGGTACGAGCCGACGCCCCTTCGGGAGCTGGCTCCGCTCGCGGCCGAGCTCGGCGTCGCAACGGTCTGGGTAAAGGACGAGTCGAGCCGGCTCGGCCTGCCGGCGTTCAAGATCCTGGGGGCGTCGTGGGCGGTCGAGCGCGCGCTTCGCGAGCATCCAGAGACGCACACGCTCGTCGCCGCGAGCGCGGGAAACCACGGACGCGCCGTCGCGAAAGTCGCGGCCCGGCTCGGTCTTCGTGCTCGTATCTTCCTGCCGGCACGCACGAGCCCGGCGCGGCGTGCCGCGATCGCCGCGGAGGGAGCCGACGTCGTCGTCGTCGACGGGACGTACGAGGATGCCGTCGCTCGGGCGAGGGCGGCCGGTGCTCGAGCGGGCGTATTCGAGCTGGCCGACGTCGGCAGTTCCGGGCCCGCCGAATGGGTCATCGACGGCTATGCGACGCTGTTCGCGGAGATCGAGGGGCAGGCGAGCTTCGACGTGCTGCTCGTGCCCGTCGGCGTCGGCTCGCTGGCGGCAGCAGCCGCGCGCTCAGGCGCTCACCGAGGTGTCCCCGTCGTCGGCGTCGAGGCCTGCCTCGCCGCATGTCTGACGGCATCCCTCGCCGCGGGTGAGCCCGCCGTAGTCGAGACGCCGGGAACCACGATGACCGGCCTCGACTGCGCGGAAGTGTCGCCCGCCGCGTGGCCGTCGCTCTACCGTGGGATGGACGGCACCGTCACCGTCGGCGACGACGAGGCGGCCGCGGCGGTCGCCGAGCTCGAGACGTACGGCCTCGAGATCGGCGCCTCCGGCGCGGCGCCACTCGCAGCGCTGCGTGCACTCGTCGCGGAGCCCGAGTGCGCTGCCTTGCGCGATGCTGTCGATCTGACCCCACGCGTACGTGTGGTCCTCGTCGCGACCGAAGGTCGCACCGATCGTCCACTACCGTCCGCATGACCCCGTCCAAACCGCTCTCGGCAGATCTCGTGACTCCGCTCGGGGCGTACCTTCGTCTCCGCGACGAGGGAGAAGCGAGCTTTCTCCTCGAGTCGGTCGAGCGGGGGCGGCTCGGTCGCAACTCGTTCGTCGGGACGGGTATGCGGCTCGTCGATTTCGCGGAGGCCGAGCGGCTGGACGCCCCGCTCGTGGGCTACCTCGCGTACGACCATGCGGCGGAGCTCGAGCCGACCGTCCGGCCTCCGGCCGACGGTCCTCCGTTTCCCGAGTCGGGGTTCGTCGTCGTCGACCAGCTCGTGCGCTTCGACCACGGCGCGGGCATCGGAGAGGTGCTCGCCGGCGACCCTGCGGAGATCGCCCATCGACTCGAGCAGCCGCTCGTCGTCCAGGACGAACGACGCGTCGTCGAGCCCGGCCACCTGAGCCGCTTCCCGTCGCAGGAGCGCTACGAGGAGATGGTGCGCAGCTGCCAGGAGCACATTCGCGCCGGGGACGCGTACCAGATCGTGCCCTCCCAGCGAGCCGAGCGGACGACGTCCGCGTCTCCTCTCGCCCTCTACCGCGCGCTGCGTCGCGTCAACCCGTCGCCGTACCTCTTCCTGCTCGAGCTCCCCGAGCTCGCGCTCGTCGGCTCGTCACCCGAACGACTCGTCGCCTGCGAGGGGGGCCGGGCCAGCGTGTGTCCGATCGCCGGGACGACCGACGCGAGCGAGGGGGACGCCGACCGGCTCCTCTCGTCCGAGAAGGATCGGGCTGAGCACGTCATGCTAGTCGACCTCGGGCGCAACGACCTCTCGCGCGTCTGCCGCGCCGGCACCGTCAGGGTCGCACGCTCGCTGGAGGTCGAGCGCTTCTCGCACGTCTCGCACCTCGTGTCGGAGGTCGTCGGCGATCTGCGGGACGGTGTCACGCCGTTCGAGCTCCTTCGTGCCTGCTTCCCCGCCGGAACGGTCACGGGCGCACCCAAGATCCGCGCGATGCAGATCATCTCCGAGCTCGAGGGCTACCGCCGGGGCCCGTACGCCGGTGCCGTGGGGTATGTGCTCCCGGGCGGGACGATGGACACGTGCATCGCGCTGCGGACGATGGTCGTCGCGGACGGTGTCGTCCGGATCCAGGCGGGAGCCGGCGTCGTGGCAGACTCGGAGCCGGCGGCCGAGCACCGCGAGTGTCTCGCGAAGCTGGCGGCCCTGGAGGCGGCGATCGAGCTGGCCGAGAAGGAGTACGCGTGAAGATCCTCATGGTCGACAACTACGACAGCTTCACGTGGAATCTCGTCCATCTGTTCGAGGAGCTCGGCGCCGAGGTTGCCGTCTACCGGAACGACGCGATCACGATCGACGAGGCCGGAGCTCTCTCACCGGATCGGCTCGTCGTCTCGCCGGGACCCGGACGCCCCGCCGACGCGGGCATCTCTGTGGAGCTCATCCGTGAGCTCGGCCCTCGCGTGCCGACGCTCGGCGTCTGCCTCGGTCACCAGGCGATCGTGGAGGCGTTCGGGGGCCGGGTCGGACAGGCGAGCGCTCTCTTGCATGGAAAGGCGAGCCACATCCGCCACGACGGGAGCGGAGTCTTCACCGGGCTTCCGGAAGAGATCGAGGCCGGCCGCTACCATTCGCTGGCCGCGGTGGAGGTGCCCGACGAGCTCGTCGTCACGGCGCGGACCGAGGATGGCGAGGTCATGGGCGTCAGGCACCGGATCCACCCGGTCGAGGGCGTGCAGTTCCACCCCGAGAGCGTCCTGACGCCCCAGGGGACGCAGATCGCGCGAAACTTCCTCGATCGACCTCCCGCAGAGCAGGGTTGACGCCGTATGCGGACCGGTACCTTGACGTCCGTGCCGAAGACCCTGTTCGACCGGATCTGGGAGAGCCACGTCGTTCACGAGGAGCCCGGCGAGCCGGCCCTCCTGTACGTCGATCTCCACCTCATCCACGAGGTCACGTCGGCTCAGGCGTTCGAGGGGCTGCGGCTCGCGGGCCGGCATGTGCGCCGTCCCGATTTGTCGTTAGCGACGATGGACCACAACGTCCCGACCGAACCGGGCCCGGTGCGGGATCCGCTCGCGCGCGCCCAGCTCGAGGCGTTGCGCGCGAACTGCGCAGAGTTCGGCGTGCCGCTGTACGCGACCGGAAGCGGCCGCGAGGGCATCGTGCACGTCATCGGACCCGAGCTCGGGCTCACACAGCCGGGCCAGACGATCGTGTGCGGCGACAGCCACACGTCGACGCACGGCGCCTTCGGGGCGCTCGCGTTCGGCGTCGGCACGACCGAGGTCGAGCACGTCCTCGCGACGCAGTGCCTGCCCCGACTGCGCCCGAAAACCATGCGCATCGTCTACTCGGGCGAGCTGCCGTTCGGGGTCACTCCGAAGGACGTCATCCTGGGCACGATCGGACGGATCGGTGTAGACGGCGCGGTGGGGCACGTGCTCGAGTACACCGGCGAGCCGATCCGGCGGCTGTCCATGGAAGGGCGGATGACGATCTGCAACATGTCGATCGAGGCCGGTGCCCGTGCGGGAATGGTCGCGCCCGACGACACGACGTTCGCCTACCTCGAAGGGCGTCCCGCCGCGCCGACGGGCGCTGGCTGGGAGCAGGCACTCGAGCGCTGGCACAGCCTCCGTAGCGACGAAGACGCTCTCTTCGACCGCGAGGTCGAGATCGACGTCTCCGAGATCGAGCCCCAGGTCACGTGGGGAACGAACCCGGGCATGGTCGCTCCGGTCGGTGGGAGCGTCCCCGATCCACTCGACTGCGAGGATCCGGACCAACAAGCGGCAATGGAGCGCGCCCTCGCCTACATGGCACTCGAGCCGGGAACCGCTCTCCAGGACGTCCACGTGGATCGGGTCTTCATCGGCTCGTGCACGAACGCTCGGATCGAGGACCTGCGCGAGGCCGCGGCGATCGTCGCCGGGAAGCACGTCGCGGCCTCGGTTCGGGCGCTCGTCGTACCGGGCTCGGCCACTGTCAAGCGTCTGGCCGAGGAGGAAGGGCTCGACCGGATCTTCGAGCAGGCGGGGTTCGAGTGGCGCCATGCCGGGTGCTCGATGTGCCTGGGGATGAATCCCGACGTCCTCGGTCCCGGCGAGCGCTGTGCGTCGACGTCGAACCGGAACTTCGAGGGCAGGCAGGGTCGCGGCGGTCGCACGCACCTCGTCAGCCCGGCGATGGCGGCAGCGGCCGCGATCGCAGGGCACTTCGTCGACGTCCGCGACTGGGAAACAACGGCGGTATGAAGCCCTTCCGGTCGGTGACGGCGCGAGCCGCGGTGCTCGACCGACCGGACGTCGACACGGATCAGATCGTCCCGAAGCAGTTCCTGAAGCGGATCGAGCGCACGGGCTACGGCGAGTTCCTCTTCTACGATTGGCGGAAAGATCCCGAGTTCGAGCTCAACCGGGCCGCGTACGACGGCGCGAGGATCCTGCTCACGGGTCCGAACTTCGGGTGTGGCTCGTCGCGCGAGCACGCTGCCTGGGCACTCCAGGACTACGGGTTCGAGGTCGTCGTCGCACCGTCGTTCGGAGACATATTCTTCTCGAACGCCGTCCAGATCGGCCTCGTTCCGGTGATCCTGCGTGCCCCCGACGTGAAGAGCCTCATGTCGGCGGTCGTTGACGGGGGAGAGCTGACGGTCGATCTCGAGGCGCAGACGATCTCGAGGCCCGCAGGTGTCGTCCCCTTCGAGATGGACCCCTTCGTCAGACACTCGCTCCTCCACGGCCTCGATCCGATCGCGCGGACGCTGCAATTCGAGGACGAGATCGCGGCTTTCGAGGCGCGCGCGCCGTCGCCGGTTCGGACGACTTCGCTCTGAGCTGCTACCCGGGCCTGCCGTCGAGGCGGGCGACCTCGCGCTTCGTCAGGTCGAGGAGCCCGGACACGAGCTCCTCGAGGCCCTCGGGCGAGAGCGGGCCCGGGTTGGCCGAGGCGAGCTCTTCACGGAGCTGGCGCTCGCGCTCCGGATCGACGAACGGGACGCCCTTCGACGCCTTGTAGCTCTTCAGCTGCGAGACGAGCTCGAGTCGCGCGTTCACCGCGTCGACGATCGCGCGATCGAGATCGGAGATCTCGTCACGGAGGCGGCGAACCGTGGGATCGGAGGCGTGGTCGCTCACTTCTGGTCGTCCGCAGGGTACGAGCCGAAGAGCCGGAGGTGTCGGGTGCGGGCGCGGAGCTCGGCCAAAGCCCCGCGAATCACCGGATCGAGGGGGTGCCCGGCGAGCACGGCGTCGAAGCGGTAGCGCCAAGGCGTCTGCGGGATGGGTCGGGAGACGAGCTGCAGGAGGTCGATCGCGTGCCGGGCGAACGGCTCTATCGCGCGGTGCAGTGCACCCGGCTGGTGATCCGTGACGAACGAGAACGCCGTCCGCCACGGCTTGCCGTTCACGTCGAGTCGCATGTAGTTCCCGACCGAGACGAAGCGTGTGAACGCCTCGGGATGGTCGCCGACGTCGCTCGTGATCACCGTGAGCCCGTGGAGGGCAGCAGCGCGCTCGCTCGCGATGGCGGCCTCCGTCCTATCCGAATGGACTGCGACCTGGGCGGCAGCGTCGGCGGTCGTCGGGGCCGCGATCGCCGTGGCCCAGGGCATTCCCGCGAGGAGGCGGCGGCACTGGTCGAGGGCAACGGGATGGGACCGGACCATCCGGATCTCCTCGAGCGGCACTCGAGCGATGCCGACGAGGCAGTGCCGGATGGGGAGGACGGTCTCGCCCGTGATCGCGAGCGGCGATCCGTACAGGAGGTCGTGCGTCTCCGCCACGGGACCCGAGAGCGAGCTCTCGATGGGGAGCACACCGAAGGAGACCGTGCGGCTCGCCGTCGCCTCGACGACCGCGTGGAAGCTCGGCAGGGGAACGAGCTCGGCCGCAGCCGGGAAGAGGCGATCGCAGGCGGCGGCGCTGTGCGCTCCGTCGCGTCCGGGATACCCGACGCGCGTCGTTTCGTCGGGATCGATGGCTGTTGCAGGATCGAGCACGTGTCACGTCCGTGAAGTCGAGAGAGTCCGCCTGATGTGGGCTAGCCGACGGCGGCGGAGCGCGGATCGCCGACTAGCGCGCGAAGATGCGCGCGGCGAAGCCGAAGAGGAAGAACGTGTCGGCCGCGCGCGTCATGAACTCCACAGGCTAGGGCGGTCCGCTCGGGACGTCAACACCCCATGTCACAACTCGTCCGAAGACCCGGAGAGCGCGGCTGCGACTGCGTCGGCAAACTCGGCGGTCGTAGCGCTGCCACCGAGATCGGGCGTCGGTGTCTCGCGCAAGGCGACGTCAACGGCTGCCTCGAGCGCCCGCGCCTCGGCGTCCCGTCCGAGCCCGTGCTCGAGCATGAGCGCCGTCGAGCGAAGCATTGCCGCCGGGTTCGCGATCCCGCGTCCCGCGATGTCCGGCGCCGAGCCGTGCACCGGCTCGAAGATCCCGGGCCCCCCGTCGCTCAAGCTCGCCGAGGGCGCAAGTCCGAGACCGCCGGTCATCGCAGCCGCGAGATCGGAGAGGATGTCGCCGAACAGGTTCTCGGTGACGATCACGTCGAACTGCTCGGGATCGCTCGCGAGCTGCATCGCGGCGTTGTCGACGAGCATGTCCTCGACCTCGACATCCGGGTAGTCCGCGGCCACCTCGTGGACGACGCGGCGCCAGAGCCGCGAGGTCTCGAGCACGTTTGCCTTGTCGACCGAGGTGAGACGTCCGCGCCGGGCACGAGCGAGCTCGAAGCCCCGGCGGGCGATCCGCTCGACCTCGCTCGGGTGGTACTCGCAGGTGTCGAAGACGGTTCCGTCCTCACGCACGCCTCGGGCTCCGAAGTAGAGCCCGCCGACGAGCTCGCGCACGATGAGGAGGTCGACTGCGCCCTGGCTCGCTGGGCGCAGGTTCGCGTACACGTCGAGCTCGGCTCGCAGGCGCAGCATGCCCTGCTCCGGCCGGACGTCGGCGGCGTCGAACTCCGGGTGGCCTATCGGCGCCTTCAGGACGGCGTCGGCGGTGCGGCACGCCTCGAGCGTGTCGTCGGGAAGCGAATCTCCGGTCGCCCTGATCGCTTCGGCGCCGAAGAGATGATCCTCGAGCTCGAGATCGGACGCGAGCTCTCGCAGTGCTCGTTGGGCGACGCCCATCACCTCGGGCCCGATGCAGTCTCCGGGCAGGCAGGCGATCGTCGGCTTCCGTGGCTGGGCGGTCACGGCGCGACGACACTACAGTAGGCTCGCGCGATGCAGACGACCGTCGCACCCGGCCTGGCCGAGAGCCTGCGACGCCTCGGCACGGAGACCGCGTTCAGCGTTCTCGCGCGCGCGAAGGCACTCGAGCGGGAGGGGCGGGACGTCATCCACCTCGAGATCGGGGAGCCGGACTTCGACACGCCGTCCCACATCTGCGACGCGGCCGTGGAGGCGCTGCGCGAGGGGGAGACGCACTACTGCCCGTCGGCTGGCATCCCGGAGCTCCGGGAAGCGGCCGCCGACTACCTCTCGAAGACGCGAAGCATCGATGTTCGCCCTGCGAACGTCCTCGTCGGCACGGGCGCGAAGCCGTTTCTCCTCTTCACGGTCCTTGCCACGTGCAACCCGGGTGACGAGGTCGTCTACCCCGATCCCGGGTTTCCGATCTACGAGTCGGCGATCAGCTGGGCGGGCGCCACTCCCGTGCCTCTTCCGCTCCTCGAGGAGCGTGACTTCACCTTCGATCCCGGTGATCTCGACGACCGCCTGAGCAGTCGAACGAAGCTCGTGATCCTGAACTCGCCGCAGAACCCGACGGGAGGGGCCCTCTCGCCCGAAGACGTGGCCGCAACGGCCGAGCTGCTCGCCGGAAGCGCGGCGTGGGTGCTTTCGGACGAGGTGTACTCGCAATTGCTCTACGAAGGCGAGCACGCGAGCGTCGCGTCGTTCGAGGGAATGCTCGAGCGCACGATCCTCCTCGACGGACTCTCGAAGACGTACGCGATGACGGGCTGGCGCTGCGGCTTCGCCGCAGTCCCGGACGCGCTCGTCGACCCGCTGACGAGGTTCTTCGTGAACTCGACGTCGTGCGTCCCCCCGTTCGTCCAGCTCGCCGGTGTCGTCGCCCTCACCGGCCCCGAGGACGAGCCGCGCGCGATGGTCGAGGAGTTCCGCGCCCGCCGCGAGGTCATCGTCTCGGGGCTGAACGAGTTGCCCGGGCTGTCGTGTCGCCTGCCGAGGGGAGCGTTCTACGCCTTCCCCAACGTGCGCGAAGTTCCGCTCGGCGCCGAGGAGCTCGCTTCCCGCCTCCTGGAGGAGGCGGGTGTCGCGGTTCTCGCGGGCACCGCGTTCGGCAGGGTCGGCAAGGACAACCTACGCCTCAGCTACGCGAACTCGCGTGAGAACCTGACGCGAGCGCTCGACCGGATGCGCGACTTCCTTGCGGGCCTCTGATCCATGAGCTCGCTTCTCTTCGAGCCGTTCGTGGTCGTCGACGACGTCGTCTACGTGTCGGGGCAGATCGCGACCGACGAGGACGGAGCGCTCGTGGCGGAGGGTCGGGTCGGAACCGAGGTCGACGTCGAGACGGCGACCCGCTGCGCAGAGGCGTGTGCACGCAACCTGCTTGCACGGCTTGCCGAGGTCCCGGGTGGGCTCGAGGCGATCGAGCGTCTGGTGAAGCTGACGGTGTTCGTCGCGGTCGCTCCGGGCTTCGACGAGCCGCACGTCGTCGCCAACGGCGCATCGCAGCTGCTGCTCCGAGAGCTCGGCGAGCGCGGACAGCACGCACGCTCGGCGATCGGGGTCGCTGCGCTCCCGCGCAACTCGCCGGTCGAGGTCGAGGCGATCGCGAGACTGGCTAGGGGCCGGAGCGGGTGACGGCGCCTTCGGACGCGGAGGACACGAGCGCCGCGTACTTCGCGAACACGCCCGCGTCGTAGCGCGGCGGAGGAGGAGACCAGTCACGCAGGCGGGCTTCGAGCTCGTCCTCGGAGAGCTCGACGCGGAGCTCTCGCCCTTCGACGTCGATGACGACGGTGTCGCCGTCCCGGAGCGCGGCGATCGCCCCTCCACGTACGGCCTCCGGAGAGACGTGGCCGACCATGAGCCCGTGCGTCGCCCCCGAGAAGCGCCCGTCCGTGACGAGTGCGATCGTGTCGCCGAGCCCCTCGCCGACGATCGCGGCCGTCACGTGCAGCATCTCGCGCATACCCGGTCCGCCGGCGGGTCCCTCGTAGCGTATGACCACCACGTCTCCGGCTTCGAGGCTCCGGCTCTTCACTGCGGCGAAGCACGACTCTTCCGAGTCGAAGACGCGCGCGGGGCCGCGGTGGAGAAGTCGCTCGTGTCCGGCGAGTTTCACGACGCAGCCCTCGGGAGCGAGGTTCCCTCGGAGTACCGCGAGGCCGCCGGTGGGCTTGAGCGGCGTCTCGATCGGAACGACGACCTCCTGTCCCGGCCGCTCGACGACCGCGGCCGCGATCTCGCCCAGCGTGCGGCCGTCGACATTCGGAGCCTCGCCGTGGACGAGACCGGCCTTCACGAGCTCACGTGCCACGAGCGCGACTCCGCCCGCCTCGTGCACGTCGGTGGCGACGAAGCGGCCGCCGGGCTTGAGGCTCGCGACGACTGGAGTGCGCGCAGCGATCCGATCGAAGTCGTCGAGCTCGAACGGGATCCCGAGCTCTCTTGCGATCGCGAGCAGGTGAAGAACGCCGTTCGTAGAGCCTCCGGTGGCGGCCACCGAGGCGGCGGCGTTCTCGAGCGCCTCCCGCGTGACGATCTGTGACGGGCGGAGCCCCTGCCGCACGAGATCCATCGCCAGCCGTCCTGCTCGCTCGGCGGCTTCGTCCTTCGCCGGGTCGAGCGCCGGGATGCCGTTCAGGCCGGCCGGGCTGATGCCGAGGAACTCGAGCGCGGTGGACATCGTGTTCGCGGTGAACTGACCCCCGCATGCGCCCGCCCCGGGGCACGCCACCCCCTCGAGCTCGTGCAGGTCCGCGGCGCTGAGGGTCCCAGCCGCGTGCGCGCCGACCGCCTCGAAGACGTCCTGGATGGTGACGTCTCGCCCCCGGAAGCGGCCTGGCGCGATCGACCCGTTGTAGAGCACGAGTCCCGGGATGCCGAGCCGGCAGAGCGCCATGACGGCGGCCGGAATCGTCTTGTCGCAGCCGACGAGGCAGACGAGTCCGTCGAAGAGGTGGCCGCGGGCCACGAGCTCGATCGAGTCCGCGATCACCTCCCGCGACACGAGCGACGCGCGCATGCCTTCGGTTCCCATCGAGACGCCGTCCGAGACCGACACCGTGTTGAACTCGAGAGGCGTCCCCCCCGCGGCACGGATCCCTCGTTTGACGTGCTGGGCGAGCTCGCGCTGGTTCAGGTTGCACGGCATCGTCTCGATCCACGTCGTGCCGACGCCGACGATCGGCTTGGCGAGGTCGTCGTCCGTGAAGCCGGTGCCCTTCAGCATCGCGCGGGCGCCCGCGCGGTCGGGGCCGTCGGTGAGTGCTGCGCTCCGGCGCTTCGCGGGGTCGGTGGGGGTGTGGTAGGGAGTTGTCACGGGTCGCCTCTCTCGATCGGGTTGGACGGGTCGCGGCACCATTCGCTGAACGAGCCGGGGTAGAGCCTGACATCGTCGCGCCCTGCGAGGACCAGCCTCTGCGCGACGACCGCCGCGGTGACGCCGGAGCCGCAGTACGTCGCGATCTCGTCGGGCTCGGCCGCGCCGGCGGGCAGCGGCTCCTCGAAGAAGGCGTTCCGGGCGCCCGGGATGCGCCCGGCCACGGGGTCGAGCGGCTCGGCGTCGCCGCGCCAGCGCTCGGGCGCGCGCGCGTCGTAGAGGACGAGCGACGGGTCGCCGAGCCGGGTCCGGATCTCGTCGGCCTCGATCGTGTCGTCGTCGCGGACGTGCGGTACGAAGGCCGCTCGCTCGACGCGTGGCTCCTCCGTCGTGAGCGGCCCGACGTAGGCGCGCGCGTCGAACGTCCCGGCGAGGTCGTGTCCGAGGTGGCGGAGGAGCCACCAGCAGCGCGCTGCCCAGCCCGTCCCCTCGTCCAGCGCCAGCACGAACGTCTCGGGGCCGATGCCCGCGCCCGCGAAGGCGGCGCCGAGGGCGTGCGGGTCGGGCAGCGGATGGCGGCCGCCGATCGCGGGGTCGACGGGCGGAGAGGAGAGCGTCGTCTCGGGGTCGAGGTGGACGGCGCCGGGGAGATGGCCCGCCTCGTAGGCCTCCCGCGGGCGGCAGTCGACGAGGCGGACGCTCACAGCGCGCCCTTCGCGGACACGGCGAGGACGAGGACCTCGTGCTGCTCGAACCGGTGCTCGAGGTCCGCTGCGCACGCCTGCGCGTCCTCGGCCCAGACGATGACGGTCGGGCCGGAGCCGGAGAGCGTCGCGCCGCGGGCGGCCGTGGGAAGGTCGGCCCTCACGCCCTCGAGGGTGGCAGACGGCCGGTAGGGCTCGTGCAGCCGGTCGTCGAGCCCGGCCGCGAAGAGCTCCGCGTCTCCGGCTGCCGCGCCGGCCGCGAGGAGCGCGGCTCTGGCGGCGTTCGCGGCCGCGTCGGCGTGCGAGACGGTCGACGGAAGTGTGCGTCGCGAGGCGTCGGTCGACGTCCGCTCGCGCGGGACGAGCGCGACGGGGGTCAGCGGCAGGGTGTCGGCGATCCGTGCGACGCGGCCTTCCCAGGTGAGGGCGACGCCGCCGACGAGCGCCGCGGCGAGGTTGTCGGCGTGGCTCTCGAGCTCGAGGCCGGCGGCCAGGAGCTCCGCGGCCGGAAGGTCGGGCCGCGCCGCGACGAGGCCGAGCGCGATCGCCGCCGCCGACGAGCCGAGCCCGCGCTCGAGCGGGATCCGGTTCGTGAAGCGGAACCGCTTGGCCGTCGGATCCCCGAGCAGCGCGTACGCCCGGACGGCGAGGTTCGCGTCGCCGGCGGGAAGCTCGTCCGCTCCCTCGCCCTCGACCACGACACCGTCGCCCTCGGTCAGCTC
>DATIBA010000084.1:0-14440 GCA_035457765.1 Gaiellaceae bacterium
GCCCGAACCCGCGCCACCCTGGCGGAGTCGTACCGGGAACGTTTCCCGAGGACCTCCACGTCATGAACGCGGACGGGAGCGGTCAACGGAACCTGACGCGCAACCCCGCGCGTGACGGGCACCCGGACTGGTCGCCGGACGGGCGGCGGATTTCCTTTGGTCGAGGACGCCAGGCCTGGGTGATGAACGCCGACGGCAGCGGCCAACGGAGTCTGACACCTGCTGCTGGCTGGCGGTCGAGCGGTCCGGACTGGTCGCCCGACGGGCGAAAGATCGCCTTCGGCGGGCGAGCGCCAACGTCCCCTCCCGATGGCGGGATCTTCGTCTCGAACGCCGATGGCAGCGAGCGGCGAAGGCTCACGCAACGTGGAGAGTCTCCTGCCTGGTCGCCCGACGGACGGAAGATCGCCTTCGGCGAACGCGATGGCGGGATCTACGTCATGAACGCCGATGGCAGCGAGCGGCGAAGGCTCACGCAGAGTGGAGGGTCTCCGGCCTGGTCGCCCGACGGGAAGATGATCGCCTTTGATCACTCCGTCGCAACGGGCGCGGAGCTCTACGTCATGACCGCCGACCGGAGCCGGAAGCGGAGGTTGATGCGCTCAGACAGAGGCGTACTCTCGCAAGATCTTCCCTTCGCCTGGTCGCCCGCGCAGAAGTAGGAGCGAGCGCACTAGCTAGTTCAGCCCGCCCGTCTCTAGTTCCCGCTCCTCGATCCTGAGCTTCGCCGCCATTTCGGCATCGTCACCGCGCACCTCCTCGACGAAGCGCTCGGCGTCCTCGCGACGGATGAACGTCTCGATGGCGTCCCTGAGCGGGCTGGAGTCAGAGAGCGAGTCGTCGATGACCGCGTAGACGATCACGCGCAGTAGTCTCGGTTGGTATGTCTGCCGTTGACGAATCGCAACGGATCCCGCCGAATCTTCCGGAGCCCGTCGTGTTCGGGCCCAGCTTCCCGCAGTTCACGATGGCGACCAAGGATGGGCGGCAGCGCTTCGAGAGCCGGACCAACCAGAACCTCTTCCTCAGCGAATGGGACTTCAACGAGTCCGGGACGTTCACGATGGCCCGTCTCCTCCGCAAGACCGCCACACAAGCCGAGTACTGGCGACTGATCTGGGACGAGGTCTACGTCGACGACGCCGGCAAGCTTGAAGACTGGCGCAACCTGTTGGACGAGCCGGACTGGGATGCGAGTGAGGCATTTATGAGGCTGCTCGGCTTCTGCAAGTGGGAGCCGGAGGAGCGGTTCTTTCGCGAGTGGGCGCGCGCCCAGTTCAGTCGCGGGATTGGAGACGCGTGGATCGAGTACCGCAACAGGTCCGGAAGCGAGATGCCGCTGCCCGGGCACGGATTTGGAAGCATCGTGGACGGGTTCCTGGATGTCGTCCTCGACTTTCCCGCGCTCATTCCGGAGACGTGGCTGAACTACCCCGGCCCCGAGAAGACGGCGGCCGACGAGCAACATCTCGCGGAGAACCCCCAGCGCGTCGACTTCGTCTTCTTCGCGGAGGGGAAGAAGGGCGTCATTGAGATCGACGGGCCCAGCCACTACGCCGATTGGGTCGGAGACAGTGACAGGTACATCGTGAACGAGGAGCGGTACGCGAAGAACCTCGCGATCGAACGCTCATTACGTCGCCAGGGGTGGGAGATTCACCGCTTCGCGAACGTCGAGGTGATGAGGGCGTCCGGCGACGATTTCGTTCGCCTCATCACGTCCGCCCAGCTGCCCGGCCTCAAGTGCAAGATCTATCCCTGGACGCCGGGGGTCTGGCGGCCACGCACGAGCGGCAGCGATCTCTACAACGCGCTGTACGGCGACGTTCCCTTCTAGGCTGCGAGCAGCCGCGAACCTGGGCGCACGAAAGAGCCGGGGCCGATCCTGCACCCCGGCTCTCGTTCTACGAGCTAGCTGCGAAGCGAGATCGGCCCGTCGAGGACGTCCGCTAACGTCGGGCGATGCTCGAACCCGGAAGCTCCGTCCCAGCCGTCCGCATCTGGGCGGGGCCTCGCGACGACGCAAGCCTGCTCTCCGAGATTCTCGGCCCAGGGCACTCGCTCCTGTGCTTCTACGTGTTTGACTTCAGCCCGACTTGAACGAGCGAGATGCTCCTCCTGCGTGACAGGGGCGACGATCTCTCCGCTGCCGGGATCCGCGCGTTCGGGATCTCGCGCGACTCGCCGTGGACGCACCATGCATGGGCGCAGACGTTGGGCGTGGACGTGCCGCTGCTCTCGGACTGGAACGGTGACGCCACTCGCGCGTTTGACGTCGCGTTCGAGGTGCGCGGGATGGTGGACGTGTCTATGCGCTCCGCCTTCCTCATCCGAGGTGGCGAGACGATCGAGGCGGCCTGGATGCTCGGGGGTGAGCTTCCAGACATCGACGCGGTGATCGCGGCTACCGGCTAGCTGCGTAGTAGTTACTTACTCGCCTACGTCCAGTCGAAGACGTAGACGCAGAGGAGCGAGAGGCCGTCGCCGAGAACGTCGCGCAGCAGCCGCGCATCCTCGCCGAGAGTCGTCCACACGCGGACCTCGGGGACGCGGTCGCCGGCCTCGAGCACTCGACGAGACTAACGGCCCCGATCTAGGGTGCGCAGCACCAGCCCTCGATTCGCGGAAACGATCGCGACCGGAACTGCTCCGAGACGTTCGAGACGGCGCGGATGCGCTTGCCGTCGTCCTGCACGAAGACCCACTGGTCCGCAGCCGGCCAGCCGACCGCGAGCCACTGTCCTTCCGGCGACCAGGCGAGGTCTTCGAAAGCGCCGGGGCCCGACAGAAGCGACCCGGGTACGCCGGTCACGAAGAGGCGAGACTGGCCGTCCCCGTCAACGGCTACGGCGCGCGCGCTGCTGCCGGGACGTGTGGCGGCCGCCGTGACGGTGCCGCGTCGAACACGGAAGCCGGTGTAGAGGGCGCCCCTCCACGTGTACACGGCCACGTCATCTACCGCCAGAGCACGGCGGGCGGCGAGGCGACGGCCGTTAGAAGACCATTCGAGCTCGACAACCGTTCCATCCGGCCTGCTGCGCCAGAGGACCCGGCCGGTCTCCGCATCGACGAGGACGACACGTCCACGCCGGTCGGCGTACGCCAGCTGGAAGGCCACTCCCGGACGCCACGCGAGCGGCCAGCGGGCTCTCGGCACGAGCAGACGATCGCCCGAGCCGTCGCCGGCGACGATGCGAATCCCCGTTCGGTCGACATACGCGACGCGCGTGTCCGTCTCCGAGCCCGTCCAGCGCGGGAAGCGAACGTCACGGCGGGCGAGCGTCCAGCGCACGTTCCCGTCGGGCTCCACGGCGGCGAGCTCGTTCTCGCGCGCGGCCACGACGAAGCGGCCGAACGGTGACCAGCTCGCCTCCCGGTAGTCGCCGAGTAGTCGTTTCGCGCCGTCCCTCTGAACGACCCACACGCCCGCGTCGGAGGCAACGAGAAGCCGCCCCGGCGCGGGAAGCGAGAAGAGCGCGGGCTGCGCGCGCTCGACGCCGACGACCTCGCGGATCTCGTCGAGGACGGCTTGGCCAGGTGGGCTCGCCACGGCCGCCAGAAGCGCTGCGAGTGCCACGGCGATCGCCGCCGCACGCGGCCAGTGCGACGACCGTGGAACCGGCTGTCGCTCGGAGAACGCGGACTCCACGACGTGCCACGTGCGCTCGCGTGCGACGTGCTCGCCAGGGATCTCGATCTGCTCGAGCTCGCGCCTCACAGCTCGTCTCCGAGCGCGTCGAGGCCCCGCCGGAGCCGCGAGTTCACGGTCCCGCGTGGAATCCCGAGCGCCTCCGCGATCTCTCCGGGCGTGAGCTCGAGCAGGTAGCGCATCACCACCACGGCGCGATGCTCGGGTGACAAGGCCGCGAGTGCAGCGAGAACCTCGCTTCCGGCCTCGGCCGGCTGGTCAGGCGCGGGCAATGACTCGGAGAGCTCCACCTCCGAGCGGAGCCGGGTCGCGCGCGTCCAGTCGATCGCGCGGTTGACGACGATCCTGTGGAGCCACGGGCCGAACGGCCGCCTGCGGTCGAAGCGGTCGAGAGCCCGAATCGCGGCCAGGAAGGACTCCTGCGCGATGTCCTCGGCGGCACCCGCGTCGTGCGTGACGAGGTACGCGGCGCGAAAAGCCCGCTGCCAGTGGGCGCGAAAGAGGGCCTCGAGATCCGAGACCGACCCTCGCTGCGCCCCGCGGACGTGGGCGCGCTCGTCCCGTCCCGTGCGCATCCCGTGCCCAGACTACGACGGAACCTTGCCGGGAGGTCCATGACAGGGATACGAGCCGGCCGGTCGAGGAGGTCCGCGGACCTCTCCAAGCGTCAGGCGCGTATCAGAGCCATGGACAGGCGAGAGCTTTTCGTATCGGCTGCTGCCGGTGCCGTGGGACTGGCTCTCGACCCATTCGGCCGCGTTGCGCACGCGAGCGGCGGAACGCCTTCAGCGCTCGTCACGGCGGATCTGGAGAGTCATGTCGTCCTTCTCAACCTCCGCGGAGGGCGGATCGTCTCCCGCTTCGAGACTGCCCCTGGCCCGAGGAGCATCGAGGGCATCGGCGTGAACGCGGCGATCGTCGGTCACACGGAGATCGGCGTGGTCTCGATCCTCGAACTCGAGCGAGGGCTCCGCCTTCGGGCCGAGCTGGAGGGATTCGAGGCACCTCGCTATGCGGCTGTCCATCCCCGACGCGCGTACGCCTACGTCAGCGATTCGGCGCGCGAAGAGGTCGTCGTCATCCACCCGGGAGACGCCCGCGTGCTCTGGCGCGCGCGTGTCCCCGGCCCGGCGCGCCATATCTCGATGAGCGCCGACGGTCGCACCGTCTGGACGGCTCTCGGAACGAAGGCCGCGCGGATCGCCGTCCTCGACGCTAGTGACCCTCGGCGACCGAAGCTCGTCCGCACGTTCGCACCGCCCTTCCTCGCACACGATGTCGTATTCGCCCCAGACGGGCGAACCGTCTGGGTGACGTCGGGTGAGGAGCGGCGCATCGCCCTCTACGGCGCGGAGCGAAGCCCGGCCCGGATTCTCGATGCGGGTGCACCCCCGCAGCACGTCACGTTCGCCCGAGATAAGGCCTTCGTCGCGAGCGGCGACGACGGGACGGTCCGACGACATCGTCTCAACGGCCGGCTCGTGCGCGAGGCGCGCGTCCCCGTCGGCTCGTACAACATCGCCTTCGGCTTCGAACGGCTCGTCACGCCGTCGCTCGGTCGGGGCACCATCGCGCTCCTCGACGGCACTGGACAGGTGGCGTGGGTTCGCACGGTGGCCCGCGCCGCCCACGATGCCTGCGTCCTCTACGGTCCGCTGGGAGGTAGCTCATGAAGAAGCTTCTCGTACTCGTCCTCCTTGTAACCGCGCTGACATCGGGTGGGGCCCATGCCAACGGATCCCCGTACTCACCCGGACTCGTGTACGGGTGGAGCGGGGTGGGTGCGTCCGATGACGGACTCCAATACGTCGCGTTCGGGATGCCGAAGTCGACGATCGTCGCCTCCGTCCGCGCGCGCGACGGTCAGGTCCTGCGAAGCACGGTCATCCGCGGCTTCTACGGCGTCCCGCTCGTGAGCTACGACGGGACGTCCGGCGGCCTCTCGGGCGACGGGAGATCCCTTGCGCTGGCGTCGTACGGCCCTTACCCCGGTCAGAAGGGCACGACCCGCTTCGTCGTCCTCGGCACTTCGACGCTCGACGTTCTCCGTCGAGTCGTGCTCCCGGGGGCGTGGTCGTTCGATGCGATCTCGCCCGACGGCTCGATGCTCTACCTCGTGGAGCACATCTCGGCCGGGCGGAGCCCGCGCTACCGCGTCCGCTCCTACGACGTCAGGGCCAACCGACTGATTCCCGGCGCGATCGTGGATCGGCTGGAGAGCGAGTCGGTCATGGACGGTCAGCCCGTGACGCGTGCGACGAGCGCCGACGGACGCTGGGCGTTCACGCTGTACGCGCGACAGGAGCACGAGCCGTTCGTGCACGCCCTCGACACCGTCCGGCGCGAAGCGTTCTGCATCGACCTTCCGCTTCGTCTCGCACAGCCACGCCAGATGGAACTACGTCTACGACTGACGCGGGATCGCTCGAGCCTGTCGGTCGTCCGAAATCGCCGCCCGGTGGCAGTGATCGACACGACGTCCTGGACGGTCGAGAGCCGCTAGGCAGGTACGGGCAGCGCCTCGGTCGCGTCCGCGATCTCCCGAGCGACCTCGACGATGTCGCGGTTCGCGGTGTAGATCCGAAGCTGGCGGTCCGAGCTCGAGCCGCGGGCGAGGATCTCGAGGATCCCTTCGAGCTCTCGCTCGGAGCCGAGCTCGCGAGCGTGGGGCGCGATCTCCGCCAGGGTTCGACGGATCAGGCGAGCGATCGGGATCCGGTTTCGCCGTGTGGACCCGAGATCCATAACCGGCGCCTCGAGCCCGTACCGCGCGGCGAGCCACTTGTTCTCGCTCGTCAGGATGCGGTGGTAGGACGGGATCTCGTCACCCGCGTCGTACCGCTCCGAGAGCTGCTTGACGAGTGCCTGGCAGTAGGCGGCGATCGCCACGGCGTCCTCGACTCGCGTCACGGCGTCGCAGATCCGGACCTCGACGGTCCCGAGCCGCGGGTGAAGGCGGATGTCCCACCAGATGTGCGTGTAGTCGGCGATGCAGCCCGAGCGCTCGAGCTGGCCGACCACCTCGGCGTAGTCCGCGTAGTCGCGGAAGCGCGGTGGCGGGCCCGAGCGCGGGAACGCGGAGAACACGGTCTGCCGGCTCGAGGCAAGCCCTGTGGGCTCGCCGCGCCAGAAAGGGGAGCTCGCGGAGAGTGCGAGGAGCGGCCCGAGCTGCGGGAGAAGTCCGTTCACGACCTTGATCGCCTTTTCCGGATCGTCCACCGCCACGTGCACGTGCATCCCGAAGATGAGCTCACGGCGGGCGATGTACTGCATCTGGTCGATCAACGCCCGGTACCGGTCCTTCGCCGTGATCCGTTGGCGCTCGAAGAGGCTGAACGGGTGCGTGCCGGCTGAGCCGACCCGCAATCCCTTCTCGCGTGCGACCTCGGTCACGTAGCTCCTCAGACCGATCAGCTCGCGCATGACGTCTGCCGCAGTCCGGCAGACGGGTGTGGTGATCTCGATCACGGACTGCATCAGCTCCGGGTTGATGCGGGCCTCGAGCTCGTGACCGCTGATCGCGGCGAGCATCGTGTCGATGTGCTGAACGAGATCGAAGCTGCGCGCGTCGAGGAGCTGGTACTCCTCCTCGACCCCGAGCGTGTACGGATCGCTCTTCCCGAAGGCGTGGTCGAGCACGCTGCCGGAGGCGGCCGACCCTTTGCCCGTGATCGACGGCGGGAAGGCCTGCGTCCCGATCACGGAAGCACCGCGTCGACGTCGATCTCGACCGTCCAGGCCGGATCCATCAGTGACGTGACCACGGTCGTGTTCACGGGGCGGATCTCGGAGAAGACTTCGCCGTGCGCTCTGGCGACTCCCTCGAAGTGCTCGGGGCTCGTGACGTGGACGCGCGTTCGAACGACGTGCTCGAACGTGGCGCCCGCCTGACCGAGGGCTCTCCCGATGATCTCGAAGCACAGCCGGGTCTGCTCGTAGGAGCCCTCGGGCGGCGGCGAGCCGTCGGGCGGGATCGGCGCGGTTCCCGCGACGTAGACGTTCTTCCCGACGACGACCGCGCGCGAGTAGCCCATGATCGCCTCGTAGGGCGAGGTCCCTGAGATCGATCGGCGTTCCATGGACGACTAGTATCGCGCCGCGTGCAGGCGCTTCGCCAGATCGACGGCTGGCCCGTCGGGTTCGCCGCCGCCGGCGTGCTGGATGCCTCCGGAGTCGTCGCGACCCACGGTGACGTCGCACGGGTCGTGAGACTCGCCTCTGTCTCGAAGCCCGTTGCCGCGCTCGCGCTGCTCGTCGCGGCCGAGGAGGGGGTCGTCGACCTCGATGCACGGGCAGGCCCACCCGGTTCGACGGTACGGCACCTTCTCGCCCATACGTCGGGACTGCCGTTCGAGGGGACGACCCCGATCGCTCGGCCGGGCGACCGTCGCATCTACTCGAACGAGGCGTTCCGCGTCCTCGCCGGGCATCTCACCGCGCAGGCGGAGATGCCCTTCGCCGAGTACGTCCAGGGGGCCGTCTGCGCTCCGCTCGAGATCGGGCTCGACCCGAACGGCGACCCGGGATCGGGTATGCACGCATCGCTCGACGACGTGCTCGCCCTCGGTCGTGAGCTGCTGCGCCCGCGACTCGTGGCGCCCGAGACGCGCGACGAGATGACGAGCGTCCAGTTTCCCGGGCTGTCCGGCGTCCTCCCCGATCACGGCCGCTTCTATCCGCTCGACTGGGGTCTCGGCGTCCAGCTCAACACACGTCCTCCGTCCTGGATGGGGACGAAAACGTCGCCGCGGGCGTTCGGGCACTTCGGAGGATCGGGAACGTTCCTCTGGGTCGACCCCGATGCCGGGATCGCGTGCGCCGTGCTCACCGACCGCGAGTTCGGCGAGTGGGCGAAAGAGTCCTGGCCGCAGCTCTCGGACGCGGTGGTGACGGTCAGCGGATCGCCTGATGCCGGCGCCCGAGACGCTTGGCAGCATGCGGACAACGATCGGAAGGAGACGACATGAAGTGGTTTGCGCTCGTCCTCGTTGCGATCTCGGCGATGTTCGTCGTGGGCACTGCGGCCACGACTGCCGGCACCGACGGGCCTGCCCTCGTCCGTCTCCCGCGAGCGACGCCTGCCGGCTCCGTCAGCCAGTACGGCCACGTGAAGACGTTGAACGCGAGAGGGAGCCGATACGAGCTGCGCTTCGATCCGGCGCTGTGGCTCTCGGGCATCACGGCGAGCCGGGCCGCGCTCGAGGACATCGGGTCGGGCGACGTTCCGAACGACTACTACATCCGTGACGAGTCGCACCGCTTGCTGACCTATCGTGTCCCCTCGGCCGCGATCGTCACGGTGCTGGACAGTCGGCTCCGGCCCTTTCGAATCAGCGTGGCCGACCTGGCGCAGGTCGTGACGGGACGGAACCCGACGGGCCGCGCGCTCTACGACCGGATGAACGGCCTCGGCTTCTGGATCCTCGTCCGTGGAGACTCGGTGCGAGCGCTCGACCAGCAGTACCAGCCGTGACCCGCCGGGTGTGGCTACGGCCGGGGCTCGCCGCGGCTCTCTAATCCTCGGCGAACAGGGGTCGCACGAGCTCGTCGAACGTCGCCTCGTCGCAGCTCGCGACCACGCATGGCGTCATCGCCGTGATCGTCGCCGTTCGTGAGATGCGCATCGCGAGCGCGACCTCGCCGAAGAAGTCGCCGGCCCGCAGGACCCGCCTGCCGCCGATGGAGGTTTGCGACACGCCCGCAATTCCCGTCAGGAGCACGTAGAAGCGGTCGCCGGGCTCCCCTTCGCGAACCACGACGGTGCCGGCCTCCACCTCCTCGCGCGCCATGCGCTCGGCGAGCTTCGAGAGCTCTTCCCCGGGCAGTTCGGCAAACAGTCCGACGCGTGCGAGCTCGGCTACGGATGCGGGAACGTGCCTCGGAGACACGCGCGGTACGGTACCCACGTGGGTGCTTTGGACGGCTGGCGCTTCTGTCCGCGCTGCGCGTCGCCGGTCACGCCCCACGAGGGTCGCATCCGGTGCGAGGCGTGTGGTTTCGCTCACTACGCCAACTCCGCTCCCGCAGTGTCCGCGCTGGTCGTCGACGACGCGCGTCGAGTGCTGCTCGCGCGTCGCGCGTACGAGCCCGACGCGGGTCTGTGGGATACGCCGGGCGGCTTCCTCGAGGAGGGCGAAGACCCAGTCGTCGGTCTGCGTCGCGAACTCCTCGAGGAGACCGGCCTCACGATCGACGTCGGCGACTTCGTGGGGACGTTCGTCGATCGCTACGGCGACGACGCACACGCAGCCGCCGTGCTGAACCTCGTGTGGGAAGCCACGATCGCGAGCGGAGAGCCCCGTGCTGCCGACGACGTGTCCGAGCTTCGCTGGTTCGCGACCGACGCTCTACCCGTTGACGGCGAGCTCGCGTTTCGCTGGCTCGCGCCCGCGCTTCGCGCCTGGGCATCCGGTGGCCGGCCCCCGGCGTAGTACCAGACGCACCGAAGGGCCAGCGAACTGGCCCTTCGGCAGGGGAGGGGGAGGGGGAAGCCTCGAAAAAACCTGGAAAGAGCTTACATGCGGTTCCGCCTCGCGGCGGAAGAGCCCCGAGCGCTAGGCCGCCAGACCCAGAGAGCGCTCGAGCGCCGACTTCGGCTGCGCGCCGATGGCTGCGGCTGCTGGCTCACCTTCCTTGAAGAGGATCATCGTCGGAATCGACATGACCCCGTACTTCATGGAGAGGCTCTGCTCCTCGTCGATGTTCACCTTGACGAGCTTGACCTCGTCCTTCCGCTCTTCAGCGATCTTCTCGAGCACGGGCGCGACCGCGTGGCAGGGGCCACACCACTCGGCCCAGAAGTCCACGATCACCGGCGTCTCGCTCTTCAGCACTTCCTGCTCGAAGGTCGCCTCTGTCACGTCGATTGCCATGAGTTCCTTTCGTCTTGGTGTTCCTTGGGTGCCTGCTGGTAAACGCCGGAGCGGCCAAAACCCTTCCCTAGACTGACACTGCGTGGCGCCGATCTTCTCACCTTTCCCGGACAAGCCCGACCATGACGCGCTCGAGCTCGAGATCCTCGAGCTCTGGGAGCGCGAGGGGACGTTCGAGAAGCTGCGCGAGCTGAACCGCGGCGGGCCGAAATTCAGCTTCGTCGACGGCCCGGTCACCGCCAACAAGGCGCTGGCCGTCCATACGGCGTGGGGTCGCACACTGAAGGATGTCTTCCAGCGCTACAAGGCGTTACAGGGCTTCGAACAGCGCTACCAGAACGGGTTCGACTGCCAGGGTCTCTGGATCGAGGTCGGGGTCGAGCGTGAGCTCGGGCTGAACTCCAAGCGCGAGATCGAGGAGTACGGGCTTGCCGAGTTCGCGCGCAAGTGCCGCGAGAAGGTGGTCTGGTCCGCGACGGAGCTCACGAACGGGTCGAAGCGCCTCGGCCAGTGGATGGACTGGGGGAACGACTACTTCACGTTCTCGGACACGAACATCGAGTACATCTGGCGGTTCCTCGCGCTCATGTTCGAGCGCGGGATGCTCTACAAGGGCCATCGGTCGACCGAGTGGTGTCCCCGCTGCGGGACATCCATCTCGCAGCACGAGCTGTCCCAGAGCGGTGTCTACCAGGACAAGACGGATCCATCGCTCTTCGTCCGCCTCCCTCTGCGCGACCGGCCCGGCGAGGCGCTCGTCGTGTGGACGACCACTCCCTGGACGCTCCCCGCGAACGTCGCGGCAGCGGTCAAACCCGACGCGGAGTACATCCTCCAGCCGAACGGCGAGTGGGTCGCACGCGAGCGAGCGCCGGAAGCGAGCGCGGTCGAGACGTGCCTCGGCGACGAGCTCGTGGGACTTCGGTACGAGGGCCCATTCGACCATCTCCCCGCCGTCGCCGGCACCGAGCACCGCGTCATCGCGTGGGACGAGGTGACGCTCGACGAGGGCACCGGCATTGTCCACATCGCGCCCGGGTGCGGCGCCGAGGACTTCGAGCTCTCGAAGATCCACGACCTCCCGATCCTCCAGCCCGTCGACGACTCGGGGCGCTTCTACGACGACTACGGCTGGCTCCACGGGCTGACGACGGTCGACGCGGCCGACCAGATCACGGCCGACCTCGGAGAGCGCGGCCGGCTCGTGTCCGCGGAGCGGATCGTCCATCGCTACCCCCACTGCTGGCGCTGCGACACGCCTCTCATCTTCCGGATCACGGACGACTGGTTCATCGCCGTCGAGGACGTCCGGCAGCCGCTCCTCGACGCGAACGCGACGGTGGAGTGGACGCCGGCATACATGGGCAAGCGCATGGACGACTGGCTGCGCAACATGGGCGACTGGAACATCTCCCGCCGGCGGTACTACGGGCTGCCACTCCCGATCTACGAGTGCTCGTGTGGCCGTGTCACCGTCGTCGGCTCCAAGGGTGAGCTGGCAGAGCGCGCAGTCTCCGGGTTCGAACAGCTCGAGGAGCTCCGCCGTCCGTGGATCGACGAGGTCCCGATCCGCTGTGAGTCCTGCGCCGGGACGGTGCGCCGGATCCCGGAAGTCGGCGATGTGTGGCTCGACGCCGGGATCGTCCCCTTCTCCACGCTCGGTTGGGAGAACCCGGTGTGGGTCGAGAAGGGATACGCGACCGGCGCCGCGGCGGGTCTGACGACCGCCGATCTGCCCGACCACTCGTACTGGGAGCAGTGGTTTCCGGCCGACTGGGTCTCGGAGATGCGCGAGCAGATCCGCCTCTGGTTCTACTCGCAGCTCTTCATGTCCGTTGCGCTGACGGGCCAGGCGCCGTTCCGGCGCGTCCTCGGCTACGAGAAGATGCTCGACGAGGACGGCCGCGAGATGCACGGTTCGTGGGGGAACATGATCGACGCTCAGGATGCGTTCGCGCGCATGGGTGCGGACGTCATGCGCTGGCAGTACTGCGCGCAGCCGCCCAACCAGAACCTCCTCTTCGGGTTCGGGCCGGCGCACGAGATCAAGCGCAAGCTGCTCACGCTCTGGAACTCGTGCAAGTTCCTCGCCGACTATGCCGCCATTCAGGGTTGGCGTCCGACGTGGGACGACGTCGCCGCGGGGCCGCCAGACGGAGAACTCGAACCCCTCGATCGCTGGCTCGTCGCCCGTACGCACGGTCTCGTCCACGAGGCGACGGACGCGTACGAGAGCTGGCTCACGGTGGACGTCGTCCGCGCGTACGAGTCGTTCGTCGACGACGTCTCGAACTGGTATATCCGCCGTTCGAGGCGGCGTTTCTGGGACGGCGACGAGACGGCGCTGCGAACGCTCTGGTACGCGCTCGTGCAGGGACTCCGCGTCGTCTCACCGCTCATGCCGTTCCTCGCCGATCACCTCTGGCGCCGGCTCACCGCGCCCTGCGCCGGTGCTCCCGAGTCCGTGCATCTCGCCGGTTGGCCCGCCGCGGTGGAGCCCGATTCGGCGCTCCTCGCCGAGATCGGGGAGCTTCGCCGCGTCGTCGAGCTCGGTCGGCAGGCGCGCGCGACGGCGGGAGTGAAGCTACGCCAGCCGTTGCGTGCGCTCGTCGTGGACGGAGCAGGCCTTGCGCAGGCGCACGCGGACGAGATCGCAGAGGAGCTGCGTGTCCAAGACGTCTCGTTCGGTCAAGTCGAGGCGAGCGAGCTGCGCGTCAAGCCGAACCTACGCCTCCTCGGGCCGAAGCTCGGCTCGGAGCTCGCGGCGGTCCGCGCCGCGCTCGAGGCAGGCGACTTCGAGGAGCTCGCCGGAGGCGGCTTCCGAGCGGCCGGACACGAGCTCTCGCCGGAGGAGGTGCTCGTGGAGCGCCGGGGGAAGGAGGGCTGGGCAGTCGCCGGGTCCGATGGCGTCACGGTCGCCCTCGACCTCGAGCTGGATTCCGACCTCCTTCGGCGTGGGCGGGTCTACGACCTCATCCACACCGTGAACACCATGCGCAAGGAGGCGGGCCTGGAGATCACCGACCGCATCCGGCTGACGATTTCCGAGGCGAACCGCGACCTCCTCGAGCACTCGGAGTGGATCGCACGTGAGACGCTCGCGGTCTCGGTCGACGCGGATGGCGCCGAGCTCGCGATCGCGAAGGCCTGAGCCATTCGGCGCTCGTGGCTCAGAGCCACGAGCTCCTGGGCAGCTTCCCGAGACGGTTCGACCGTCGTATGCTGCGGCCATGACGCAGTGCCAGCACTGCGAGAGGGAAGTCGCGGACGAGTTCCGCTACTGCCCCTGGTGTGCCGGCCCGCAGCGCCGCAAGCTCGTCGAGTTCTTCCGAGGTGCGGACGACGATTCCAGGAAGGCGCTGCGCGTCTCCAGGTACCTTCCCGAGCAGCGCGTCCGCTTCAGCGTCTGGGACGAGAGTGGAACCGTGCGTGCGGCCGTGACGCTCGACGAGGAGGACGCAGCGAAGCTTGCGGACTACCTCACGCCTCAACCTCGCCGGGCGAGCCTGCTCGAAGATCTCCGGGCGCTCGTTCGGCGCTAGGTCTGCGTCGCGAGCTCGAGCTCGCGACGGAGCTCGATGGGAAGGCGGAACGTCACGTCCTCCTCCACGAGCCGGAACGGCTCGATGTCGTTCACGCCCTGCGCGCGAAACCAGTTGCAGACCCGACTGACGAGCTTCTCCGGCGCCGACGCGCCCGACGTGATCCCCACGGTGGCTGCGTCCGCGAGCCAGGCCTCGTCGATCTCGGTCTCGTCGTCGATGAGATAGGCGGCCGTACCCGCTGCCCGCGCGGTCTCGACCAGTCGGTTCGAGTTCGAGGAGTTGCGCGATCCGATCACGAGCAGCACGTCGATCTCGGGGAGCATCTCCTTGACCGCCCACTGACGGTTCGAGGTCGCGTAGCAGATGTCTTCCTT
>DATIBA010000085.1:0-3887 GCA_035457765.1 Gaiellaceae bacterium
ACGATCCGCGAGATCGTGTTCGAGCCCGATGTAGGTGGAGCGGTATACGAGATCGGGACGAACGGCGAGCGGGGACACTGGGCGACCGTCCTCGAGTGGGAGCCTCCGACGAAACTCGTCCTCGCCTGGAACATCCTGAAGCGAGAAGGGGAGCCGACCGAGGTCGAGATTCGCTTCCTGCCGGAGGATGCCGGAACCCGAGTCGAGCTCGAGCACCGCGGCTGGGAGAATCTCGCCGACAGCGGTGCCGAGAAGCGCGAGAACTACGACTCGGGTTGGGACGTCGTTCTCGGCAAGTACGTCGCTCGGACGAGGTGACGGTCGGGGTCCGGCACCGCGGGTCGGACCCCCACTCCGTCACGGCGCGCTCGGCCAGACGAGCTCCTTCAAGGCTGA
This sequence comes from Gaiellaceae bacterium, assembly GCA_035457765.1. Lineage (GTDB taxonomy): Bacteria > Actinomycetota > Thermoleophilia > Gaiellales > Gaiellaceae > GMQP-bins7. Next base: position 397 of record DATIBA010000085.1, read on the forward strand.
GAACCAACGGAGGCGCTCCTCCCATGGCACCGCGGCATTGGCCGGGGAGGTCGAGGGAAGCACGAAGAGCGCCGTGTCTCCGAATGTTCGCTTCTGGAGTCCGAGCTCGGGACGCTCGCGAAACACGCCCTGGTGCGCGGCCTTGCCGACGAAGGCGATCACGCGCGGCCGGAGCGTGGCCGCGATCTCCTCGAGTCGCTCGGCCGCGCCGGCGAAGTCGCCCCGACGGAGATCGGAGGAGCCCCGCGTCGTTCGGCGGGCAGCGTTCGTCAGGCCGATCCCGAGCTCCAGCAGCTCGTGCTGCTCCTCGGGGGCGAACAGTCTCGACGTGAAACCCGCGGCGTGCAGCAGCCGCCAGAAGTCGTTCCGGGGGTTGGCGAAGTGCGCGCCGGCAGCGGCGCTCGCACGGCCCGGATTGATGCCGCAGAACACGACGCGCACGCCGGGCCCGAGCACGTCCGGGACCGCGCTCTCGACCGAGCCGCTCACTCGACGAGATCGAGCACCTGGGGAATAGCCGTAATGCGCAGGCCGACCCAGTCCTGGACACCGTTCCGCACCGGCAGACTCCCGGCAGGGTCGAAGAGAACAGGGGTCATCCCGACACGGCGCGCACCCTCGAGCTCGTCGTTCGCGCCGTCCCCCACGAACAAGCACGCCGAGGCATCGAGCTGCAGCCTCCGCAACGCCAGCTCGTAGATCTCCGGATCGGGCTTCATGTAGCCGGCCGTCGCCGAGAAGACCGCGGCGTCGAAGAGCCCCTCGAACAGCGTCTCGCCCCAGACCAGTGCGACGTCCTCGGTGCTGTTCGAGATCAGTGCCGTCGACGTCCGCCGCCGGCGAAGCTCCCTCAACGTCCGAACGACATCGCGGTCCGGCACGAGCGCGCGCCGCATGAGCTCGAGCCGTCCCGCGACCAGCTCGTCCAGATCCTGCACGACGCCGAGCTCCTGGACGAGCTCCGCGATCGCGGCGCGGATCGGGCCCGTCTCGCGCCGCCGGTACGTGTCGGCTCCGAACCACAGCTCGTCGAGTCGTTCGGGCGAGACGGCGAGCATCTCCGACCAGCCGCGTCGGAACTCGCGGAACACCTCCTCGGGCGGAGTCACGAGCGTCTGCCAGAGGTCGAAGACGACAGCGCGGTGCACAACCGCATCCTGCCTCCTGCGCGTCAGGCCGCTTCGGCGTCCCGGGCGTCCAACCGCAGCTCGAGCAGCATGCGGAGACGCTCGCCGACGTCGGACTCTTCGATCCGAAGGTCGGGCTCGCGGTAGAGGACCTTGACGGTGTCCTCGGTGTGGCGCCAGCCGTAGCAGCGCTCGTAGCACTCCGCTTCGCTGAGCGTCCGGAGTCGCTCCATTCGCCGCCAGCCTAGGTCAGGCCCCGGATGTCGCCGGGTAGGCTGCGCACATGGCGGTCAGGCCGAGAGTCCTCGAGTTCGAGGTGAGCGTCGACGGCGACCGATCCTCCCGGAGTGCTCTCGGCGGCACTGCGATCGCACGCGAGGACGCATGGTGGCCCGAGCACCTCGTGCTGGCGGCGCTCGTTCGCTGCACGCTCGGGAGCATGGATCACTCGGCCCGAAGGGCCGGGCTCGACGTCGTGGGCTCGGGCCGCGCGCGCGGGACGGTCACGAAACGCGACGCGGACGGGCTGTACGCGTTCGTCGACATCGAGTCCGAGCTCGACATCGAGCTCGACCCGCGCCCCGCGCGCGAGGTCATCGACGAGCTCGTCGAGAAGGCCGAGCGCGGCTGCTTCGTCAGTAACTCGCTGACGCCGCCGCCACGCCACCACTGGACCGTCAACGGGGAGGAGCTCGGCTCGTGAGCACCGCACTACTCGACGTCACATCCGTGCGAGCGCGCTTCTCGGCTCTCGACCGCCGGCTCGCGTTCTTCGACGGGCCGGGCGGCACGCAGTGCCCGGACAACGTGATCGACGCGATCGCCCGCTACCTGCGCGAGGACAATGCGAACATCGGCGCGCCGTACGAGACGAGCAGGCGGACCGATGAGCTGGTCGAACTGGCACACGACCGTGCGGGCGCGTTTCTCGGATGCTCTGCCGGCGAGGTGGCCTTCGGCCCGAGCATGACCGCGCTCAACTTCCTCCTCACGCGCGCCTTCGCGCGCACGCTGCGCGCGGGTGACGAGATCGTCGTCACGGCGCTCGACCACGACGCGAACGTTGCGCCGTGGCTGGAGATCGCGCGCGACCTCGGCATCGTCGTGCGCACCGCGAGTCTGACGGACGAGCTCGAGCTCGACTACGACGACCTCGCCGCGCAGCTCTCACCACGGACGCGCGTCGTCGCGTTCCCCATCGCTGCGAACTCCGTCGGAACCGCACCGGACGTCGGCCGCGTGGTCGAGCTCGCGCACGACGCCGGCGCCCTCGCCTGGGCCGACGCCGTCCACTTCGCACCGCACGGGCCGATCGACGTCGCCGCCTGGGACGTCGACGTCCTCATCTGCTCGCCGTACAAGTTCTTCGGCCCGCACATGGGGCTCGCGTTCGGAAAGCACGCGTTGCTGGAGTCCTGGCGACCGTACAAAGTGCGGCCGGCGGCAGATCATCCAGTCGGGCGCCGCTTCGAGCTCGGAACGAGCCAGCACGAGCTTCTCGCCGGCTTCGTGGCCGCGGTCGATTACGTCGACTCGCTCGGGTGGGAAGCGCTCAAGGCGCACGAGCGGGCGCTCGGAGAACGCTTCCTCGACGGCCTGCCCGAGGACGTGCAGCTCTACGGCCTACGGACGATGAACGGCCGCGTGCCCACGTTCTGCTTCAACGTGCCGCGGCGTACCCCGGCCGAGGTTGCGAGTTTCCTTGCGGATCGCGAGGTGGCGGTCTGGCACGGCAACTACTACGCCGTCGAGACCATGAAGCACCTCGGCCTCGACGACGGCGCGGTGCGTGCGGGCATCGTCCACTACAACACCGAGGAAGAGGTCGGTCGCCTGCTCGACGGGCTCGGAGCGCTCGTGTAAGGGTGTCGAGCACGGACTACTCCGGTACACCGCTCGCGCAGAAGCTCGGTGCGAAGCCGAGGCCCGTGTCGTCGTCTTCTTCACGACGAGCCGCGAGGACCTCGAGCATCGGTTCGAGTCGCTGAACCGCGGGCGGGCGGCTACTCGCGGTCGAACTGTGCGCGCAGCCCCTTCGCCGCCATGCGGACGGTCTGCTCGACCCGCTTTGCGCGCGTCTCCGGGCGCTTCGCGCTCGCGACCCACCAGAGGATCCCCTTGCGCGAGGACGGACTGAAGCCTTTCCAGTTCTCGCGGGCCGCGGCCTCCGCGTCGAGGGCCGTGGCGAGATCTGGCGGCTCCTCGAGTCGCTCCACCGCGTCGAGCGCATTCCAGGAGCCGTTCTTCTTCGCGACCTCGATGGCGGCGATCCCGGCCGGGGCGAGCAGCCCCTCGCGCTCGAGCCGTGCCACACGTTCCTTGTTCGAGGTCGACCACGTGCTTCGAGGCTTGCGCGGCGCGAAG
>DATIBA010000086.1:0-2395 GCA_035457765.1 Gaiellaceae bacterium
GGGGATCCCGGGGTGGAGGTCGGGCGGCCGCTCGACGGGCTCGCGGGGGCCGATGCGCGAACGGGCCATGGCTCGAGGAGCGTATCGACGAGCGCCTGGTCGAGAGCTATCCTTACTCTCACGAGGAGGTAAGGAATGGACATGTCTGCGAAGGTCACGTCGAAGGGACAGATCACGCTGCCCAAGGCGCTCCGTGAGGCACTCGGTCTTGCCCCGGGGGACAGGGTTCTCTTCCGCGTCGAGAACGGCCATGCGCTCCTCGCGCGCACGCCGAATCTGCTCGAGCTCGCGGGCTCGATTCCCGTACCGGCCGAGCTTCGGGGCGCCAGCTGGGACGAGATCATGGAACGCATGCGGCGAGCTCGTGGCGAACGCCTCGCGTGAGAGCGTTCGTCGACACGAACGTCATCGTCCGCCACCTGACTCAGGACCCACCGGATCAAGGACAGCGAGCCACCGCGTTCCTCTTTGGAGCCGAGCAACTGCGCCTCGCGGACGTCGTGGTCGCCGAGACCGTCTACGTCCTGCAATCCGTCTACGGCGCATCCCGCGCCGACGTTGCTCAGGGTGTGCGCGCAACCGTCGAGTTCCCAGCGATCGAGCTCGAGAATCGAGCGCGTCTGCTCCGTGCTCTCGACGTGTACGAGCGCGACCGTATCGACTTCGCCGACGCGTATCTCGTTGCCCTCGCCGAGGCATCCGCGATCACGCAGATCGCATCGTTCGATCGCTCGCTCGACGGTGTGCAGAGCGTGACCCGCGTCGAGCCGTAGGCTACGCCGATGCGTCGCGTGGCTGTCACCGGTCTCGGGGCGGTTACGCCGCTCGGCCTCGACGCGCATTCGACCTGGGACGGCGCGGTCGCCGGACGGAGCGGGGTGGACTGGATCCAGTCGTTCGACGTGACGGGGTACCCGGTCCGGATCGCGTCGGAGGTAAAGGGGTTCGACGCCAAGGCGGTCGTGGGACCGAAGGATGCGCGGCGACTCGAGCGCAACGTCGTGCTCGCCGTCGCGGCGGCACGCGAGGCGTGGGCCGACGCCGGCGTCGACGGTGTGGATCCCGCGCGTGCCGGCGTCCTCGTCGGCTCGGCGATCGGCGGCGTCGTCGGCGTCCTCGAGCAAAACGACGTCCTGCGCGACCGGGGACACGGACGCGTGTCGCCGTGGTTCCTCCCGAACGTGCTCGTCGACTCCGCGAGCGGTCAGATCGCGATCGATCTCGGACTGCGCGGCCCGAACTACGCCCCCGTCTCCGCGTGTGCCACGGGCTCACATGCGGTCGGCGAGGCCGCCGAGACGATCAGGCGCGGCGATGCGGACGTCGTCCTGGCGGGCGGCACCGAGTCGTGCATGCATCCGGTGATCCTCGCGGGGTTCTGTGCGATGCGCGGGCTCGTGGCCGAGGAGCACGATCCGACGCTTGCGTCGAGGCCGTTCGACGCGACGCGCGCCGGATTCGTCATGGGCGAGGGTGCGTGCGTCCTGCTCCTGGAGGACCTCGAGCGCGCGCAGGCCCGTGGGGCACGGGTGTACGCGGAGGTGCTCGGCTACGGCACGTCCAACGACGCGCACCACATGGCGCAGCCCGATCCCGAGTCGGTCGGCGTCGGGGAGATGATGCGGGCCGCGCTCTCGCGGGCGGGAGTCGCGCCCGAGCGCGTGGGCTACATCAACGCGCACGGGACGTCGACGCCCCAGGGCGACCTCGCCGAGACGAAGGCCATCAAGGACGTCTTCGGAGGGCACGCGTACGGGCTCGCCGTCTCCTCCACGAAATCGGTGCTTGGGCACCTGTTCGGGGCCGCGGGTGCGGTCGAGGCGATGATGTGCGTCCGCGCGCTCCACGACGGCGTGCTTCCGCCGACGATCAACTACCGGAACCCGGACCCCGAGTGCGACCTCGACTACGTGCCGAACGAGGCGCGACGGGTGGAGGTGGACGTGGCGCTGTCGAACGCGATGGGACTCGGCGGGCACAACGCCTGCGTGCTCCTCGGCCGCGTCGAGTAGCCGCATTCGGCTTCCACTCTTTCGGCACAGAGCCGTTTCCCATGTGCGAGCACCTCGGGGTTATGCTCGACGTGGGGAGGAGGTTGGTGGCCCCAGCGATGCCTACCCCTCCAGCTCTCGAATGCGCTCGACCGTGAGCTCGGCGAGCGTGTCGAGCACGAGGTCCGCGAGCGCCAACGCATCCGCTGGCGGCGGGTAGCGGCGGTTCGGAATCGCGATCACGTGCATCCCCGCTGCGCTCGCCGCACGGATCCCGTTCCCCGAGTCCTCGATCGCGGCGCATACCGTCGGAGCAACACCCAGGCGCCGGGCCGCGTCGAGGAAGACGTCCGGCGCGGGTTTTCCGCGGGCCACCTCCTCCGACGAGACCGTCACCTCGAACC